>CAVABU010000129.1:0-6579 GCA_963586965.1 Gemmiger formicilis
ATAGTAGTTGCAGCGTCCCCGCTGCAACCCTCAAATGAATAATAGTAATGTAGGAGGTACGGCGCGCTTGACTATTGTTAAAATCCCGAACTTAAATCTATTACTATTTATGCATGATTGATGTAGAAAATATACCCAAAACAATCATCTTTGCAATAAATTCGCATCAGTTGCACACATTTTTTATAAAATTGTGTCAGTTTAATTAAAATTTATCTATCTTTGCGACAGGAAAGCAATGATGATTACATTTTCTTTAATTTTTAATTTTTATAATCTATGAGAAAGATCAAGTTCATTCTGATGATGTTATTCCTCGTTATAGCGTCATCACTGGTGCTGACGTCGTGCAGTAAAGACGATGAGAAGGAGATGGGTCCCGTAGCCATCAACTCTTGTCAGTATACTGCCACCACCGTCACGCCTATCTGGACTCTTGTGCCCAATGACAACTGCAGTGGCTACATCGTCACTCTCTACAAAGGCACGAAAGCCAACGTCGGAGAGCAGGTGGCTAAGCAGGAGCTCGACTACCGCACATGCCAGTACACATTCACAGGTCTCACTCCGAGCACCAATTATGTGATCTCTACACAGGCTATACCAAGTGCAAAGAGCGGATTTAGCAGCGCACAATTATACTGGAAGGAATTCACTACCAAGGCAGAGTAAGGGTGAATTCACATACATCAAACCTGTAAGAACAGCTATATGAAAAATAGAAACTTAAAAATAGGACTTGTCGCGATGATTGTCACGGCATCTCCACTTGGAGTGTTCGCATCCTCGACTAACGACGCGTCAACGGTGACCATGTTGCCAGCACATGCTGAGTCAGCATGCTCGGGTGTAGTGCTCGACAGCAATGGCGAGAGCGTTATCGGCGCAAGCGTGCGAGTAGTTGGTTCGAAACTCGGCACAGTGACCGACATAGATGGTAAGTTCACACTCTCTAATGTGCCAAAGGGCGCTACTATCGAAGTGTCATACATCGGTTACTCCACTCAGCAGGTGAAGTTTACTGGTGCTCCGCTCTCCATCACCCTGAAGGAAGACGCCACAGCACTCGATGAGGTGGTGGTGATGGGTTATGGTGTGGAGCAGAAGCGCTCTAAGGTGACCAACTCTATTGCTAAGGTTAGTGAGAAGACCCTCACCGTCGGTGTCAATGCCAACCCTGCACAGGCACTCGCTGGTGCCGTAGCCGGTGTGAAGGTGGACATCACAAGTGGTAAGCCATCAGCAACGCCATCTATTACCATCCGTGGTGGATCCAACTATGATGGTGGCTCTAACGAACCTCTCATTATCGTGGATGGTGTGATACGTAGTTCGTTGGCAGACATCAATCCTAACGACATCGAGTCAATGGAAATCCTGAAGGATGCAGGTGCCACAGCCCTCTATGGTGCACGTGCTGGAAATGGTGTGATCATCATCTCTACCAAGCAGGGTAAGCAGGGCAAGGCCAACGTGACCTTTAATGCTAAGGTAGGTCTCAACTACTATGACACTGGCTATAATATGTGCTCTGATGAGGACTACCTCTACTACTATCGTCTCGCTACACAAAACTGTGAGTGGACTCTTCCTGGTGGTAAGTATCAAGCTAACTATAACTCCAATCTCTATGGTACCAATGTGCCTGGCGGTATAGGCCGTACAGAGTTGTCGCAGGGCCAGTCTTACAACATCCTGCGCAAGACTGATGAAAATGCTTATCTGCTGCAGAAGGGATGGAGCGAGATGCTCGACCCTGTGAGTGATAACTATATCCTCTATCGCAACATCGATCCGATGGAGGTCAACGGTCGCAAACCTTATGTCACACAGGACTACAATGCCAGCATATCAGGTGGTAATGACCGCGGACGCTACTATGCGAGCCTTGGCTACTATGATGCTGACGGTGTAGTGAAAAGCACATACTACAAGCGTTATAATTTTGCTCTCACTGGTAGTTATAAGATAACAAAGTGGTTGGAGTCAAACTCTGTATTCAACTATACTCGTGCTAACTGGCTCAATGATGACCCTATGCTCAGTACGGAGTACTTCATGAACCGTGCACAGGGATTTAAGTTTGTGCGCTATCGCGATGAGGATGGCAAAGAACTCTTCGGTACAGGTAACCCTACTCTCAATGTAAATGTGAACAGTGGCAACTTCGACCGCGACAACCAGAGTGACAAGTTCTCTATGACACAGTCGCTCACGGCAAAGATCATCGATGGATTGACACTGAAGGGCACGATGAGTTGGTTCTACAATGAGGAGTATGATGAGGCTTTCAACCACAAGTACATCAACAACCAGACTGGAGCAATAAATCCTGACGGTACAGCAGGTGTAAACCGTAGTTATAACACCAGTGCTTCATTCTCACGTATCTTTGACCAGACATATAACCTCGTGGCTAATTTCAATCACGTGTTTGCAGAGAAGCATACCGTGAACGTGATGGCAGGTACTGAGTTCTATAAGCGTCGTTATCGCGGTTTCAGCGCAAGCGGTTATGGTGCACCTACAGGTTATTTCCCTGGTCTTGATCTTACGAAGAATGATTCTGAGGTGCAGTCACGCAGCACATCATCATTCCACTATGAAGAGGCTATCATGTCTTACTTCGGACGTGTGGAGTATGACTATATGGACAAGTATCTCGTGGCAGCTACATTCCGTAGAGATGGTTACTCTCGACTGGTAAACAATAAGTGGGGCTCATTCCCAGGTGTGTCAGCAGGATGGGTATTCAGCAATGAAAAGTTCTGGCAGAAGTGGAACATGGAGAAGATTATCAACTATGCTAAGTTGCGTGCATCTTATGGTCTCAATGCCACAATCAATAGTTCTTATCTCGGCTACTACACACTGCAGGGAGCATACAGCGCCTACCAGTATGATGGCACTTACGGCTACCGCGTGAGCACACTGCCTAACCCTAACCTGAAATGGGAGAAGACACGTACTGCTGAAGTAGGTCTTGACCTCGGTTTCCTCAACAACCGTTTCAATCTCGGCATCACCTATTATAACCGTCTGACACAGGACAAATATTCAAGTCTGACATTGCCTAAGACTACTGGTTTCTCATCAGTGACCTACAATAATGGTCAGTATCGCAATGCAGGTCTTGAGTTTGACTTCCACGGCACTCTCCTCCGCATACGTGACTTCCAGTGGACACTAAATGCCAACATTACCTATAACAAGAACACCATCGTGAAGTTGCCTGAAAACGGACTTACTAACAACCGTCAGGGTGGCACAGAGGTCTACACAGGCAATGGCAACGAGACACACTATGTGGGAGGCTATCAGGAGGGACAGACTCCAGGTGCTATCGTAGGTTACGGCATAGTGAAGATGGCTCGTTCACAGGCTGACATCGAGGCTTTGGGCGACTATATTGACATCGCTACCTCAAATGGTGCTGGTGTTTATGCCAACGAATCAGGTCGTCAGAAGCTCATCTCTATGGGTTACACTAACCTCGTGCAACTCATGCCTGGTGACTTCATCTATGAGGATCGCAATGGTGACAACTGCGTAGAGTCTAAGGACCGCAAGGTGCTTGGTAACCTCACACCGAAATGGACAGGTGGTTTCAATACCACACTCACATGGAAAGGTCTCTCGCTTTATGCACGCTTCGACATGGGCTTCGGCTTCCAGGTGTATGACTCCAACGTAGCATTCTGGCTTGGTGAAGGTCAGGGTAACATGGCATTCAATGACGCTGTGCGCGACACATGGACACCAGACAATCCTGGAGCAAAATATCCACGCGTGTGCTGGGCATCACAGTTTGGTACTGATAACTATATCCGCACCAACTCATTCTTCACACAGAGTGGAAACTATCTGGCATGTCGTGAGTTGTCACTCTCTTACACACTGCCTAAGTTCATCTGTGAGAAGGTGGCTTGCAATGCCATCACAGTGTCAGTGACAGGACAAAACCTCGGTTACATCAAGTCTTGCACCATCCCATTGCCTGACAACACCACTTACACCCATGGTAACACAGCAGGATGGGGCGGTACCTACAACTTGCCTCGCACGGTGCTCTTCGGACTGAACGTCACTTTCTAAACAATGGTTATACACTATTAAAACAAAGAATACGTTATGAACAAACATATAAAGACATTGGCATTTGGTCTTATAGCGGGAGCCAGCGTGCTGACCACATCGTGCAACCTGGACTATAAGCCTATCGACAACTTCAGCGCCAATTCGTTTTGGGGAAGCCAAACAGAGTTTGAAGGTTTTATCACAGCCATATCCAATCAGTTCCGCTCAAGCAATGCGCAGAATGTACTCTTCAATGCAGGCGAGATACGTTCGGGAGTATTTGAGATGGCAACAATCGATGGTTCGGGTATCTCCAGTAGTGATGTCATACAAAACATCTTTGATGCAGACCACACACAGTTTTCTACTTTCGGTGGATACTATGGTTTCATCGCTAATATCAATGAACTCATCTACCGTTGCAACAACACTGATGTGCTCAGCGAGAATGTGAAGAATGGACTGCTCGGCATGGCTTATGGCTATCGCGCATTCTCTTATTTCCAGATGTATCGCATGTATGGTGGCGTAGTGCTTCGCACCGATCCAGATGTGATCCTCGGCGAGTATGAGGCTACAAAGCTCTATAAGGGCAGAAGCACTGCAGAGCAGACTCTCAAGCAGATAAAGGATGACATAGCAAAGTCGCTCGAATATTACGGCAACACTGACTATGTCTACAAGAGCTCAAGCAAGGACTACTATTGGACAAAGGCTGCCACAGAGATGCTTGCTGGCGAGGTTTATCTCTGGTCAGGCAAGGTGTCAACTGGTGACCATGAGGCAAATGCTGCCGACGTGGCAACAGCAGCTACATATTTCAATAATGTCATCAACAACTACGGCTTCGCCCTGCAGGATGACTTCTATAGCGTGTGGACAACACCGCACAACAGCGAGAACATCTTCAGCGTATGCTATAGTAGCGAGAACGACGGCTCTTACTACACCTATCCTGCAACCTATCTGCTCTGGGCAAGAAAGACTGGTTCGTCTTACAACAACTACTGGTCTGACATGGACCAGGAGGGTTGGGGACACGTCAGTGGCGTAGCTAACCGCTTCGGTACATGGACAGACCCTGACACAGGCAGCAAGTCTGACATAGAGATATGGGGCTTGTCTGATTTCGGTCCAATGCGTTACACCTACAAGAACTCCATCTACTATCAGTATGATGAGAATGACACACGTAGAAAAGCATTCTATCCACAGTGGAACCTCACTCAAGAGGAGCGTGACAACAATGTGACACGTCTTGACAACTTCGATCCTAAGGATGGCATTCACACACTGGCTGGTACATTCGTCTGCAAGTTCCGCCCATCTATACCAAGCGGTAGCACTACCTATCAGTTCGTAGTAGATATGCCTATCTATCGTCTCGCTATGGCTTACCTCTACGCTGCAGAGTGCGCCAACTACGCTGGTGACAATGCAGGTGTGAAGAAATATCTCGACCTCATTCGCAAGCGTGCATATGGAAGCAACTGGGATGAGACCAAGTATGGCTATACTGCAGGAGCATTCCGTGACAATGAGAATGCTATCATGCGTGAGTGGGACAAGGAGTTCGTAGAGGAAGGACAGCGCTGGTGGAACCTGCGTCGTCTGACTGCCGTGAAGGGTGGTACACAGAAGGATCACTTCGTATTCCAGCCAGAAGGATGTCTCGGCTATGGTCTTGACACTGCAAACAATCCTTGGATGGTAGACATCAACGGCAACCTTGTGGAGACTAACGTGCCAGTGCTCAATGGTACTACACAGGATGAGCACTTGCTCCTCTGGCCTCTCGACAAGAGTTTGCTCAGTTCTGATACCGAACTGGCAGACCAGCAGAATCCTGGATATTAATAGATCATTCACTACAGTTGCTCGATAGCAACTAAGTGACAATAAAATAGCGGAGCGCGTCATACATCGCATTATGACACGCTCCGCTTTATTTTGTTTTCTATATAGAGGGGCAAAGCGAGGACGCTTCGCCTACTATGATTTGATCGCACAGCAGCTGTTGGACGAGCGCACAGCACGTGTTGGACAACCGCACACCAGCTGGTGTGCGGTTGCATAGCAGCTGGTGTGCGGTTATAGGAGCAGTCCTCTTAAACGGCCTAAGTCATCTCTTTTCCCTTTTCTTGCTATATCCGTTGGCAGAACTAAGCATAGTAGTTGCAGCGTCCTCGCTGCAACCAAGCAAGTTTGAGAAATTCTTCATTATTAAAAAGGGCAAAGCGAGGACGCTTCGCCTACTATGAATACCATCTTTCAATATTACATCGTATTTGCCTACTAATAATAGTAGTTGCAGCGTCCTCGCTGCAACCATTAGTAATGTAGGAGGTACGGCGCCCTCGCCGTACCATACGCTAACTAGTCATAATTCCCAATTGAGATGGTACGGCGAGGGCGCCTTACCTCCTAAATTAATTGTTTTGCAAAACCTTGCATTGCCAAGAATTATTTGTAACTTTGCTATAGACTATAGAAAGGAGGAGC
>CAVABU010000130.1:0-6467 GCA_963586965.1 Gemmiger formicilis
GAGGCTTCCGATCAGATAATTATGGACGGACTATATAAGTCGGGAGTGATATTCAAGGACAAACTCGAGAACTTCCGCCTGTCGGAGAAGCAGTTTATGCGTCTGCAGACGCAGTATCCTAATTATCAGAGCATGGATGAGGCTTATTACCATATGTTCTTGCTCTATTCGCGAATGGGTGACCATAGCACGGCACAGCAGTATGTGGACAGGTTGCAGTCACAATTTCCTGATAGCAAATGGACCATCTTGCTCACTGACCCACACTTTGCCGAGAATCAGCAGTTTGGTGTCCATATCGAGGACTCCATATATGCTGCCACCTACGAGGCATTCAAGGCTGACCGCTTCCGTGAGATAAAGACTAATGTGGAGATATCCAAGACACGATTTCCTCTTGGTGCCAACCGTGACAAGTTTGTGTTTATCGGTGGTATCAGCAAACTCAATGCTGGCGATGCCGACGGATGTCTTGCGGATATGGACACGCTCGTGAAGTCTTACCCGCAGAGTAAACTGGCAGAGATGGCGGGTATGATAATCAATGGTGTGAAGGCTGGACGCAAACTGCGAGGCGGACGCTTTGATATGGAGAATGTGTGGTCTCGACGCTCGGCAGTGCTGAGTGATGCAGACTCACTCAATGCACGTCAGTTTACGGATGATCCTAACCTCGAGTTCATATTTATGATAGCCTATGAACCAGACTCTGTGGATGAGAATCATCTTTTGTATATGCTTGCGAAATATAATTTCTCTAGTTATATGGTGCGCAACTTCAGCATTGAGATAGAAGACCAAGATGGTCTGCACATCATGAAGGTGAGTGGATTTAATAACTATCAAGAGGCGTTGGAGTATGCACAACAGTTTTATCGTCAAGATAATATCCACAAGATATTGGGACTTAGCCGTACTTATATCATAAGTCTGAAGAACAAGGAATTGCTTGGTGTCAACTTTAGTTATGACGACTACAACAAATTCTATAAGGAGCACTTCGCACCGCTCGATGCTGGTGACCAAAAGCGTCTGCTCGAACCCGAAGATGCTGGCAAGTCGCTTGATGATGGAGGTTCGGTGCCTGGTAATATCAGTCCTATCTTGCGCCAGCAACAAGAGCAGCAGGATGGTAAGACTGAGACGCAGCCAGATGACGACGGCACCATCATCGTGCCAGATGAAGATGATAACACGCAATCGTCTGATGACGTGATAATCATTGATGATGGTGACAATGGTAATGGCGATGATGATGACACGATAATCATCGTGGACGATGGAGAGGAAGAAGGCACCGACGATGAGACACTCGACATAGACGGATTCTAATGATAAAAGGAAGGAGACATAGATGAACGGACTACTCTTATGGGCTGACGATGAAATGGATCTGCTCAAGGCGCATGTGATATTCCTTGAGAAGAAAGGTTATGAGGTGGTGCTGGTGAGCAATGGCATAGATGCCGTGGAGCAATGCCAGCAACGCACTTTTGATCTTGTGCTTCTCGATGAGATGATGCCAGGACTGACAGGTCTTGAGACCCTCCAGCGCATCAAGGAGGTGCAACCAGCCACTCCCGTGGTGATGGTGACCAAGAGCGAAGAGGAAGATATCATGGAGCAGGCCATCGGTTCGCAGATAGCCGACTACCTCATCAAACCCGTAAATCCCAATCAGATACTCCTCTCGCTGAAGAAGAATATACATCAGAAGGAGATCGTCACCGAAGTGGCGCAGACTGGTTATCAGCAGGATTTCATGCAGATATCCATGCAGATACAAGACTGTCGCACGGTGGATGACTGGAAGGATATATATAGAAAACTGGTGAGATGGGAACTCCAACTATCCTCTACAGACTCCTCGATGAATGAGATGCTTGCTATGCAGAAGTCTGAGGCCAATGCCGCCTTTGGCAAGTTTATCAAGAAGAACTATATGGAGTGGGTAGACCCGCAGACATTTCTTGGTGGCAACCGTCCGATGATGAGTCCCGATATATTCAAGCAGAAGGTTTTCCCGTTGCTCAATGCTGGCGAGAAGGTGTTTCTCATTGTCATAGACAATTTCCGCTATGATCAGTGGCGAGTGTTGTCGCAAGAGATAGGAGATATGTTTGACATCGATGAGGATATGTATCTCACCATCCTGCCCACTGCCACGCAGTATGCCAGAAATGCCATCTTCTCTGGTCTTATGCCCAATAAGATAGCGGAGATGTTTCCTGAGTTGTGGGTCGATGAGGATGAAGAGGAAGGCAAAAATCTCAATGAAGGTCCGCTGATAGGCACGCAGATAGAGCGTTTCCGTCGCAAGGATACCTATAGTTACAATAAGGTGAATGACTCGCATGGCGCGGAGAAGTTTCTTAGTCATCTAAATACATTGAAGGATAATGACCTCAATGTGCTTGTGGTCAACTTCATCGATATGCTCTCGCACGCTCGCACGGAGTCGAAGATGGTGCGTGAACTTGCCAACAATGAGAGCGCCTATAGGTCTATCACACTGTCGTGGTTTCGCCACTCAGTGCTTGCCGAACTCTTCAAGGTGCTTGCGCAGAGCGATTACAAGATACTCCTCACCACGGACCACGGTAGCATACGTTGCTCTGACCCAGTGAAGATTATCGGTGATAGGAATACAAATACCAATCTACGATATAAGTTGGGTAAGAATCTCAATTATGACTCCAAGGATGTGTTTGCCATAAAAGACCCGCGTAAGGCACAGTTGCCATCGCCAAACATATCTACCAGTTATGTGTTTGCTACAGGCGACTCATTCTTCGCCTATCCCAACAACTACAATTATTACGTAAGTTATTACAAGGACACGTTTCAGCATGGAGGCATATCCATGGAGGAGATGCTTGTGCCACTGATTACGATGTCACCAAGGAAAAGATAAATATGGAAATAAAGATTGACTCTATTGAGACGATAAACGAGTCTGCCCGACAGTTTATCGCAAGTATGGGCGAAAACAGAGTGTTTGCCTTCTATGGCAAGATGGGTGCAGGCAAGACCACTTTTGTGAAAGCGGTGTGTGAGGCGCTCAATGTGGAGGATGTCATCACATCGCCTACCTTTGCCATCGTCAATGAGTATACGGCACACACCGAATTACTTAAGCCCGAGGTGCAACCGATATATCATTTCGACTTCTATAGGATAAAGAAGATCGATGAGTTTTATGATATGGGAGGCGAAGATTATTTCTATAGCGGAAACCTCTGCTTCATCGAGTGGCCAGAATTGATAGAAGAAGTGTTGCCAAGCGATGCAGTGAAGGTGAAGATAGAAGAACAAAAAGATGGTAGCCGACTTGTGAGTTTCTGAATCCAGAGACTCACAAGCCAACCATCATGCTTTTTTATTACAGCAGAGCGTCGAATTTCTCCTTGAGAGTAGACTTCTGTGCAGCGCCGACAAACTTATCAACGAGTTCGCCACCCTTGAAGAACAGCAGGGTAGGGATGTTGCGTACGCCAAACTGCATAGGAATGTCCTCGTTCTCCTCGATGTCGCACTTGCCGACAACGATTTTGCCATCATATTCCTCTGCAAGTTCGGAAATGATAGGACTGAGCATACGGCAAGGTCCGCACCATGTAGCCCACAGGTCAACCACCAATGGGAGTTCACCATTCTTGTAACTCTCGAAATTATCTTCTGTTACTTTAATCTCCATATGTTTTGAGTTTTATAGTTTGTAATTCACCACAAAGTTATATCAATTCCATGAGATAGCCAAATCTACGACATGGAATTGATGTCTTACCGCCTTTTCTTATATCGCCATCTCTTTTACCACAGCACCATCGAGCGTGTGCACTCGTAGTATGCCATCAGTGAGCGTGGCGAAGGTAGGCTGATTGCCACCCTTTGGGAAGGTGATGCTTCCTGTGTTGCATATGGTCACGCCGTCGGTCTTTTCCAGTTTCCACAAATGTGTGTGGCCGTAGAGTAGTGCATCACAATGCAGTGACGGCATGTTGGCTTCATTGTATTTGTGCCCATGAGTGAGAAAGAGTTTTTTGCCATTGTCTACCACCACTGCGTAGTCGCTCATGATGGGAAACTGCAGGAGCATCTGGTCCACCTCGGAGTCGCAGTTGCCTCTGATGGCGATGATCTTGTCGCTAAGTTTATTGAGCGCTTCTGCTATGGCAGGCGCATTGAGTCCCTCGGGCACGCCATTACGTGGACCATAGTTTAATATGTCACCCAAAATAAGGAGCATGTCCATATTCATCTCTTCAAAGTGGCGAAGCACTTTCTGTAGGCACGGCCATGAACCGTGAATATCGCTTACTATAAGGTATCTCATGATGACTGCAAAGTTACAGTTTTTTTATCCTTTATCCGAAGTCTTAGTCCCACAAACCAGACCCCTTGCTACAAGCCTCCTCACCGGCATTACCGCTACCGCCCGTGATGCTTGGGAGGATGGAGATGCCACCACTCGAACTTGGAATGTATGACGATGAACCACTGTCACCACTGCCACCGCCACTTGAACTGCCACCACTTGAACTACCACCACTACTTGACCCGCCACTTGCGCACAGCATTTGTGTCATGTCGATGTAGGTTGTCTTTGCTTCTGGTTTAATATACTCTTTCATCATATCTTTATTATGCTATCGGTATACAAATAGATATGCAAAGTTACTGCTTTTTATTGGATTATGTCGCATGATATATGGTAAAGTAACTTGCTGTAGCGTTTTACGGAATGAAAGATAAAGAGTACATAAACTTACAGTTTTTATACCATGTCGTATCTTTGATATCAATCAATTTTTACGCATCAAAATTATAGTGAAACTGTGTTAACTCATTCTTTTCTTTATCTTTTTATGCTTATCTTTGTAAGCGAAATAAAGGAAAGGTGGCAAAAACGTAAGAAGAGCCACGTTAGATAAAAATAGAAAATCTCTCTTATAATATAACTAAAAATTCATCCATTAAGAAAGAAGCGGGCCGTGAGGTCTGCTTCTTTTTGACTTTAAGGAGGCGCCGTACCTCCTAATTTTACCTTTTTCTTATTGGTTGTAGCGAGGACGCTACAACTACTATGAATTGTTATTCTGCTAAGACGTGGTTATCGTCATCTGTTGTCAGATCTATTCCACTATTCGGTGAAGCATAATGTATCTTGTTATCTTCCTCTGTTGCGTCAGACGTATAGAGAATTTGTTGTGGCTCTATGTATACGACAGACACTCGTGGAGTATTGTATTCTTGCTTTTTCATAATTTATTCTTGTTTATGCTGGTTTACTTGATGATTACCTTCAAAGTCTTATTCCCCTTCTTTACGATGTTTAGACCATGCTGCAATGTTTGTATGTGACGACCTGTGGCATCGTAGTATTCTGTGGTGTTAGCGTTATTCAGTGTGTCGATGGCATTAATACCTGCTATCTCATCACCATCAAGAATGCTCAGCTTGGCGGAGCGAGAGCTGTCGTCATTAGTCTTAATGTAGGCACGATAAGGGTTTACCTTCACACCTTGAGAAGCGTAGTCTTCCACTTTGAAGAACTTGTTTTGAGCAATAAAGTATCCGTTTGATGTGAGTATCTCGCCCTCAAATGTGCCTATCAAACAGGTTGCATCATCACTGTTCACAGGTGTAGTGACGACAGAAGTGTTTGACGTTTTGATGGTGATTTTCTTATCATCGGCCGTCTTCTTGCATACCAATACTGGTGTGCCCGCTGCGATGGTGCCTGACTCTATCTTGCTGAGGGTGACGCTCTCGCTGCCTACCTCGTCGATAGAATAGAAGTTGCAGGTGTTGTCTTCAGATGTAGCATCGATGGCGAATGGTAGACAGAGTGTGCCCCACTTGTAGCTCATCGTGCGAGTATAGGAAGCACTATTTGCATTGCATGCGTCAGTCAAGGCGAAGCTATTGCCGTCTGTTATCGCTAATTCTTCAATAGTCAGAGGATTGCCAGTGGCTCCAATAATATTCGTGCCATTTGAGCCTACCTTCTTGGTGAAATATCCCGTGGTGTAGTTGGCATAGGTAGCACCAGTATTATTGGCATCATATGCTATGGCTCCTTTCAGTGCACTACAGTTATAGAACATCTTGTCACCACTTGTCGTCGTGAACTGCTCTGAGACGTAAATAGTCTTCAGTGCGGCGCACTGACTAAACATCTCAGAGAATGCTGTCACGGTTGCAGTATTAAAGTTTGATAGGTCTAGCGTGGTGAGTGAGGAGCATTTGTAGAACATTTCCTTCATGGAGGTCACCTTTTCTGTGTTGAAGTAAGACACGTCAACGCTTTTGAGATTCTCGCAACTGCCAAACATATACTGCATGTCGGTCACGTCTGACGTATTCAGATATTCCAAACCTTCGATGCTCTTAAGTTTTGTCATTCCTTGAAACCAACCTTTTAATGTGGTAGGCTTCACTACTTTGAAACTCTCATCAAACAC
>CAVABU010000131.1:0-6369 GCA_963586965.1 Gemmiger formicilis
TAAAATTGATTTAACTCAAAAATAATCTCGATTTTATTTCTGATATACGACAATATTGTTAACTTTGCATTACACAATAGCCGTATTAGGAAATTACGACTATCACAAAACTAAAAATTAAAGACCTAATTTACGTATTTGATTATGAAAAGAGAACTTACGACTCTTTTGTTTGTATTCAATACACGTCGACGCGTGTGTTGTAGCTTATCACATTGTATACAAGCATAAAAACCAATACTACTTTTTTATTTATTCAAAAACCAATTTATGTTATGAAACTAAGAAGAATGTATCTGACATCTGTCGTTGGCCTTATCATAGGTCTGCTGATAGGTGGTGTGGGCGACGCCTTTGCCCAGACAGCAAAATCTATCTCGGGAACTGTTTCTGACGAAAAGGGTGAACCTATTATCAGTGGTACAGTGCGCTTGAAGGGCACCAACACTGCTACGGTCACCGACTTTGACGGAAACTACAAAATCTCTGTTCCTGACAATGGAACTCTCGTGTTCTCTTATCTCGGCTATGTGAACCAGGAGGTTCCCGTGGCTTCAGCTAAGGGCGGTGTCATCAATGTGCAGATGAAGGCTGAGGACACCACTCTCGATGAACTCGTGGTCGTGGGTTACGGTACGATGCGTAAGTCAGACGTCACCGGTTCTATCGGTATCGCTAAGGGCGACGAAATGAAGAAGAACCAAAACTTTAGCGCCATCGACAACTTGCGTGGTAAGGTGTCTGGTGTGAACGTGTTCTCTAACTCAAGTCAGCCTGGCGCATATAATAATAAGGTGGTGATCCGTGGTATGGCTACCATCAACTCTTCCACTGACCCTCTCTACGTGGTAGATGGTGTGGTGATGGAAGGTTTTGGTATGATCAACCCTAACGACATCGAGTCTATGGAGGTGCTGAAGGATGCTTCCGCTACCGCTATCTATGGTGCTCGTGGTGCCAACGGTGTCATCCTCGTGACCACAAAGCGCGGTCTGAAGAATGAGGAAGGCACACGCATCAGCTATGATGGATCTTTCTCTGTCAGCACTATAGCACGCAAGATGAATGTGCTCAATGCACAGGAGTGGTGCGATGCTTTCATGCAGGGTCTTAAGAATGAGAACACCTACCAGGGCACTAACTGGAGCCTCGATCGCAAGGACTGGTTTACTGACACCAACTACTTTGATGCTAACGGTAATCCTCTTTATGACACCAACTGGCAGGATGAGGCTACACGCACAGCCTTCTCTCACAATCACCAGATCAGCATCCAGCAGGCTGGTAAGAAGTCTTCTATGGGCGCATTCCTCAACTACACCGACCAGCAGGGTATCGTGCTCAACACCTACAGCAAGCGTGTGAATGCTAAGGTGACATATGATGCTAATCCTACTAAGTGGCTCTCTACAGCAGTTAACCTTACAGCCAACCACACTTGGACTCACTACACACCTGAAGATGGTGGTGGTCAGGACGCTCGACGCACCATGATCGAGATGTTGCCTTGGCTCCCTGTAAAGGATAAGGATGGCAACTACACCACATCACAGAGCATCGGTGGCACCATGTCAAGCCTAGGTTTCGAGGGTATGACCAACCCTGTGGCTATCCTCAACGGACAGACATATGGTAACTATCGCACACAGATCTTCGGTAATGCAGCCTTCACATTCCACATCATCGATGGTCTTGACTTGAAAACACAGTTTGGTGTGGACTATCACCACAACCGCAACTCTTACTATAGCTCTCGTGACCTCGTAAACCTCTCACAGGGCGAGCAGGGTCGTGCTTCGATCACCAATAGCGACACTTTCTACTGGCAGGAGGAGACATACCTCACCTACAATAAGGTGTTTGATATCCACCGCATCAATGCTATGGCAGGTCTTTCTTGGCAGGAGCGCACCTATGACTACAACTACATGTACACTCAGGGATTCTCTGACGACTTCTTCCAGACTTACAACATGGGTGCTGGTACTACACCAAGCAACCCAGAGTCAAGTTGGAATCGCTGGAGAATGAACTCTTACTTCCTCCGTCTTGCTTACACTCTCATGGATCGCTACTCAGTGACAGTGACTGCACGTGCCGATGGTTCTTCTAAGTTTGGTAAGAACAATAAGTACGCTTTCTTCCCATCTGCAGGTCTTGCATGGAATGTGTCTCGTGAGTCATTCATGGAGGACATCACTGCCATCAGCAACTTGAAACTGCACACCAGCTATGGTCTGACAGGTAACTCTGAAATCGATCCTTACCAGTCACTGGCTAACGTAAGTAGTGGTACTCTGCTCATGAACGGTTCGCGCGTACCTTACGCTTACCTCAGTTCATTTGGCAATGGTGACTTGAAGTGGGAAAAGACAGCACAGTTTGACTTCGGTATCAACCTCGGCTTGTTCCAGGATAGACTCAACTTTGACGTGTCTTACTATCACAAGAAGACCACTGACCTGCTCCTCGACTGCCCAGTGCCTTACTCTACTGGTTACACATCAGTATTCAAGAACATCGGTTCGGTAAAGAACCAGGGTCTTGACATCATGGTGACAGCTACCCCATTCCGCTCAAAGGATTTCACTTGGACATCTACACTCAACCTCAACTACAACAAGAATGAGATACTCTCCCTCGGTAGCAACAACTCCGACATAGGTCTCATGTCATGGGTAGGTGGCTATGAAGGCATCCTCCGCGTAGGCGAGAGCATGGGTTCATTCTATGGTTACAAGCGTCTCGGTGTCTACACCACAGAAGATTACGCTGCAGGCAACTGCGAGAAGAGCCAGATAGGTCGTGCTAAGCGTACTGACTCTAAGGAAATCCTCGGCAAGGGTATACCTGACTGGACTGGTAGCTGGGTCAACACATTCAACTACAAGAACTGGGATCTTACTCTCGATATGCAGTTCGTATGGGGCGTGCAGACCATGCAGCAGTTCTACCACTCTACTTACGACCGCTTCGGCATCACCAATGGTCTGAGCAACATCCTCTATGATGCTTACAATGGTTCTAACCCAACCACTATGGAGCAGATGATATATCTTGCTAACACTGGTCACGCTGGTCAGGACACCACCATCGACTCTTCATGGATCGTAAACGGTTCTTACCTCCGTTGCAATATGCTCCAGCTCGGTTATACATTTGACAGCAACACACTGCGTCACATCGGTCTCTCAGGTCTTCGCATCTATGCAAGTGCCAACAACCTGTTCCTTATTTGCTCAAGCAAATTCAATGGATATGATCCTGAGACCACCTCACAAACCGACTCTATGGGTAGCAAGTTTGGACAAAATGCAGCATTCTTCTCTTACCCAAGATCAAGAACCTTCACTCTGGGTCTGAACGTATCATTCTAATATATCACAACACTAATAAAGCATTAAAGCAATGAAAAGAACAATATATACAGTAGCCATCGCTTTCGCTTGCTTGCTGGGATTCGCTTCTTGTGAAAGTTGGCTTGAGGAAGACAGTAGAAACCAGAAGACTGACCTGGACTTCCCTAAGAACCAGAGTGACATCGAGTCCATGGTGAATTACCTCTACCGCACTGGTGCACCTTCACAACTGATGAGCGCCAATAGCGCCTACACAGGTCCTGTGTCTACATACCAGGGCATGCTGACTGGTTATTTCATCAATGAGTATGAGGGTCAGGAGCGCACATGTGCCTATGCACGCCAGTTGACTCGCCAAAACTACACCAACACTGTGGGTGAGGCTATGAGCGGTCTCTATGAGGGATGCTACAAGGCTATCCGCGTGGCTAACTCTGTCATCAAGTACACTTCGAATATCACTTCTATTGATGCTTCGACATCATCCAACTTGGTGGGTCAGGCAAAGTTCTTCCGCGCATTCAACTATTTCACTCTCGTGAAGTTCTTTGGCGGTGTGCCTTTGACAACCGAGCCATATGAGGATGCTTCCACCGAACTGCAGTTGGCTAAGTCTTCTACATCCGACATCTACACTGTGATAGAGAAAGACCTCACCGATGCAGTGGCTGCTCTGCCAGCAACTAAATTCTATGACAATGGCATGCAGGTGGGCAAATATGCTGCTGCCATGCTTCTCACCTCTGTCTACATGCAGGAGGGCAAATATGCTGAGGCTGCTACAGCTGTGAAGACTGTGCTCAACTCTGGTCACTCGCTCACTGCTAATGATGACCTTGACGAGGGTAGCGCATTCAATAAGTTGCGTACCACCGACGGTCTTAATGAGGTGATCTACTCTTACGAGTTTGATGCTACTATCAGTAGCGCTGGTTGGTGGCCTACATATGCTTTCGATGGTACTATCGAGGGCAAGCTCGCTACCTACAGTTTGAGCCGTCGCATCTATGGTCCTACAAAGCGTTTCCTCAATGTGTATGAAGACAATGACCTCCGTATCAAGGAGGGGCAGTTCTTCCGTCACTCATGGAGCTTCGTCAACAAGAATGACAACCAGACCAAGACTTGGTCATCTGAGGATGCTGGTTGCTGGTATTGGGCTGACGAGACTGCTCTCTTGGAGACTGGTCGTGGCACTAAGGACAAGGACTTCTTCCGCTACTCTGAGGCTCTGCTCGACGCTGCAGAGGCTATCGCACAGACATCTGGTGTGACAGACGAGGCTGCTGGTTATCTGGCACAGGTGCAGGCACGCTCTAACACTGAGGGCAAGACTGCTGATGCCATCAAGTCAGAGTTGACAGGACTGAGCAAGGATGCCTTCATCCAGGCTTGCTGGACAGAGCGTCTGCGTGAGTTCCCACTCGAATTCAAGATTTGGGATGACTGCCTGCGCACACAGAAGTTCCCTAACATCTCTGAGACCACAAAGGGTAAGGTGACATACGAGACTCTCGTGGGTGCTACCAACGCCTCAGGTGCCACATTCAAGGCTACTGACCTCGTATGGCCATTCTCTATCGATGAGCTCCAGCGTAATGGTCTGCTTGAGCAGAATGATGGTTACGCTACGAAGTAAGCGCTTTCCACTTTTCACTTAATACTAAGGGGTGTGCCATAACTGACACACCCCTTTTTTTGTATTTATTAGATGGTACGGCGAGGGCGCCGTACCATTCGCAAGATAGTATTTCTCTTTTTAGTATCCTTGATGGAGATGGTACGGCGAGGGCACCGTACCTCCTAATTTTACCATTGCTTTCTTGCTTGGTTGCAGCGGGGACGCTGCAACTACTATAAATTAATAAAGCGCCCCCGTGGAAGCGGGGACGCTATGAAAGGATATGTAATGAGATTAGTGATGATTATTCTCCTTCAGGAATATTACCCCATTTGATGTTTGCAGTACCATAGTTGTCACGGAATTCTATATTAGAATCGTATCTACCTACAAAAGACTGAACATTGTAATCCGACTGCTTTGTATATGATTTATAATTGTGAGTATTGTCAACTATAAGGGTTACATTCGAAATGGAGTTGCCTATTGCATAACTTTCCGAATTATTTATATTACCAGCGACACCACCGAGATCACGATAAGCTGTCACTGTAGTATTGCTTACATTGTTATTCAAAAGTTGAACGCCTTGACCAAAACCTACGAGGCCACCCGCCTTGTCACCGTTGTCATAATTTGTAGTTATAGTTTCATCAAGGTTGTCAGCTTTCAGTGCTGGAGTAGATGTGATAGTAGCATCATCAACGGTACAGTTAAAGATGGAAGAGTAGTTATTGTTGACGATAGCACCAACGATGGCACCTGCGTAGTGAGTACTCTTCACTGTGACGTGCTTGAGAGTCAGATCATACACTGTTATGTTGATGGCTCCACCGATCAGTCCGGCTGCAGCTATATCAGGAGTACTTGTTGATGACACATTAAGGTTGTATATGGTATGGCAGCCACCGACAAGTCTACCCTGGAAATACGTAGGCACTGTATAACCAACTTTTTGTGCTTGATCACCACCTATTGGAGTCCATGGGATGTTAGCCAAGTCGATATCATTCATCAGTATAATTGCCTTGTCTTTGAAATGCTCATAAGTGCCATCTTCTTTAGGTGTTACTGTCTGCTGAGCAATCCATGCCAACTCAGACGCCTCATAGATTTCATAAACCCAACCCGCTGTTTCTGTAACTTCTTTAACCGAACCGTCCCATACATCTATATCTGGGCCTTCAAATTCTGGAGTGATATTCACATTGAAGATATTGGTGCTTGTCAGCAGATTACCGTAGATATTGGTGCGGTAGTTGCGCTGCAGTGGGATGTTCTGGAACTCGCGGTCGTCAGCAACTTTAGTAGTTCCATCCTCGCCATAGTAAGAGATGGTGACAGTATTGTCAGCCGTCTTATCTGTAGGCATGAGCAGATAGTTCATTG
>CAVABU010000132.1:0-6209 GCA_963586965.1 Gemmiger formicilis
CCATATTATAGTAGTTGCAGCGTCCCCGCTGCAACCAAGCAAGTATATAGTTGTAATATAGGAAGTACGGCAAAGCAAGCAAATAGTTATTGCACTACCAACACTCCCATAGGACCTGATGTGCTGGCGGGGAAGCGGTTGAGAGGAAGCGAGTTTTGTGTTTCGCCCTCGATGATATATCCACGATTGTTTAGGTCATAGACTCTGCCACACAGTTTGCATGTGGCATGTCCCTTCTCGTCCATTGTCAGCGGTTTGCTTCGCACGGGCACGGCATCAGGGTCGAAACAGTTGGGGCACTCATAGTCGTAGGCATAAAATGTGGCAGGATAGTCGGCATTGCCGTAGCCCACTATCACGCCGTTGTTGAGACCGAAGATGAGCGACATGCGTTGCTCCTTTGCCGTAAACAGTTGGGTGGACGATAGCCCCGTGTTGGTGGAGAAAGAAAACTGGCTTGCTCCGCCTGATATGGTCTTGCGTATCAGACAAAATACGCCTGGCGACAAATTGTTCATCGCGGCTGCAAGCGTGGCATCCACATGGTCAGCATTATTGATGACCACATAGCATGGGCGATGACAATATTCGTCGATGGCATTCTTACACGACACCAGTGTCATGCAAGCCAATATGCTAAGCCAGAAGTTTCTTTTCAGCATCCTCTACCTTTTCAAAATGAAAACCCTCGAGCACCTTCTGCATGAGAGTCTCTATGCGGTCATTGCATAGGTTGCCGATACTGCCCTCGTGAGTGTGGTGTATGTTCTTGTTAGGGGTAAACTTGCCCGCTTCTATATCCAGTCCCACCTTCTTGTAGGCATCACGGAAAGGCATACCCTCTGAAGCAAGTCTATTTACCTCTTCTACGGAGAACATCGGGTCATACATCGGATTGTCGAGTATGTGCTCGTTGACCTCCATGCGATTGATGATGTATGCCGCCATCTGCAAGCAGTCTTTCAGTTCGTCAAATGCTGGAAGGAATACCTCCTTTATCATCTGCAGGTCGCGGAAATATCCCACAGGCAGATTGTTCATTATCAGCAATACCTGTTGTGGCAGAGCTTGTATCTTATTGCACTTGGCGCGTATGAGTTCGAATACGTCAGGATTCTTCTTGTGAGGCATGATGGACGAACCAGTGGTGCACTCCTTAGGCAACTTCACGAATCCGAAGTTCTGGCTATTAAACATGCACGCATCAAATGCCATCTTTGCCACAGTGCCCGCAACGGATGCCAGGGCATAAGATACGTTGCGCTCCATCTTGCCACGTCCCATCTGGGCGTACACCACATTATAGTCCATAGAGTCGAAGCCTAATAGGTCGGTGGTCATCTGACGGTTGAGTGGGAATGACGAACCGTAGCCAGCTGCCGAACCAAGTGGGTTGCGGTTGGTCATCTTGTATGCAGCCTGCAGGAATAGCATGTCGTCAGTGAGACTTTCGGCATAAGCACCAAACCACAGTCCGAAACTTGATGGCATGGCTATCTGCAGATGAGTGTAGCCAGGCATGAGGATGTCCTTGTATTGGTTGCTCTTCTGGATGAGTTCCTTGAAAAGGTCGTCCACGCAGTTTACGATGTCTTTCAGCGCTGCACGTGTGAAGAGTTTTAGGTCCACCAATACTTGATCATTGCGACTTCTGCCCGAGTGAATCTTCTTTCCCATGTCGCCAAGTTTGCGTGTGAGCATAAGTTCCACTTGAGAGTGCACGTCCTCGATGCCTTCCTCTATCACAAACTCACCACGTTCGCAGATGGCATAGATATTCTTCAGTTCGGCAAGCAGTGCAGGCAACTCGTCCTTGCCTATTAGTCCGATGCTCTCAAGCATCGTGATGTGAGCCATACTGCCAAGCACGTCATACTTAGCAAGATAGAGGTCCATCTCGCGGTCCTTGCCTACGGTGAAGCGTTCTATCTCTGAGTTTATGTCATATCCTTTAGACCACAGTTTGTTGGTCGCCGTACTATTGTTTTCTGCCATCTTCGTAGTGTGTGAATGAGTGTGTGTTAGTTCTTAATAGTTGATCATTGACAGTGCGCCTGCCACCTGCTCTATGCCGTTCTTTAGTTTGGAGCCAATCATTGGCTTCAGCATAAACGGGATGTCAGCGTCGACAGTGAGTTTCATCTTGCTTGTGGTGTCAGTCACTGGTAGCACTTGTATCCACAAAGTGGCTTTGATGGGTGACTTGTCAGTGACAAACTTTATGCATTTGTTTTCTTCGCGCTCTATTATTGACATAGAGATGGTGCCCACCATGGCAGCTGGCACGCTGATGCTGTCGCATGTCAGTTCGACATTGGCAAGGCTATCGAGAGCGTTAGCCTGTCCAGCCTCTTGCATCTTTGCCTTCAGATTCTCGTCAGTGCGTGCACGCTCGAGCAGAGGACGCAGATTCTCCAGGTTGGATAGTGTGGCGTAGACACGCTCCACGGGAGCGTTTATGGGTTTTACAGAACTGCTTTCTTTCATGTATGTTCTTTACTTAAGTTTCTAATTCAGAATATTGCAAGCATATGTAGGCAACCTATAGTAGGTGAAGCGACATGTAATATTGAACGATGGTATTCTTAGTAGGCGAAGCGTCCTCGCTTTGCCCTTTAGCAATGGAGAATTGCTCAAACTTGCTTGGTTGCAGCGGGGACGCTGCAACTACTATAATTTCAATCTTTGTATTTTATATATTATATGGCGCCGTACCTCCTATGGTTCACACCTATGCTTGGTTGTAGCGGGGACGCTGCAACTACTATGGTTACCACTAATTAGTCTTGCTTCCAAGTGGAAGGACTCTTTCTCCATTCCTTCAGCACCTCGAGGTCTTCTGACTTGATATATCCCACCTCTGCAGCGATCTCCGTAGTGGCATCATAGTCGCAGATAGTGATGAGCTTCACGCCAGCAGCCTTGAATGCCTCCTCAGCCACAGGGAAACCGTAAGTATAACTTGCCACCATGCCTACAACATCAAATCCTGCCTGGCGCAGAGCCTCCACAGCCTTGAGTGATGATCCGCCAGTAGAGATGAGGTCTTCTATCACCACCACCTTGGCGCCCTCAGGCAGTGTGCCCTCTATGAGGTTGCCCATGCCATGATCCTTTGGTTTTGATCTCACGTAGCAGAAAGGCATGCCGAGCTCCTCAGCCACAAGTGCACCCTGTGCGATGGCACCAGTAGCGACACCAGCCACAGCGTTAGCCTCTGGGAAATTCTCGTGTACGAGGTGTACGAGTTCCTGCTTTACGAAAGAGCGTATCTCAGGGTAAGCCAATGTCTTACGGTTGTCAGTGTATATCGGTGAACGCCATCCTGAAGCCCAAGTGAATGGGTCGTTAGGCTGAAGCTTAATAGCTTTGATACCAAGAAGTTTTGTAGCAAACTGTTTCTTTATAGAATCCATAAAATCAATATGTTAAGTGAAATACTATGCAAAAGTAGCAAATAAATCCGAGATAGGCGCATCAAATCATATTTTTGTACACCCTATAGCCATCACGCTTATCTTTTCAGCCCCTGCCTTTTCCAACAGTTTACCACACTCGCTCACTGTGGTGCCCGTAGTCACGATGTCGTCAATGAGGAGTATGTGTTTGCCTATGGCATCTTCTTCGTGACATAGACGAAATGCCCCCTCTACATTGTGCATTCGCTCAGATAGTGACAGTTGGGTCTGGCTCTGGCTGAATTTTGTGCGCTTTAGCATCTTCGTATTGACGGTCAGTCCTGTCACCTCAGCCACTCCCTGTGCTATGGCTTCGCTCTGATTGTAACCACGCTTCCATCTTCGTCGCCATGTGATGGGTACAGGTACTATGAGGTCTATGCCGTCAAAGAATCCCTCACGGGCAAACTCCTCCGCCGTGATGCGCCCGAGCCAATGGCCGAGTTCTTCCTTGCTGTGATATTTTATGTCATGGATGAGTTTGCTGGGATAGCTATGTGACTCATAAAAGAAAAGCGATGCCGCCCGCTCCACATTAAAGCGTCCCCAGAAACGCTTTGCCAAATTGTTGTCATAAGGTGTGGCGGCATAGTAAGTGCGAGGCAGATGCCGATTGCACACCGTGCATATCTCCTCTTCGGCGGTGCTCAGTCTCTTTCCGCATATCCGACAGGCTCGAGGAGAGATGAAGTCGAGTAGGGAGGTCAGCATAGTCATTCGTCGATGTCGTCCATGTCGCCCGTGAGGCACTCTTTGATGATGTCGAATGTAAAACCGCGACTCATGGCAAACTTTATGAGTTTCATGTTTTTCTCATATTCGCTATTTGCCTTTACCGAGCGTTCTTTCTGCCGTAGCATAGGGCGCAGGATGGCGATGTATTCACTACTATCCACCTCGTCAAGAGCTTCGGCAGACATCTTTCGGTCGATATGCTTTTGTAGAAAAGCCAATTCAATCTTGCGTCTGCCCCACTTATTGAATCGTATCTTCTCACGTATGAAAGCGCGACAAAATCGACTATCGTCTACATACTTCTCCCTTGTCAGATATTCCATGACGCGGGCTTGCGTCTCCTCGTCTATTTCCCATCGGCGCATCTTCTCCGTCATCTCGTATGAGCAGTGTTCTGCTCCCGAGCATAGAGCGGTGAGCTTTGACAGTACCTGTTGTTCGGTCATAGTTGTCCTTTCACTATTCTGTAGTTGTCAAATTGGTCTTTCTTAGCCATCACATCATGAAATCCTGCAGTGGAGAGCAATTGCGCCACCTCATGATGATATGCCCTATTAATCTCGAATGCGAGTTTGCCACCCTTATCAAGATAATGTGTGGCAAAGGCAGTGATGGCTTTGTAAAATTTCAGAGGGTCGTCGTCTGGTACAAACAAGGCAAGTGCGGGTTCGTGGTCCTTTACTATAGACTCCATGTCCTTGCGCTCTTTTTCGCAAATGTAGGGAGGATTGCTCACTATGATATCAAACTTTTCGTTGCACTCTATGTGGCTGCAGAGAATGTCCACCTTGCGAAATGTCACGTTGTCAGCCCCGAGCCTCTGAGCATTGTCATTGGCTATCCGCAGTGCCGTGTCACTGATGTCCCATCCCTCTACTGTCCATGAGGGATGATCCAAGGCAATGGTCGTGGCAATGCATCCGCTACCCGTGCCGATGTCGAGCACGTGTAGATTATCCGTCTTCTGATTACAGTCTTCGATTAACAGTTCAGTTTCGGGACGAGGTATCAGCACTCCTGCTTCCACATTAAAGGTGCGACCACAAAACGAGGCTTCGCCAAGTATATATTGCACTGGTTCGCCATGCTCCAGTCTGTTCATTATACTATCCAGCTGTGATACTTGTTCGTCGGAAAGATTTGCCATATCTCCGCACAAGACGTCAGTCCACGACATGTGGAAGGCACTCTCCATGACCATTCTCAGTATGGCGCGCGCTTCTCCTTTGTCATATCTCTGCGATAGACACGATGTCAGTTCTCTTGGATTCATCTCCTACAAAGTTAGCAAAAAAGTATTAACGTCATGCCCTTCCCTATTTGTTTTCATATAAAAAGACTAACTTTGTCATATCATATATTATTACACTGATAGCGTTGGCATGCTATTTGAATGATGATATAATGACAAACCCTGCCATCAGTGCAGGCTATGAAAGGTATTATCTATAAATGAATTGAAAAAATGGAAAGAGACGAATTCTACAAACAGATTGACCAACTCGAAGGCAGACGCATCGCCGTGCCTGCACTCATAAGAAAGGTCTACACATGGATGGCAATGGCACTCGCCATCACTGGTGTCACCGCATATGGTGTTGCCATTAGTCCTAATCTCTTCAACCTTATCTTCGGAAGCAAGATGGTGTTCTTTGGACTCATCATCGCCGAACTGGCCATGGTGATGATACTCTCAGCGCGCCTTAACAAACTCTCGCTGACCTCAGCCACGATGTTGTTTATAGGCTATTCGGTGCTCAATGGAGTGACGCTGGCAAGCATCTTTCTCGTGTACACCTTACCATCAATAGCTTCGACATTCTTCATCTGCGCAGCAACCTTCGCCGTGATGTCTGCCTATGGAGCCATGACCAAGACAGACCTCAGTTCGATGGGCAAACTGATGTTTATGGCGCTCATCGGTCTGATTATCGCGACGGTGGTAAATCTCTTTATTGGTAGCAACATGCTCAATCTTGTCATAAGTTATGTGGGCGTGCTTGTCTTCGTGGGACT
>CAVABU010000133.1:0-6199 GCA_963586965.1 Gemmiger formicilis
CTAAAACTCACCCTTATGATACAAAGCGAGGATTTTACGCACATTCTTCGCTTATTTGTATATTCTTAAAGTTTGTGCAAAGTTACGAAATATCCTTGGTAATTCCTATCATTTGTTAACTTTTGTTTATTCAGGAGTATTGTAAGTAAATAACACAAAGGAATTTTCATAAAGTGAGCAACCTTGAAAACCAAAAAGACAAGAGATTGGTTGCCAAGGAAAAATAATTTATATACCTTTGTGATATAACATACCACCAACTAAAAAGACGGTCACAAAACCACAATATACATTGGGAATGAGGTAGGAAATAAATACAATCGGGACGGATAGTCTCTTCGAGCAAATTAAATGCGTGCTTGACAAAGCTCGCTTGCATATCGCACAAACTGTCAACACGGCTATGGTACATGCCTATTGGCAGGTGGGAAAGTACATCGTGGAATATAAGCAACAAGGAGACCAACGTGCCGGATATGGGAAAGGCGTGATAACTAACTTGTCAAAGCGCTTGACTGCAGAATACGGGAGTGGCTTTAATGCCACCAATCTAAAAATGATGCGACAATTTTACTTACTCTTTCAAAAAGGTCACACGCTGTGTGACAAATTGAGTTGGTCGCATTATCGACAACTAATACGCATCACTGACGATACAAAACGAGACTATTATATAAGCGAGTGTGTCGCTGCTAATTGGAGCGTAAGGCAACTGCAGCGACAAATAAACACGATGTACTACGAACGTATGCTTGCAAGCCGGGACAAGCAAACCGTCAGAGAGGAAATCAATAAGACTGTCCCCAAAACATTGCAACCACGCGAGATAATACACGACCCCTTCATACTTGAATTCCTCGGTATCAAGCAAGGCGAGCATTTTCTGGAAGGCGATTTGGAACAGATGCTGATAACCAAGCTCCAACATTTTCTCCTCGAATTGGGACGTGGATATTCTTTTGTAGCAAGACAAAAGCGCATAACGCTGGATGGCAAACATTTCTACATAGACTTGGTGTTTTACAACATTCTTGCCCGTTGCTATGTGCTGATAGACCTAAAAATTGACGAACTGACACACCAGGACTTGGGACAGATGCAAATGTATGTGAACTATTATACTCGTGAGCTGATGAATCCTGGTGACAATCCGCCAATAGGCATTGTGCTTTGTGCAGAGAAAAATGACGCTGTAGTACGGTACACCTTACCAGAAGGCCAATCGCAGATTTATGCAGCCAAGTACATGACTTACATGCCAACGCAAGAAGAATTGAAAAAGCTCCTCTACGAGGATGAATAACAAAAGAAAAAGATGCTATTGCCTATTATAGAAAGTTGAAATAGGCGGTTAAAGCAAGAGTGTAACGAATAGGGCGTGTCAAAACTGACACGCCCTATTTTGATTTATTAGTGATTCGGCTGGGGTTCGAACCCAGGACCCACAGCTTAGAAGGCTGTTGCTCTAATCCAACTGAGCTACCGAACCAACGTGAGTGCAAAGTTACAAAAATTAACCGACATAGAGAAATGTGCCAGGTTAAAGTTACAATTTCTTAACACTGCAAGTTTTATAGCGAATGGTACGGCGAGGGCGCCGTACCTCCCATTTCTCCTTTTTATGCAGGTTGCAGCGGGGACACTGCAACTACTAATCATAGTAGGCGAAGCGTCCTCGCTTTGCCCTTTAGGTGGTACGGCGAGGGCGCCGTACCTCCCATTTCTCCTTTTTATGCAGGTTGCAGCGGGGACGCTGCAACTACTAATCATAGTAGGCGAAGCGTCCTCGCTTTGCCATTTAGGTGGTACGACTGGGGCGCCGTACCACCTATTATTATTTTGCGTATGCTATAGAACGAGTCTCGCGGATGACGGTGATCTTCACCTGACCTGGATAAGTCATCTCATTTTGTATCTTTGTAGCTATCTCGCTTGAGAGCTTCTCTGACTCAGCATCGTCCATCTTGTCTGCACCGACAATCACGCGCAGTTCGCGACCAGCCTGGATGGCGTAAGTCTTGGTGACACCAGGATAAGACATTGCGATAGACTCAAGGTCATTGAGACGCTTGATGTAAGCCTCCACGATCTCACGACGTGCACCAGGACGTGCACCTGAGATGGCGTCACACACCTGCACGATAGGAGCGAGCAGTGTCTGCATCTCCATCTCGTCGTGGTGAGCACCGATAGCATTGCAGATATCTGGTTTCTCCTTATATTTCTCAGCCACCTTAGCACCATAGATAGCGTGTGGCAGTTCGTTTTCCTCATCAGGCACCTTACCGATATCGTGAAGCAGACCAGCACGCTTTGCCTTCTTAGGATTGAGTCCGAGTTCGCTTGCCATGACAGCACAGAGGTTAGCTGTCTCACGTGCATGCTGGAGCAGGTTCTGACCATAAGAAGAACGATACTTCATCTTACCCACGATTCTCACCAATTCTGGGTGCAGACCATGTATACCGAGGTCGATAGCAGTGCGCTTACCAGTCTCTATGATTTCGTTGTCAAGTTGTTTCTTCACCTTAGCCACCACCTCTTCGATGCGCGCTGGGTGGATACGTCCGTCAGTCACGAGCTGGTGCAGAGCCAGACGGCATACCTCACGGCGTATAGGGTCGAAGGCAGAGATGACGATAGCCTCAGGAGTGTCATCCACGACAATCTCCACACCACAAGCGGCCTCGAGAGCACGGATGTTACGTCCCTCACGTCCGATGATGCGTCCCTTTATCTCATCATTATCTATATGGAATACTGACACAGAGTTTTCCACCGCTGTCTCAGTAGCCACACGCTGTATAGTCTGGATGACGATCTTCTTTGCCTCCATGTTGGCATTGATCTTTGCCTCGTCCATTATCTCGTTGACATAGCTCTGAGCCTCAGTCTTCGCCTCGTCCTTAAGCGACTCTATGAGGCGCGCCTTAGCATCCTCTGCGCTCAGTCCCGAGAGAGCTTCCAGTTTGGCACGCTCCTGTGACTGCATCTTCTCCAGTTCCTGTTGCTTTGCCACGATGACCTTCTTCTCATTCTCTATTCTTGCCTGAGCCTGATCAGTCTCCTGCTTGCGACGACCGAGCTCCTCCTGACGCTGGTTGAGCGACATCTCACGCTGCTTCAGGCGGTTTTCATTCTGCTGGATCTTCTGGTTGCGCTGCTGCACCTCCTTTTCCAGTTCAGACTTCTTATTGAGGAATTTCTCCTTCACTTCGAGGAGTTTCTTTTCCTTCACCACCTCGGCCTCTTTATTAGCCTCAGCCACAATCTTATTATATTCTCCCTTGATGACATAGCGGAAGACCAAATAGCCTACAGCCGCACCCAATGCCAGTGCCACTACGGCTACTATAATTGTTACTAACATAATTTATATATAATTGATTAAACGTTCTTTCCAGCCTCACTTCATTGCTTCTTCGATTTCGGAAGTAAGTTTGGAAAGAATGTCATTCATAGGCATCATGTCCTTGCGGGCAGATTCCTTCTCATATCGCAGTGCTATGTCGATAAGTGCCATATACATTATCTCCTTATCGCTCTTTATACCCTTAAAATGAGTGGAATAGCTATTCATCACATCTGAGATGAGCTTTGCTCCCTTGCGGTAGTATTCCTCTTCCATGACAGGAATATTGACCGAAAGGTCGGTGTCATACAGATGTATTGTGATGCGTCTTTTTTTCTCCGTCACTTCGTCCATCTCTCAAATTACTTTGAATTGAGGATTGTTATACACTTATTGATGTCGCGGATAATCTTTGCCACCTTGGCTTTTGCCGTTTCGAGGTCACCGTCGGTCACTTCGAGCATCCTTGCCATCTTTAGGCTGTCATAGTCGTGCTGCATTTGGACAAGTTTCTTTTCCATCTGCTTCATCTTTGCCTCCTGCTCATCGAGCATCTCATAGAGAGTGTTGACCTCTTGTTTTTTTTCTTTATACAAGAGGATCATCTGTCTCATACGGGTGGTAAAGAGATTCAATGTTTTCTCGTCTATGTCCATACAGCTTATTTTAGCCCTTACAAATTTACGTCTTTCTGTGCGTTTTCGCAAATAATCTGTATCTTTTTTCTTTATTTACAGATTATTTCACGTCAGATTATTCATTATTGGCATTGCGAGGCTCCTTTTTGGCAAGCATCACTACTTGGAAAACGAAGTCCACAATCCACTTTTCTGAGAATCCAAGTTTCTTGTTATACTGACGTATGGCGATGGCTGTCTTCATCACTTCATGGTCAGCAAAGTCATTCTTTGTCAGTATCTCACGCACGGTCTTTTCTGTCATGGTGCGTATGGCACCCTTGAAGATGGAAGGCATGCGCAACTTAAACTTCATGAGATTGCCCAAGAGCATCATCATGTCCTGGGTGAAACCCTGAAACTGAAACATATAGGCCTGCACATCCTGTAGTTTCTTGCAATTCTTACGGATGCTCTGGTCTATCTCTTTGAAAAACTGGTCATCGGTGCCATAGATGTCTTTCATCATCTTCTTGCAGTGATTTTTCTCACCCAGTCCCAGCTTATTATTAGTAGTCGGCACATGAAGTGTCATCTTGAATGTGCGGAGATCTGGCAGTGCTGCAAGATTCGTTATGCCGAGTCCAGAAGCCAGCGAAGCCTGCAGATACACTCTGACGAGGGTCATAAAATCTTCCATGCCACCTGTCTTGCTCTCTGTTGGCGCTTTATGAAATATTTTGGAAAAAAGTCCCATAATGTGTGATAGTTACGTCTTTTTTATACGATTTATGCGGTCAGAATACGCTTCTAACCTTATGCAAAGATACTATAATTTATTTAAATGACAAAAACAAGATACGAAAAACACTATAGATTAGTACAGAGAGGACACTGCAACTATCGTATCCCAACATCCGTCTTTGTAAATATTAATGACACCCGCAAACTATCAAACAAAAGCATGCTTTTACCTCAAAAGCTGCTTACACCTTGTGTTCCCACGGTACAAAAAGGGATATTCTTATACGACGACCTATTATCAAACTGCAGGAAATCCCGCAATCCCGGCATACAAAACCTAAAAAACATCAGATTAAGAAGATAATTGACGCATAACCAAGTAAAATATTGTATCGCTTATCAATCTAATTATCAGACGGATATAAATATTACAAAGGTTATCACAAGCACGCTTGACCATTCCACAAAACTACACTTCGTGGAGCAACGAAGCCGTCTCCTCCTTTCAGAGAAGATATCTTCTCCAGCCAACGAAGATATCTTCTCCGAACAATGAAGCTATCTTCTCCGAGAAACATGACAGAATTTGCGAGACCACAAAAATCGCCAAAACAACCAAAAATGACGCCTTCTCACAAACTAAGACGCAAAATCAACAATTCCACAACTCGTTGATTATATGTTGTTTATATAAGGTGATACCATTCTACAAGAAACATCAACATTATCGTATATCAGACTAATGCACTATAAGACAAGCACTTAGCAAATCTTCAAAACAAGCAGATTTGCTTCGGCAGACGTATAAAGCCACAAAAAGCACCTATAAGACAAGACTCTTTGTAAACTTTTTTTGCAACAATAATGATTTTCTTATGCTATTGTAATAAAGACACCGCATCAACATTATCGCATATCAGACTAATGTACTATAAAACAAACACTTAGCAAATCTGCAAAACAAGCAGATTTACTTCGACAGACGTGCAAAGTCACGAGAATCGCCTACAAAGCAAGACTCTTTGTAAGTTTTTTTACAACGATAAGAATTATCTTACACTATTTTAATATGGACACCGACGGCTCCACACACACTATATTGACAGCATTAGGGAGTCCTCCCATCAAAAGGTATTTCTTGAAAAGATCAAGCAACCTGTTATGAATAGTCTTGATTATAAGTGATTTACGATATATTTCTCAATCTTTCTATATAGCATATTTACACTTTTCCTATGATTTCGCACCTGCAAATATACACTTTTCCTACAAAACAACTAAGTAAAAAAAACACACTTTTCCGCAAAGAAAAAAACAAAGGACTTGCCACGATTGAAGTAGCAAACGCTTTCCTTCCCAAAGATGGTACAGCGAGGTCGCCGTACCTCCTATGACTCCTTGTCGAGTATCTTCTTTATCTCCTCGTCCGTGGAGCAGAGTTTGTCACTACAGAGTTTTATCAACTGCTGTGCCGTCTTCAGTTGGG
>CAVABU010000134.1:0-6186 GCA_963586965.1 Gemmiger formicilis
CTGTATATCAGTAAGTTACATTTATAAAGCATGCACTAACTCTTCTTATTAAGGCTCTTTTTCCTACTTCTCACACGCCTTTTTAGCCCTAAATGAGGGGCAAAAACTATAAAAAAACCACATTATACGCAAGATATCATGCAAGTAATCAGAAACTGCCATGTCACGCTTCGCGCCAAAACTTACCAATAATAGCACTAAAATCATGGAAATATTGAGTAAATGTAGTATTTATAGGAGGTACGGCGCCCCCGCCGTACCACACGCTAACTTGCATAATTCTTCTTTGAGATGGTACGGCGAGGCGCCGTACCTCCTATGGCTTACGCCTTTGGGCAGTTGCAGCGGGGACGCTACAACTACTATAATATGTCAATGTAATTGTAATTTTTCTTGGGAAAACATTTGGAGGTTCAGATTATTTGTGTAAATTTGCATCCGAAAGCAAAAGAAAGCATTACAATATGACAAACTTCGTATCTACAGCATGGTGGTGGCGTAACTCAAGATTTAAATAAAGTCGTGAGTCGCTCCTTCCTGTGGGTAGTAACAAACAAAGATACACCAGAAGGCCTGCCGTAAATCACGACAGGCCTTCATCAGTATATAAAAGCGCACGAGGAATAAGAACTTGAAACAATAACAACATAAAACGAAAACTATTATGAAAGAGATTCTCAGTCGGATACTCAATCAAGAGACGCTTGACCGCAATACGGCTTGCGAAATCATTGTGGGCATAACGGAAAATAAATACCCCACCGAACAGATTTCTGCCTTGCTCACGGGCATACAAATGCGTGGCATCACTGTGGACGAACTGCTCGGATTTCGTGACGGCATACTCCAGACTGGCGTACCTGCACTGCTCGATGCGCCTCGCTATATAGACATTGTGGGCACAGGCGGTGACCAGAAGAATACATTTAATATCTCTACTTGCGCTTGCTTCGTCGTGGCTGGTGCTGGATATAAGGTGGCTAAGCACGGCAATGTGGCTGCTACATCAGTGAGCGGCGCAAGCAATGTCATACAGCAACACGGAGTGAAATTCACCAATGACCTTGACACGCTCAACCGCTCCATCAATGAGGCTGGCATCGTCTATCTCCATGCTCCATTGTTTGCCAGCGCAATGAAGTTTGTCGCTCCTATCAGAAAGAACATTTCATTCCCTACATTCTTCAATCTCCTTGGCCCTCTTGTCAACCCTTCACAACCTAAGGCGCAACTGCTCGGTGTGGCAACGCTTGACCAAATGCGACTTTACAATAGCGTGTATCAGAAGATGGGCATCGACTACGGTATCGTCAACTCCATCGACGGATACGATGAGATATCGCTCACAAGCGATTTCAAGGTCACTACAAACGACTACGCCAAGGTGTTTAGCCCCGCTGACTTAGGTCTTCCTGTGGCAAAACCTGAAGATATCTGCGGACAGTCTACATCTACGAAGGAAGATGCTGCAAAGGTCTTTGATAATGTGCTCAACAATTGCGCTACGGAGTCGCAGAAGAACGTGGTGCTCGCCAATGCCTCATTTGCCATCCAGGTGATGGAGTCGGGCAAGAAGCCGATAGAGGAATGCCTCGCCATAGCACGCGAGTCGCTTGAGAGTGGCAAGGCTCTGCAGACGTTGAATAAGTTTGTCGCAATAAATTCATAATGAAAGATATACTCGAAGAAATAGTGGCGTGGAAACGCGTGGAAGTGGCTCAGATGAAAGAGCAATTGCCTGCCTCGTCACTATATAATAAGGTGGAGCAGATGCTCGACACGCCACAGCCATCCATGAGGGCGGCTCTGATGTCATCCGATAGTGGCATCATCGCCGAGTTTAAGCGCAAGTCGCCCTCCAAAGGATGGATAAAGGAGGAAGGCAAACCGCAGGAGATACCCCTGTCATATCAGCACAATGGAGCCTCGGCACTGAGCATCCTCACAGATGAAAAGTATTTCGGTGGTTGTGATGATTTCATTGTTCAGGCACGCCAAAGTGGAGTAGACATACCAGTGCTCTACAAGAACTTTGTCATCGACGAATATCAGTTGTTTCAGGCTCGCCTCTGCGGTGCCTCTGCAGCCTTGCTCATCGCCGCAGACTTGACGAAGCAGGAGTGCCGAAACTTGCTCCATACTGCCCACGAGATAGGGCTGGAGGTGCTACTCGAGATGCACAATGACCGCGACTTCGAATATGCCGAACTCGAACCAGACATGTATGGCATCAACAATCGCAATCTCGGTACCTTCGTCACTGACGTGAACAACTCCTTCCGCTTGGCAACGCAATTGCCCGATGGCGTATGCAAAGTCAGCGAGAGTGGTATCAGTCATCCCGACATGGTGAAACGGCTACGCGAGGCAGGATTTCATGGATTCCTCATCGGTGAATGCTTCATGAAGGAAGATAATCCTGGCGAGGCTCTCAAGAGGTTCATTGAAAGATTGATATCATAGTAGTTGCAGCGTCCCCGCTGCAACCCTCTCAACTAAGAATATCTCAGGTCTTGGTTGCAGCGAGGACGCTGCAACTACTATGAACTGCTCGAACATGATTGCAGCGAGGACGCTGCAACTACTACATAAAAGTATCTATTATGAAGATAAAAGTTTGTGGAATGCGCGACCCCGACAACATACGTGATGTCCTGTCGCTCGGCATTGACTACATCGGATTCATATTCTGGAAAGGCAGCAAGAGATATGTCAAGAATATCCCGATGCCTGCTGGCATCATACCCGACAAGGCCGATTCCGACATCAATGCCAGCGCTTGCCATGAGCGCGTGAAAAGGGTAGGGGTCTTCGTAGATGAGATGCCACAGACGGTGATAACACAAGTCTATAATTATCACCTCGACTACATCCAGTTGCACGGTGACGAGTCGCCCGTCTACATAGACAATCTCAAGCGCACGCTCATCCCCGATATCGCTCCCGACATCAAAATCATCAAGGCACTGAGCATCCGCGAAGCCGACGACGTGAAGCGATGGCGTGAGTATAAGGACACTGCCGACATGTTGCTCTTTGACACCAAATGTGACTCCAAGGGCGGTAGCGGTAGGAAATTTGATTGGTCGGTGCTTGACGCCTACGATGGCGACCTGCCATTCCTCTTGAGCGGAGGCATAGGCCCTGACGATGCCGAGAAAGTGATGGCATACGAGCATCCCAAGTGCATAGGCATAGACCTCAACTCCAAGTTTGAGACTTCGCCAGCAATGAAAGATATAGACAAGTTGAAAGAATTTATAGATAAAATCAGACAACAATGAACAAGATAAACAAACTCTTTGCAGACAACAAAGACCGAAAACTGCTTTCGCTCTATTTCTGTGCAGGACATCCTACACTGGAAAGCACGGGCGACATCATCAAGACCCTTGAACGTCGTGGCATAGACATGATAGAGGTGGGCGTGCCATTCTCTGACCCTATGGCAGATGGTCCCGTCATACAGGACGCAGCCACGAAGGCACTGCGTAATGGTATGTCGCTCAAGAGGCTCTTCTCACAATTGCATGACATCAAGGATGAGGTAAACATTCCACTTGTACTGATGGGTTATCTAAACCCTGTAATACAGTATGGCATAGATGATTATTTCAAGAGTTGTGCCGAGTGTGGAGTATCTGGCACCATCATCCCCGACCTACCATTCAAGGACTATCAAGAATACATCCAACCCGTGGCAGACAAGTATGACATACGCGTCATCATGCTCATCACTCCCGAGACGAGCGAGGAGCGCATCCGATTTATCGATGCCAATACCGACGGCTTCGTCTACATGGTGTCTTCGGCTGCCACCACAGGAGCACAAAAGAGTTTTGACGATGCCAAGCAGGAGTATTTCCACCGCATCAATGCCATGAACCTCCGCAATCCTCGTATGATAGGATTTGGCATTAGCAATAAGCAGACCCTCGAGTCCTCGCAAGCCAATGCCGCTGGAGCCATCATTGGTAGTAAGTTTGTCACCTTGCTCGACGAGACAAAAGATGCCGACAAGGCACTTGACGCATTGTTTGACGCACTAAGCAAATAGTTAAGATTATGGGAAAATATACAGTTGACGACTACGGATTCTACGGCAACTTTGGTGGTGCCTACATCCCCGAGATATTATATAAGACGGTGGAAGACCTCAAGAAAGCCTATCTGCCGATATTGGAAAGTGAAGAATTTAAGAAGGAGTTTCACTCACTCCTCAAAGACTATGTGGGCCGTCCTTCGCCTCTCTATTATGCCAAGCGCATGAGCGAGAAATACGGATGCCAACTATATCTGAAGCGTGAAGACCTCAACCATACGGGCGCACACAAGATCAACAATGCCCTCGGACAGATACTCCTCGCCAAGAAGATGGGCAAGACGCGCATCATCGCTGAGACAGGCGCTGGTCAGCACGGTGTGGCCACTGCCACCGCTTGTGCCCTGATGGATATGCCCTGCACCGTCTATATGGGAGCACTCGATGTGCAGAGACAGCACGTCAATGTGGAGCGCATGAAGATGCTCGGAGCCACAGTGCAACCCGTGGAGAGTGGCAATAAGACACTAAAGGATGCCACCAATGAGGCCATACGCGACTGGTGTTGTCATCCTTCCGACACATTCTATATCATCGGTTCGACGGTAGGTCCTCACCCTTATCCAGAGATGGTGGCACGTCTGCAGAGCGTGATATCAGAAGAGATAAAGTGGCAACTGCAAGAGAAGATAGGTCGTGACTATCCCGACTATCTCATCGCTTGCGTAGGAGGAGGAAGCAATGCTGTAGGCACCATCTATCATTACCTTGATGATGAGCGCGTTAAGATAGTGCTCGGTGAGGCAGGTGGTCTTGGCATAGACACCAATGAGACGGCAGCATCACTTGAGGTTGGCACGATGGGTATCCTGCACGGATCTAAGATTATGCTGATGCAGACCGAGGATGGACAGATCATCGAACCCTATTCGATCTCTGCTGGTCTGGACTATCCTGGCACAGGACCTCTGCACTGCAATCTATATGAGACTGGACGCGCCAAAGTGCTTGCAGCTAATGATGACGAAGCACTCGTTGCTGCCTACGAACTCACACGCACTGAGGGCATCATCCCAGCACTCGAGAGTGCGCACGCACTGGCTTTGCTGCCAAAGATCAAGGATGAACTCAAACCAGAGGATGTCGTCGTGCTGACCGTCTCAGGACGTGGTGACAAAGACCTCGACACTTATCTCAAACATCAAAACGATTTCAAAAATGTATAGATATCACACTGCCAGCAAGACCATCCTTGGCGACATGGAGACACCCGTGAGTGTCTACCTCAAGGTGCGCGACCTCTATCCGCAGTCTTCACTGATGGAGAGTTCGGATTATCACGGAGGAGAAAACAGTAAGTCCTTCATCTGCGTCAACCCCATAGCGAGCGTAAGCATAGAGCACGGCAAGGCCGTGTGTCATTTCCCCGACGGACAGAAGACCGAGCATGCGGTCAATGCCGACTATCGTGCCGACAAGGCCATCAATGCCTTCCTGCATGAGTTTGAGGTCACGGGCGACGATGCCAAGTTCTGCGGACTTTACGGATACACCTCATTTAATGCTGTGCGCTATTTTGAGAATATCCCAGTGAAAGACGAGACGCAAGCAAAGAATGATGCGCCCGACATGCTATATATATTATATAAATATGTATACGTGTTTGACCATTTCAATAATAAGTTGACTCTCGTCCAACTGCTTTCCGACGGCGAAGACGAAAGCCTTGACGAGATGGAGAAATGGGTCAACAGGCGTCCCTACCACACTTACGCCTTTCATCCCGTGGGCGACTACGTGAGCACTCTGACCGATGAGGAGCACAAGGCTAACATACGTCGTGGCATCCAGCACTGTCTGCGTGGCGATGTATTTCAGATAGTACTCTCAAGACGTTTTGTCCAGAAATACGAGGGCGACGACTTCAAACTCTATCGTGCTCTGCGTAGCATCAATCCTTCGCCATACCTGTTTTACATGGACTTCGGTGGTTTTCGCATCTTCGGTTCTTCACCCGAGACGCACTGTCGCATAGAAGGTCGCAAGGCATACATCGACCCTATAGCAGGCACTACCAAGCGCACGGGCGACATCGAGCAGGACCGCAAGAATGCGCTCTATCTGAAGAATGACCCCAAGGAGAA
>CAVABU010000135.1:0-6137 GCA_963586965.1 Gemmiger formicilis
TGCATGGAGTCACGGCTCATCTTGTGGATGACATCCTCAGCATCATAGAGCCAGTTTTGTTCTATATAGCATTTTGCCAACCAAGCCCGCGCCTTATCATAGATGGCTGGTTGGATCTGATAGATGCGACTGACATAGGAAAATGTGGCGGCAGCAGCATCAAAGTCGCCCTCATGAAACTGTGACCTACCCAGCAACAACCAGGCTTTCCACAACATCGGGTTATACTCCTTACGATTGAGCCACTCTATGTCACGCTCCGTCTTGCGACGCTTCTTGGTCCACTCCGGGCGTTTCTTTATGGAGTGAAGCGATATAGCCTTTTCGCATTTCTCGATAGCCTTGTCGTAATTGCTTTTACCGAGTTGCACGCTATTCTTATTGCCCACATAATAGAGCGGAAGGAGTTCGGTGAAGTTGTCCTTATTGCCATTCTCCTTCTCCAGCGAAGCATCGATGTAGGCAAGGGTGCCGTTGTAATATGTATTGTATTTAGCCGTGAAGGAATGCCAAAAGCGAGTCTTGCTCGTATTCTTCTGAGTGGAACACGAGACGACAAGCAGAGCCATCACTCCGCCAAGCACACAAAGGAGATGCTTTCGCTTTGGATTCATACAAGTATACAACGAGATTTTCCCGTTTTTATTGTTCCGCCTTGTCTTTGTCGTCCTGTCTGATAAAGAATCCGGCAAGCAGTGCTCCCGACACATTATGCCATACGCTGAATACTGCACCCGGCACAGTGGCGAGCGGATATTGAGCGAAGTGCACGGTGGCAAGCGAGGTGGCAAGACCGGAGTTTTGCATGCCAACCTCTATGGATATAGCCCTACGCTGGCGTGCATCGAGATGCATCAAGCGTGCCGCTCCATAACCCAATAGATAACCTGACACATTATGGAGTATCACGACACCGAGGATGAGAAATCCTGAGGTCATTATCCTGGAGGCATTGGCGCTCACCACGGCTACGACTATGGCAGCTATGGCAATGGTGGAGACCAGTGGCAGGCTGTCCTTTGCACGCTCTGCTGCATGCGGAAGATAATGATTGATGATAAATCCTAACACTATCGGTACTATCACCACTTGAATGATAGACAAGAACATCGGAAACACCTTGACATCCACGCTCTCACCAGCATAGAGCAATGTGAGAAGCGGTGTCATAAAGGGTGCCAACACTGTGGATACGGATGTCACGCCGACAGATAGTGCTACATCTCCGCGGGAGAGATAGGTGATGACATTTGACGAGGTGCCTCCGGGGCATGTGCCGACGAGTATCACGCCAATGGCGAGTGCGGGTGGAAGTGCAAAGACTTTGATCAGCACCCAAGCCATGAATGGCATGATGGCAAACTGCGCCACAGTGCCAATGAGCACCGAACGAGGATTGGTGAATACCACACGGAAGTCATCTGGTTTGATGGTAAGTCCCATACCAAACATCACGATACCCAACAACCAGTTGATATAACTCGTCTTTATCACTGACATGGCATCTGGGAATATGAGGGCTACCAATGCCACGAGTATCACTATCAGCGCCATATGGCGACTTACAAAACTTGACAATGCTTTCATTATTATGCTTTCATTCTATTTGTTAACGTTGAAATAACGACTTATCATCACTCTCCCATCAGTTTTCGGCGAGCATGATATAGTCGTCCTTTATCTGATCTGGCATGCTAAGTCCGCGGAGTATCAGACTCCTACTCCATGACTTCACCTCCTCGGGGCGCATAGACTCCATGACAGCGCGAAATTCGTCAGCCTCTTCATCAGTATAAGCATCACTCGCACGTCCTTTGAAGCGGTCGAGTTCCTCGTCATCGAAATACTCCACATCTTTTACGGCAGCCTCCATCATGCACGTCTGTTCGCACTTGGCATTGTCGCCGGAGCAGTTGGAGCAGTCTGCGCCCACCTCTATCTTCGCATCCTTGTCCCACAGGAGCGATGCCCCAAGGGCTATCGTGCCAAGCACCACGAGTGCCACTATCAGTATCCACATAAGGTCAGAGTGTAAAACCGCAAGACTTCAGGTCGTTCCAATATTCGGGATACGACTTGCTGACCACCTGTGGATTGTTTATTTTCACGCCTTGCATCTTCATGGCAAGAGGAGCGAAAGCCATTGCCATGCGATGGTCTTCATAAGTATCGATGGCTTCCATCGTAGGTACGCATCGTTCGCCGTCCCATATGAGTTCGTTGTCATTGCGGTCAGTGATGACAAAACCCAACTTTCGCAGTTCGACCTTGAGCGCCTCTATGCGGTCAGTCTCCTTTATCTTGAGCGATGCAAGACCCGTCAAGTCAAAGGGGATACCCATGCCACAACAGGTACAAACCACGGTCTGTGCAAGGTCGGGACAATTGGTAAAATCATATCTCAACTGTGGCACGCGACGCCCGTTATGACGTAGCGTGACGGTGGTGGGCACTCTTTGCTGATTGGACTCGAAGATGGTCTTCACGCCGAGTAGCGAGAAGATGTATTTCACTATGGTGTCACCCTGAGCACTGCCGTCCATCAGTCCCGTCAACCGCACCTCTGCACATGGGTCATCGCTTAGTGCCAGCATCTCATACCAATAGGAAGCGGCGCTCCAGTCGCTCTCTATGTAATATGGTCTTGATACATAGGAAGATGGTTTCACCTCGATGGTATCAACGCCCGTCCATTCGGGTTTGGCTCCATAGTCACGCATCATACCGAGCGTGAGGTCAATGTAGGGACGACTTATGATGTCGCCCGTGAGTTGGAGTGTCAGAGGTTTCTTCATCGTGGGTCCCACCATCAGCAAGGCGGAAATAAACTGTGAACTGACATTGCCGGCTATCTGTATGTAGCCTCCTTCCAAGTCCTTGCCTTTAACAAGCAGAGGAGGAAATCCTTGTGCATTTACGTATTCCACATCCGCACCGAGTTTGCGTAGCGAGTCTACGAGCACGCCGATGGGTCTATGCTGCATACGCTCCGTGCCAGTGATGACATGTTCGCCTGGAGTGACACTTAGGAAAGCCGTCATAAATCGCATGGCAGTGCCCGCAGCCTTGATATTAATCTCATAAGGCATATCGCGCATGGCGGCTATTATCACCTCTGTGTCGTCACAGTCACTCAGATTATCAGGGATATGTGTGCCACCTGCAAGTGCAGAGAGCACCAGTGCACGATTGCTTATACTCTTGGATGCAGGTAACTTTATGGTATTGTTGAGCCTCTTGGGCGCTATTATATTATATGTATTCATTCCAGTACAAAGGTACGGGAAATAGCATATAGGACAAAATAAATTGTTTATTTTTTACACAAAACAAGTTACATATCCGCCATAATTACCATTTTCTTAGTCAAGATTTCGGTATAAGGCCGTAATTTCGCCATAAAGATTTTGGTATAAGGCTATAATTTCGACGAAAAGATTTTGGTAAATTGATATTAGATATTACCTTTGCATCTGAATATTAATTATTTAGAAGCACAATATGGCGACACAATGTTTTAAGCGCAAAATATACAAGGAACTACTAGAATGGAAGCAGACCTCAAAAGGAAGGAGCGCACTGCTATTGGAGGGAGCCAGACGTATCGGGAAATCCACCATCGTAGAAGAGTTTGTCAGAAAGGAATACCGTTCATATATACTGATAGATTTCAATGAGGCATCACAAGATATCAAGAACCTGTTTGACAATCTTATGGACTTGGACTACATTTTTCTATATCTACAAAACGCCTATCACACATCACTTTACGAGCATGAGTCTGCGATAGTCTTTGACGAAGTGCAACAATGCCCAAAAGCACGTCAAGCCATCAAATATCTCGTAAAAGACGGACGATACGACTATATTGAGACTGGTTCACTGATTAGCATTCGAAAGAATACTAAGGACATCAATATTCCAAGCGAAGAACACCGAGTGGAAATGTTTCCTATGGATTACGAAGAATTCAGATGGGCACTGGGAGACGAAGCGAGCATGACATTGATGAGACAAGTATTTGAGAAGAAGATGTCATTAGGAGACGGCATCAACCGCATGAAGATGCGTGACTTGCGACTTTATATGCTCATAGGAGGGATGCCACAGGCTATAAACGAGTATCTTGATACGAAAAATATGGAGAAAGTGGATAGGATAAAGAGACAAATTATCCAACTATATGCCGAGGACTTCAGAAAGATAGATCCATCAGGACGCATCTCCAAACTCTTTATGTCAATACCTTCACAGTTGAGCAACAACACGATGCGCTATCGACCTACTTCCGTGGTGGGGAAACTTCCCTCTACGAAAGTTGACGAACTGATAGTATCCTTGGAGGATAGCAAAACTATCAACATCGCTTATCATGCTAATGACCCAAATGTAGGAATGGCTCTGACGGCTAACTATGGGAAATACAAACTATACGTAGGAGACACCGGACTATTTGTGACTTTAGCATTTTGGGACAAAGGTTTTACGGAAAATATCATCTATGACAAACTCTTGAGCGACAAACTGTCCGCCAATATGGGATACGTATATGAAAACCTAGTGGCACAGATGCTACGAGCATCAGGAGACAAACTATATTACTATACTTTCCCAAAGGATGAGACACATTCCTATGAGATAGACTTTCTGATATTACGGGGCAACAAGCTATGTCCAATAGAGGTAAAATCTTCTGGATATAAGACACACGCCTCACTAGATGCATTTTGCAAGAAATATTCAGACAGAGTGGAACGACCTTACCTCATCTATACGAAAGACTTGCAAAAGGATGGACAAACATTACTATTGCCAGTGTATATGACTCCTCTCATATGAGATACAAGGCGATGAGCGACGATGGAGAATTATAAAAAATGGTTAAACAAAAGCAGTTTATATCTTAAAGAGTATCAATAATTTGAGAAAAAACAGTACCTTTGCACCGCTTTTCGGCGTAACCGCTGACAATGGAAGAGTCATTAGTCATGTTGCGTTGGTGAGATGAAACAATTTAATTATTAAAAGAAATGGATTTAATTAAAGTTGCTGAAGAAGCATTTGCAACCGGCAAGCAGCATCCTGAGTTTCGCGCAGGTGACACTGTGACAGTCGCTTACAAAATCATCGAGGGTACAAAAGAGCGTATCCAGCTCTATCGCGGTGTGGTAATCAAGATCGTAGGCCACGCAGAGAAGAGACGTTTCACTGTTCGCAAGATGTCTGGTACTATCGGCGTTGAGCGTATTTTTCCAATTGAGTCACCAGCTATCGAGTCTATCGAGGTGAACAAGCGCGGTAAGGTACGTCGTGCTAAGCTTTACTATCTCCGCAATCTTACTGGTAAGAAGGCTCGTATCGCTGAAAAGCGTACTCCTATCGCTTCTAATAAGTAAGCAAAGCAACAAACGAAATCATGTGGGAGGTAAATGCCAGTCAAATGGCGTTTGCCTCCCATTGTTTTTATTACGAGAAGAGTGATACTCAACTTAGTAGTTGCAGCGTCCTCGCTACAACCAAATGGGCTTTAGCAAAAGAAAGTACGGCGCCATTGCCGTACTTTCTAAAAGGGCAAAGCGGGGACGCTTCGCCTACTATGGAATGCATCTTGCAATATTTCCATCTTACGCGACGCGTCGCCACTATTATATACCGAAAGTGATGATTTATTGCACTGTGATCTTCTTCGTCTGCAGGTCACGTGAGTTTGGCCCGACCATTATCTCGAAGTCTCCTGGTTCGAATACGCGGTGACCATCATTGTCAAAGTATGTCAGACTTTCCTCATTAATTTTCAGCGTCACAGTCTTGGTCTGACCAGCAGGGATGAGCATGCGCTCAAAACCTTTAAGTTCCTTAACAGGTCGTGCCACAGCGGCAGCCACATCGTGGATGTAGAGTTGTACAACCTCATAAGCGTCGCGACTGCCAGTGTTGGTCACGTCTACCGTCACATTATAATCTCGCCCACTACCTGTCACCTTCATGTCACCATACTGGAATGTGGTGTATGACAAACCATAACCAAATGGATAACGAGCACCATTGCGCACCTCTATGTAGTTGCTCTGATACTTGCGGTAGCCCTCTGCATTGTCTGGCACAGGACGGCCGGTGTTGAGATGATTATAGTAGAG
>CAVABU010000136.1:0-6124 GCA_963586965.1 Gemmiger formicilis
TGTCATGCTAAGGTCTATCCATATCAGGCGCTGCTTATTGCGCGTCATGTCATAGCGCAGATGCAAGGCAAGGTTGTCACCATAGTGCTGCTCATGCGAGGCGGTGTATTGCGACTGTCTGCCGTAGTAACCAGTGCGGTGGGTGTAGGTCATGTCAAGGAAGAGACGGTCCCATGCGCCCTGTGCAGTAAAGCCCACATGCTCAGAGAGCAGGGGTAATTCTCGGTCGCTATCAGTGAAACCATCAGTGCCAAACATCTCCGTCTCTCCATAACCGTTGGCATAGTCCACAAGCGTCGTGTATATGCGGTCTGTCGTGCCATAAGTCTTGAAGAGCATCGTCTCCGTGCGACGGCGATAGACAAAGCCTGCACCTACGCCACTGTGGTGAGGCAGTGCGAGGAAGGCATTAAGTCGGGCATCAAGATGCATCAGCGTGTTGGTGTGGCGCAGGTCACGGTGCTTGGCATAAGTGCCAGCAGTGTAGTCCACCTTTGCACCGATAGACAGGTCACGCCATGCCGTCCATCCGATAGCACCATCTATGCAGAATGTCTCCATGCGCTTGTCACCCGCATTGTCGATAGAGTTGTCCATCAGGTCGAAAGGTTTTAGTTCAAGCGTTGGGAAGAACATGCTGCCATTAGCCTGTGTGCCGTTCTTATAGCCATAAGTCATGCTGCCGAATGCCACGATGCTTGGTGACAAACGATAATATGAGCGCACGTCAGCATTCACTTCATCCATCCTCTTGCCTTCGGATATCGTGCGCAGAGCACCTCCCGTGTGACTATATCCTATCGAAGCATGCGCGATGGTGCTGTCCTCAAGCGTCACTAAGGCAGCCGCATTGCCCGATGTGAGCCATGCGTTGCGCTGCTGTGTCAGCACAAAGTCACGCTGCGCCATGACAGGCAAGCACAGTAGACTAGCGAAGAGAACAATTATCGGCTTCATAGAAATCGTTTGTCGAATTATTGGTGTCTTGATATATGGCGTGGCCGTTGACGGTCTTCTCCACCTTTCTTATGAGGGCGTGACCGTAGCCACCCGTCAGTGAGACGTAACCATTGTCAAGGTCTGATGTGATACGCTTCTTGCAGGAGGCAAGTGCAGTGGCATTATAGATCTCCACTGCATCTATCACCCACTGTCGTGGCATCTTCAGACAGGCATAGACGATGTTGCCCTCCTTGCCAGTGGGGTAAGTGATGTTGTTTATATTCTCGCCGAAATCCTTTGGCGTGATGCCTTCCGTGCGAAACATCAGTACGGCGGGTGATGTCTGACTCATCGGCCAAGCATTGCCCTTGCCATATTTCACCGCCTTGAGGTAGTGGCTTGTGGGTATGACATCTGCCGGAGAGGGATAATATGATGTGTTATTATACTTGCTACCATCACTACTTGATGCCTCCACGTCATACATGCAGTAGTAGGCAGCGTTGGCATAGTTGACGGAGTTAGTATAGGTCTGCGTATTGTCAATGGCTCCATGCACATTCACCACCAGTTCGGTGTAGGGTTGCATGGTGCTACCCTCCTGGAAATACCATATACCATTGAGCGCAGGTATCCAGTCGGTGTCAGCATAGTCGAGTTTGCCTCCATTGAGAAATGAGTGTGTGGGAGCCTCAGCATTGTATGGCTCTACAAAACCAAAACCTACGTTATCAAGTGACACCGCCTCAGAGGAATTGTTGTAGAGAATGATGCACTTGTCCTTGGCAAACTTACCCGAACCGTCATCCATCTGACAACCACCGATGTAGAGTTCCTTGATAATAATTGGGTTGGCAGTCTGCATGGAGGTCACAGTGACAGGCAGTGTGATGCTGGTCATAGAAGCGCTGATGGCGATGTCAGCCAATGAGCCGTTGCACACCTTACGGAAGTATCCGTCTTCAGACACCTTGGATGCGTTGGCGCTGTAGATGCCAGCAGGCAAGGTGAAGTGCGCCATGCCACTGTTGTCAGTCATAGCCGAGAAGGTATGTCCCGTGCCGTTAGTCAGTTGCACGGACACGGAGTCGAGTGCTTCGCTGAGCTTCACCTCTATGTCATAAGTGTCTATATGCTCGTCATAACTGCACGCCACAAGGAGTGCAATGGTCATGAAGAAGAGGGATATATGACGTATGATTTTCATCTTGAATGTTGCTTTATAGTTTTACCCTGATAGAGGCGCCATAATAGAACTTTGGTATGTAACCGCTACCGAAGAGCGATGACTCCAAACCTGTCTGCGAGTTTTTCACCATCGACATATTATTGAAGAAGTTGTTGGCATAAAACGACAGGCTGACCCATCTGCCTATCTCCTTTGTGACGGAGAAGTTGGCTGAGTAATAAGACGAGATGTCCTGTGGATTGAAGTAATATGCCGTGTTGCTTCTCACGATGAGCCTACACAACTGTTGGTAGAGTGCCGAGTTATTGTCCTTTGCAGCAAGCAGAGCCTCGGCAAAGGGGATGCGCTCCGAAGGGTTGTCCCATGTGGAGTAATACTCTGGGTAAACTGCCACGTAGTGGTTATTCTCGCCATTGTATGTCGCTCCCGTGATGTCGCCAGCCTCTTGCAAGGCGATAGTCGTGCGGTTCTCGGAGAGATTGCGACGATAGTTGAGGAAGGTAGCCTCCAGGCGCATGGTCATGATGAGTCTTAGTTTGGGGATGCGTGCCGTCAGCGTGGTGTTGAGGCTACACCCTTTGTTGAGTATGCCATTGCTCACCGACGGTGTACTCGCAGAGGATGTAGAGGTCACATTACTACCAATGTAGTAACCTATCAATGGTTGCACTGTGGCATCGGAAGCCTGGTCGGCGATGCCATTAGGACTACCTGCAATGAGAGTATTGTCAATACCTTTGTAATGATAATATTTGCCGTCAAAGCGCAAGGAAAGTCCTACGGTGTGGGCGTTGCTTACCAAAGGCATCTCTGCCACCCATTCCAGTCCGTAGCGTGTCACTGGCGAACCGTTCACATACTGGCGGTTGGAGGTGAACGTGTGTCGTGTAGAGTAAGGCAGTGTGATGCTACTATCATCGGCGGTGGATGTCACCGTCACCACACCCGTCATCGGGTCGACACTATAGGCACGGTCGGCAACGGCTATACCGCAGTTCTCTAGTGCCGACTGCGATGTCTGGTTGTAGGCAAGCGGGGTGTAGATGTTGACCGTCTGATAGGGATTGTAAGTCTTGTTATAGAACGCCGACAAACTGAGTCGCGCCTTGCCAATGGTGGCGTCAGCACCTACCTCCCACTGCTTGGAGTGCTGCCACTTCAAGTCGGGATTGTAGAGAGCCTGTTGCACATGAGTGTAGTAAGCGTAGTAAGCCTTGTTGTCAGCCGTAGATCCTGGAGTAAAGACCAATCGGTCGGCATAGTTGTCGGCAGGGTAAAGCACCTGGAATGAAGGCAGTTTCACACTCTTGCCATATCCAGCATGGAGCGTGAGTGAATATTTCTTACCTTTCAGCATGTCGTAACGCACATTGACGCGGGGCGACAGACTGGACACGTTACCATAAGCCGAACCTCCAATCATCGTGACATCATCACGTAGACCAGCCACGAGGAGCAAGCGTCCTGCCGTGAAGCGGTCTTCCAAGTAGATGGCAAGGTTGCGCATGGTGGGCAACTCGCTGTAGTCGTAGGGTCGCCATGTGGGAGCCACGCTCATGTCCTCATAATAAGTACCACGGCCATTGTTGCGTGAGGAGTTCAGTTCTGAGCCGAGTGTCACCTTATTTATAACTCCCGACGACAGTCGTTTCGTCCACTCACCTTTGAGTTTCAGTTGGGTGGTAAGTGGCTTCTGATCATTGAAAGACCGTACATACCAATAGCCCGTGGGTCCGAGGATGATGCTTCCAGTGCTCATGCCAGAAGTGTAGTCCTGCGCGATGGCATAGCCGTCAGTCATGGTATGTAGGTATGCCTGAGTAGACGAAGAGGAAGTGTTGGTGTAGTTCTCCGTGCGCTTGTCTGCAGTGGAGAAGGCTGCCATAAGACTCACGTTGAACACGCCAGCACGCTGCGAATTGCAGAGCCAGTCAAGTTGGATGTTGCCACGCAACTGATTGTCGCGTTGCTTCTGGTAAGTATCACGGAAAGCGTCGGGGTCAGCTTCGGAATTATATCCTCCCACATTGCCCGTAAGTCCTGCGGTAAGGTTGAGCGTAGATGCGCAAAGGTGGAAAGCCTTGTTGTATGTGGCAGAGAGAATGTTGCGGGTGTAGGCAGTATGAGGCGATGCCAACTCACTAAACGAGCGAGCGTGCTCTATGGAGAAGTTGAGCGTGCCAGCATTCTTGCCCAATGTCAGTCCCTTGCTCAGTGCCACTTGACGCGTGTAGGGATTGATAGAACCCTCGATAATCCAAGGCGAACGACCCTTGCGAGTGTTCACCTTTACCACACCATTTGACATGTCGCCATATTCCACGCCCGGTATACCAGCGATTACCTCCACGCTCTCTATGTTAGAGGCAGAGATATTACGAGTAGAGGCAGAGAGCGTCTCGCCCATGTTGGCATTGTTGTCAAGTCGCATACCATCCACCTCTATGGCTGTGCCGAAGGCTGCGTTGCCCCTCTCTCCACTGCCAGCACGAAGGGCAAGGCGTGAGTCATTCATCAGTGAGGAGTTGACGGTCTGTCCACCTGGCAGGAGTGCCGTGATGTCGCTGAGGGAGAGCACTTGAGAGTGATCCAGGGTATTGCGATCCATGGTGTAGATGGTAGTGCCCAAGGTCGTCTTCTTGCGAGCTGTCACCTCCACGCCAGCGAGGCTGAGGTTGTCCTCCTTCATGCGGATATTCTTGAGATCAGTGTCGCGAGTAAGACTAAACGTCACAGTGCGAGTCGCATAGCCGAGGGATGTTATCTCCAATACGATTTGTCCGTCGGGCACATTGGCAATGACAAACTTTCCCTTGTCATCGGCAATAGCCCACAATTCCATGTTTTTTATCTTGGCAGTGGCGTATGAGATTGGTGCTTTGGTGCGGTCATCAAGCACAGTGCCTGACACAGTGAAATGTCCCGTATCAGCCATCGCTGTAAGTGTCGCAAAAAGAAATAAAAAAAGTGTTATTCTGAACCTCATACCAAAGCCTCTAAAAGCGAGTTCAAAATTACTATCTTTCAATGATATACGCAATACCTAAATGTTAGTATTCGGGCTTTTTGATGTGCTTGTAACATACTGTATTGCCATAGCAACTTTCCTTCATTTTTCTTTGTGCATTCATCAAATAGTCGTAACTTTACCCTATCCTTCATCACGAAGGAGTGAAGTATGTGCAATAGTGTTATTAAGGAAAAAGACGATGAAAATAACCATTATCGGAGCAGGCGCCATGGGAGGAGCCATGGCAGAAGGACTATTGGAGTGTGGGCGTTTCATTCCACAGGATATCACAGTGTCAGACCATAACCAACCAGTATTGGATCACTTTGCTGGCAAGGGAGCAAAAGTGAACCGCGACAACCAGTTGGCATGCCAAGAGGCGGACATTGTATGCGTGGTGGTGAAGCCGTGGTGCGTAGAGAAGACGCTGAAAGGCATCAGAGATGTGCTCGACTATGATAAGCAAAAACTTATCGTGGTGGCAGCAGGTGTGCCATCTGCTGATATCAAGCAGTGGCTTGACAAGAATGGTAAAACCCCAGTCATCTTCCTTGTGATGCCAAATATTGCCATCGCTTATCGTCAGTCCATGACATTCATCACGCCCATTGACGCTTCGGATGACGATATAAAAACCATTGTTGACATTTTCGATGAATTGGGTGAGAGTCTAATTATGGAAGAGCGCCTCTTTCCTGCAGCCACAGCCATGTCGTGCGCCATAGCCTATGCCATGCGCTATGTGCGTGCCAATGTGGAAGGTGGCGTGGAGATGGGATTTAAGGCAAAGGATGCTCAGAAGATAGTGCTTCAGACGGTGAAGGGTGCCATACAACTCTTGCAAGCGACGGGCGAACATCCCGAAGCTGCCATCGACAAGGTGACAACCCCAGGCGGTTGCACCATCCGTGGACTCAACACCATGGAGCAAGGAGGCTTCACTGCCGCAGTTATCAATGGGTTGCTGGCAGGTAAGCGGTGAG
>CAVABU010000137.1:0-6017 GCA_963586965.1 Gemmiger formicilis
GACAAGGAACTCGGTTCGTCCATGAAGTCCGTGGGCGAGGTGATGGCAATAGGTCGCAACTTTGAGGAAGCCATCCAGAAGGGTCTCCGCATGATAGGCCAGGGCATGCATGGATTTGTGGAAAACCACGAACTGAAGATTGACGACATAGACAAGGCTCTGCGTATGCCTACCGACAAGCGCATCTTTATCATTGCCAAGGCTATGCTCAAGGGCTATAGCATCGATGAGATACACGACCTGACAAAGATTGATAAGTGGTTCCTCTATAAACTGGCGCATATCATTGATATCGACAAGCGCTTGCGTAAGTGCACAAGTGTCAACGTGCTCGACAAGGATCTGCTCCGCGAGGCAAAGGTATATGGATTCACTGACTTCCAGATAGGTCGTGCCGTGCATCTCGAACCAGAATTGGGTAGCATGCACAAGGTGATGCTCGTCATCCGCAACCTGCGTAAGCAGTATGGCATCTTGCCTGTGGTAAAGCAGATTGACACCCTTGCTGCTGAGTATCCAGCACAGACCAACTACCTGTATGTGACCTATGCTGGCACAGATAGCGACATCAAGTTTGAGAGTGACAAGCGCTCCATCATCGTGCTCGGTTCGGGTGCTTATCGCATCGGTTCGTCAGTAGAGTTTGACTGGTGCGGTGTGCAGGCTCTCAACACTATACGCAAGGCTGGCTATCGCTCCATCATGATCAACTACAACCCTGAGACAGTGTCGACTGACTATGATATGTGTGACCGTCTGTATTTCGACGAACTCACATTCGAGCGTGTCATGGACATCATCGAACTGGAGAATCCTCATGGCGTCATCGTCTCTACTGGTGGTCAGATACCTAACAACCTCGCTATGAAACTCGATGCTCAGAATGTGCCTATCCTCGGTACGAGTGCCAAGGATATCGACAATGCCGAGGACCGTGCTAAATTCTCAAGCATGCTCAATCGCATCGGAGTGGATCAGCCAGAGTGGTCGGCACTGACATCTATGGATGACATCAATGAGTTTGTGGATCGTGTAGGCTTCCCTGTATTGGTACGTCCAAGTTATGTGCTTTCTGGTGCTGCGATGAATGTTTGTTCTAATAGGGACGAACTGGAACGCTTCCTGAAGCTTGCTGCCAATGTGTCTTCAGAGCACCCTGTCGTGGTGAGCAAGTTCATCGAGAATGCTAAGGAGATAGACTTTGACGCTGTGGCAAAGGATGGCGAGGTGATAGCATACGCCATATCAGAACATATCGAGTTTGCTGGCGTGCACTCAGGTGATGCCACACTGCAGTTTCCTCCACAGAAACTATATGTGGAGACCGTGCGCCGCATCAAGCGCATATCACGCATGATAGCCAAGGAACTGCATATCTCTGGTCCATTCAACTGCCAGTATATGGCTAAGGACAATGATATCCTTGTCATCGAGACCAACCTCCGTTCGTCACGCTCGTTCCCATTTGTCAGCAAGGTGCTGAAGTTGAATTTCATCGACCTCGCTACCAAGGTGATGCTCGGCTTGCCAGTGGAGAAACCTAACAAGGACCTCTTCGACCTAGACTATGTGGGCATCAAGGCTTCGCAGTTCTCTTTCAACCGTCTGCAGAAGGCAGACCCCGTGCTCGGCGTAGACATGAGTTCTACGGGTGAGGTGGGATGTATCGGTGAAGATTCTTCCACAGCCATGCTCAAGAGTATGCTCTCGGTGGGTCACCGCATACCAGAGAAGAATATCCTGCTCTCTACGGGTACGGCAAAGCAAAAGGCAGAGATGCTCGATGCTGCACGCCTGCTTCAGCAGAAGGGCTACAAACTCTTCGCTACAGGTGGCACTGCCAAGTATCTATCTGAGCAGGGCATAGAGAATACTCGTGTCTACTGGCCATCAGAGGAGGGTCAGCAACCACAGGCGCTCGACATGCTCCATAATCATGAGATAGACATGGTGGTAAACATTCCGAAGGATTTGACCACCCATGAGTTGTCCAACGGCTACAAGATACGTCGTGCAGCTATCGACCTCAATGTGCCTCTGCTTACCAATTCTCGTCTTGCCTCTGCATTTATCAATGCATTCTGCAATGTGAGTCTTGATCAGATTGACATCAAAGCATGGGAGGAGTATTGATTTCACTTTGAATAGTATAAATACAAAAAGGCACGGCGATTTCGTCGTGCCTTTTTTGTATGTCCATGTCCTCAATTTGGTATGTTATAAGTAATCATAGTAGGCGAAGCGTCCTCGCTTTGCCCATTAGGAGGTACGGCGCCCCCGCCGTACCATATGCAAGATAGTATTTCTCTATTTTTTTATTTGAGATGTGTACGGCGAGGGCGCCGTACCTCCTATTGTTACCATTGCATACTTGGTTGCAGCGAGGACGCTGCAACTACCATATTCTATTTCTTGCTTTCTCTGAGTTCGTCTACACCTTTTATATTATATAGACTCTTTATCGCCTCATTCTTTTCTGCTACGCTGTGCACGAAGAAGGTGAGTGTGGTAGAGACGATGTGATCCTCGATGGTGGAGTGGAGCGAGCCTAACTGCAACTTCATCTGACCCGTGATGGCTTCGAGAAGGTCTATGAGTAGATGATAGCGATCTATGGATCTGATGACTACCGTGATAGGGTAGGTGATGTTAGGATCTTCCGCAAAGTCTACCGACACGATGTCATCACCATGTTTGGAAGCCAAGCGGATGGCATCACGGCAAGAGCGGTTGTGTATCTGCACGTGACCCTCGGGTGTTTTGATGCCTATCACCTCGCCACCTGGTATAGGACGGCAGAGAGGGCAGCGCACGAAGTGACTCTCCGTCTCCTGCTGTATGATATTTCTCAGCGCACGCTTCGCCCTGTATGTGGAAGTAGAGTCAAACCAGTCAGCGCGTGCCATTATCTCTTCCGATACGCCTATCTCCACGCAGTCACCACGCTTGAGCACCGTGCGTATAGACGACAGTTTGCCATTTATGCGCGCATACTTGGCATGTAGACCAATCTGAGTGTGTAGTTCGAAGGCAAAGTCTATCGCCGTGCTTCCCACAGGCAACACCATGGAGTCACCAGTAGGAGTGAAGACCTTGATGTCATCATAATACAGATTGGTGACTACACTCTCTATGAAAGTGTTGCCGATGCTCTGCACCGCTATGTCCTCCAGCACACGCTTGAAGCGCTCTATCCACTCACCGACGTTGCTCTCTGTGCGTCCTGCCAAACAACCGAGGCGTGAGGTGGCAACCATGTGTTCCGAACAAATCTGCACATCCTCCCATACGCCCTTGCCTGAGAGTAACATGACATTGAGCGACTGATAGGAGTTTTCCTTCGCTTGGTCTATCTGATTGACAAATGATTGAGGTTTTTCCTTGTATACATCCGTGATGATGGAGTAAATCTTCAGACAACGGTCTTTCTCACAAAGAGAGTCACCTTCAGCGTCAAAGGTCACGCGGATATAATATCTATTGTCTATGTGCTTGTAGTCCTTGTCTTGCTTGCGCATCTTGCGCCATATGCTGTAAGGCCTTCTGTAATACACCTTCGCCTTCACTTCCACGCCCTTGCTCGCAAGCAGTTTCTGCAGATTACCACAGAAGATGCTCAGACGCGCCCTGTCTTCCACCATGTCATTGGCAAGAGCCGTCTCTATGGCATCATATTCGTGCGGACAACGATATTTGAAGGAGAGGTTCTCAAGGTCAGTCTTCACGTCGAAGAGTCCGAGGCGATTGGCAAGAGGAGCGTAGAAATAGTCAGTCTCGCCTGCTATCTTCATCTGCTTGTCGGGGCGCATCGATGCCAGCGTGCGCATATTGTGCAGACGGTCGGCGATCTTTATCATCAAGGCACGTATGTCGTAATGCAGAGAGTTGAGCAGTTGCTGATAGTTGTCGAGTTGCTTCGACATGCTATATTTATCCTTCTTCTTCTTCGTCACCACATTCACCAGGAATGCCACATCCTCACCAAACATGTCACGTATCTCGTCAATGGTGTGCTCCGTATCCTCCACGACATCGTGAAGGAAGGCACAGATGACGGAGTTGACATCCAGTCGCATCTCCTCAGCTGCGATCTTAGCCACCGCCACAGGATGTATGATATACGGTGTGCCACTCTTGCGGTATTGGTTTTTGTGAGCTTCCTTTGCAAAGTCATAGGCATGTCTCACACGGCGCAAGTCTTCCTCACCCACCCGCAAAGACAGGGCTTCTATCAGTTGGTCGACACTCTGGTCGAGTTTTTGCATGTCAAAATCTTCAGGTGCAACATCCGCAATGTTGCTGGCGGAATCAATCTTGTCCATCGTTTGAATTGTATTTGAACAGTATTCGAAACGTAAGTTTTTAGATATTATACTTTACGCAAAGTTACATTATTATTTTGAATAACATCGACATAAACTATTTTTATTTCAAGAAACGTATTGCGGAAGCCGAAGATTTGGAATATATTTCTTAATTTTGCATTCACAATGCATATAGCAATAGCAGGAAATATAGGCAGCGGGAAGACTACTCTGACCAAAATGCTGGCACACCACTACGGATGGACACCCCGTCTGGAGCCGGTGATGGACAATCCGTATCTGGATGATTACTATAAGGATATAAAGCGCTGGGCATTCAATCTTGAGGTATTCTTTCTCAAAGAGCGCTTCAAGGATGTGCTCAACATAGCCGCCCACCCAGAGATTACCACCGTGCAGGACCGCTCGATATTTGAGGGCGTGTATGTCTTCGTGGCTAACAATTATGCCCAGGGACAACTCTCTGATCGTGACTATGAGGCATATATGGAACTCTTTGAGCACATGATGTCCATCGTGAAGATGCCTGACCTCATGATATATCTTCGTGCGCCACTCGAACATTTGGTGAAAAACATACAAAAGCGCGGGCGTCAGTGCGAACAGACCATACCGCTCGAATATCTGAAAGGACTCAACGAGCGCTATGAGGAGTTTATCAAGGAGAAATACAAGGGAAAGGTCATGATAGTGGATGTCACGGGTATGGATTATCAGAACAATCCAGGGGATTTCCTAAAAATCACAGATAGAATAGATGCAGAACTATTCGGACTCTTTTCCGACAAGTAAACAATAATATCATTATGCATATAGCAATAGCAGGAAACATCGGCAGTGGCAAGACCACGCTGACAAAGATGCTGGCAAAGCGTTACGGATGGTCTCCGCGCTTTGAGTCAGTGGACAATAATCCTTATCTGTCTGATTTCTATGCCGATATGAAGCGTTGGGCATTCAATCTACAGATATATTTCCTCAATAAGCGCTTCGCTGAGGTGGTGGAGATATCCAAGAGTGAGGACACTATCATTCAGGATAGGACGATATTTGAGGATGCTCGCATCTTTGCCCCCAACCTCCACAATCAGGGATATATGACCGATAGGGATTTCTGTAATTACAGTGACCTCTTTGACCTGATGATGTCGCTCGTGAAACTCCCTGACATGATGATATACATCCGCTCCACTATACCAAATCTTATAGCACAGATTGGCAAGCGCGGACGCGAGTATGAGCAGTCCATACGCATCGATTACCTGCAGGGACTCAATGACCTCTATGAGGGATGGATCAAGACTTACAAGGGCAACCTTATCATCATAGACGGTGACACATGCAAGTTTGAGTCCGACCCAAAGGCATTTCAGACGATAACTGACAAGATCGATGCCGAACTCTATGGTCTCTTCCCTATAGAGGAACAGAAATAGCATTCTATGGCAAGCGCATCATGCGCTTGCTCCACTTATATAGGTGTAGCCTTTTTGCTACACCTTTTCGAATTTTCTTATACACACCTACAATACGACATTATAAGAGATAAATACATTATGGACAAGTCTTTAAAAAACGTCATAAAGTCAGCATTACTCACTGCATTGCTACTCGTGCCCGTCTTTGCACATGCCGAAAAGAAGGCGTGGGTGGAATATCAGGCTGATACACAAACGCTGACATTTCACTATG
>CAVABU010000138.1:0-6002 GCA_963586965.1 Gemmiger formicilis
TAGCCACTCGTCACATCGTCCAGGGTGACAGGGCTGACACCCATCATAAAGATGCGCTCAAAATTGCCCTTAAACTTCTTGAATACATCGCGATAGAATCCATCGGCATGGGTGATGGCATGATATACTTTCTCGCCATGCTCATTGAGCACGACGTTGGTAAAATTGTCATACTCATCGATAATGAGGTAGAGCTGAAATTTATTTTCCTTGGCAGCGTCAAAGATGAGTTGAAACTTATCCGCATAATCAGTCTTGGACTTTATTTCCTGCAATCTTTCCTCTCCATAGTAAGCAACATATCTCTCCACAAAACTATCCAACTTGATACAGAGATAGGCATTGAATCGTTCCTCCAAGATATCTATCTTACCAGTAATCTGCGAAAAATCCAAGAACAATACTTGATACTGTCCTTGCAGTGGTGTGGGATGTTGACCTATCCACAAATTGCCAAAGAGCGTATCAAACTTGTCCTTCTGCCTACAGTCATAATAAGAGTAGAGCATACTGAGAAATATGCTCTTACCGAAACGACGAGGACGGATAAAGAAGAGATTGCTTGGTTGCTTCTCCAACTCTGGCAAAAACATCGTCTTATCGACATAATACTGATTTTGCTCAATGACCGAGACGAAATCAGATACTCCATATGGTACTCGTTTCATTTCCTTCTCCATAATCTGATACTCTTATTACAATATGCAAAGATACACAAAAGATTAGGACACGTCACACATTAACTCTTACTTTTTCTATAGAGAGGGGGATGCACCACAAAATGATGCATCCCCCTCACATTTTTATATCACTGGAAAGACTGCTTAGGACAGCCTTCTATGATGATGTTACTCAGGAAGATTGTCTTCCCAACCTTCATTCTGATCCTTCATAAAACCAGCGTTGATTTCGGCTGCAGGTATAGGGAATACGAAGTTGGCTGGTCGGAAGTCTGTGCACATACCGCCCATCACAGTGATGGTCTTGTCGAGACGGCGTGCCTCTGCATAGAAGTGACCCTCACCGAAGAACTCGCGTGCATTCTCTTCCCATATAAATTCAAGGAGATCCTCCTGTGTTTCTGGCAACAAACCGAGGTCGCAGTCACCATACTCATCCAAATACTTGGCATCACGCTTTGCTGTGTAACCGAGATACTCACGTGCTTCATCAAGATTACCCTTGCGTGCCTCACACTCTGCTATGATGAGCGACATCTCCGACTTACGGAAGATAGGTATGTTGCTCACTGCCTGTGCTGACGAGAGTCCCTGATACTTCTTGCAGGAATTGTCATTATTATCCACAGTACCAATCAAGTCTGAACGGTAGTCAGACTCACCGAAGAAGCTCCAGCAGTAGTTAGACACCGTAGTCTCGTATGATCCGTAGAGTGTATTGAGCGCATTTGCCGACAGGTTGTCTGACTCTGTCTTGCTGATGGTAAAGATATCCTCATCTGTCACGCTTACGGATGCCCACATGTTGATATAGGTCTCTTCAGATGGTAAAAAGTCGCGATATGTACCATTGCCTTTACCCTTCAGCGAGATTGCCATCTTAGCAGCCTCCTCAGCCTCGTCATATTCACCCATATAGAGTTTTACGCGTGCTTTGAGGGCATAGATAGCGGCATAGTTCATGTAGAAATATTGCAGTGAAGGATTTCCCGCCATATCATTATACTCGAGGGCCTTCTCTATATCTTCGCAGATGAAGTCATAGGTCTCACCAATTGTGGCGCGGGTCAGGTTGGCAAATGCTTCCACAGGCTGATCCTTCACGATAGGCAGGCCCTTTGCCTCTCTACCCTTATTGTAAGGCATGCAGAAGTAGTTGGTCATGGTGAAGTATGCCAACGCACGGAGCGCATAACACTGCGAGATATCATAATAGAGTGTCGCCTTGTTGTCGTCTGTCAGTTTGGTATTGGTGTCGAGCACATGATTGGCACCGTTGATAGTGCGCACTGCACGGTCCACCACCTTGAAACCATAACACCACACGTACTCCATCTCCTCATCAGTGTCGGTTATTGACCAATATGTCTGATTGTAGAAATGTCCAGTAGAGGCGCTACCTTCTGCAAGGCCACCACAGATGTCGCCGTAGGCGATGGCATAATTGCCAAGGAAGCCATAATGACCCAAAGCATAATAGGCTCCGATAGTACCATTCTCCACATCCTGCACACTCTCATATGCGCTTGCGGAGTCTTTGTTTTGCTCGAGATCCACATCAAGACTGCAGGCACTCACTGCCATTGCCAAGGAGAGAACGCAAGATAACTTATATATTGTTTTCATTGTCTTGTCCTTATTATATTATACAATTAACGATTTAGAAACCCAATGTCAGTCCAAACACTATGGAGCGTGCCAATGGATAGTTCCACCACTGCACACCGTCTGCACCTACACCTGACGGATCATAGCCACGGTAGTTCTTGGCTGTCCATGTGTAGAGGTTCTCTGCATTGACAAAGATGCGAGCATTGTCGATGTATGCCTTTTTCAGGATATTCTTTGGCAATGTATAGCCAAGCGATAGCGAACGGAGCTTCAGATAACTGCGGTCCATAAGGAAGCGTGTGGAAGCCTTGTTAGCATAGTAGTCGTCGGTGCTCAGACGTGGCACGTCTGTGATGTCGCCTGGCTTCTGCCAACGGTTGTTGTACACATACTCGGTGTAGTTCTCATAGAATGAACCACCTATCTGCTCGTCATAGCGGAGGTTGTTACCATAGATCTTGCCACCCAGAGAATAGTTAAACTGGAATGAGAAGTCTATGCCTTTCCACTTCAATGTGTTTTGTATTGATCCATAGAAAGTAGGATTGGCATCGCCCACATAGCGCTTTGCTGCCTTATTGTAACTCTCGGTGGTCTCTGTGCCTGTCTCATTGAGATACCACATCGCATGACCATTCTCAGGATTTACGCCTGCATATTCTTTCATCTTGAATGAGTAGAGCGGACGTCCAGCCTCGGTGATGGAGTATGTGCCCTCGATAGGATCGTCGGTGCTGAGTGCGATGACCTTGTTCTTATTATGAGAACCTGTGACTGTCAGATTCCATAGCCAGTCCTTATTCTGGATGATGTTAGCTCCGAGAGAGAACTCAATACCTTTATTTGAGAGCGAACCGATATTCTTGTAATACTCTGATAGACCTGTGATATATGACACTGGCACGGCAAACACCATGTCGGTGGTCTTGTGGCTATAATAGTCAAAGGTAAGGAAGATGCGATTGAAGAATGTGGCATCAATACCTACATTAAACTTGGCTGTCTTCTCCCACTTCAGGTCTGCATTTCCCCACTGCTCATGGGCGCTTCCTGGCTTACCATTATAGTTGTAGCCATAACCAAACACATCGCTAGAAACTATCCATGAGTAGTAGTCGGCATTGGTATGATCACCTACATCCTGATTACCTGTAGTACCATAGCTGGCACGTACTGTGAGGTCGCTAAGCCAACTCTTTGTCGAGTCCATAAACTTCTCCTCTGTGATGCGATACTTGGCACCTACTGACCAGAAGGAAGCCCAACGGTTATCTTTACCAAATCGTGAAGAACCATCTGTACGGAATGACGCTGACAGATAATACTTGTTGTCATAGTCATACTGCAGATTAGAGAAGAATGAGTTGAGACGGAGCTTATATTTGAATGTAGACGCAGTGGCAGGAATTGACGCCAGACCGAGCTGGATGAGATCCTGCACAGGGAAGTTACTGTTCTCCATATCCTGACGGTTGATGGTGGTCTGCTGACCTTCCTGACCCACGAGCACATTCAGATGATGCTTTTCATCAAATGTCTTGATATAGTTGAGGGTGTTGGTGATATTGAGTAGCGAGCGCATATTGGAGAAGTTTGCGCCATAACCATTCATGGAAGAACCCTGAGGATTGAGGAATGACCATATCTCATACTCATTGACATAATAGAGGTCCAGACCGCCCTTGGTCATCCAGGTAAGACCTGGTAGGATGTTGATCTGCACATAAGGGGAGATGGTGGCTTGATACTGCTTTGCCTCATTCTTATCACCTTGTGCACTACGCAGTGCCACAGGGTTGTAGTTTGTAGAGGTATCGAAATTATAGTCACCATTCTCGTCATACACACCCGTCAGAGGGCTCATCATGTATGCCTGTGTCATAGGATCGGAGAAGTAACCACCACTCGCACCATTGTTGGTCACAGTGTAACTGAAACTGGTGTTGATGCCATACTTGAATATCTTGTTTACCTGCTGGTCAAGATTAAATCTCAGTGTGTGGCGCTTCAGATCCTTTCCCTTCATGAAACTCTCGTTATTGAGATAGTTATAGGAAAGGTAGAACACAGGCGAATTCTTGCTCTTTGCACCGCTATTGATGTCAAAGCCATACTCCTGCACCATACCATTGCGGGTAATCTCCTTCATCCAGTCGGTGCCCTTGCCTGTCTTGCGGTAGTTGGAAACCCATCCTCCAGTATACCAGTCATAGAAATCTTCTGCTCCCTGCTGGTCATAGGTACTACCTACTCCATAGTATTCATTATAAAAGCCGAAGGTAGAGTTATCACCATTCTCCTTGTAAGAATTGAGCAAGGCTTCTGTGGCGAGTTCGATATTCTGGTCAGCATTCACGAGCTTGTAGTTCTTTGCGGCTGGAAGTGACTCCCATCCCAACTTAGCAGTGAAGTTGACCTTAGTCTTGCCTTGCGAACCGTGCTTCGTGGTGATGACGATGACACCATTGGCAGCACGCGAACCATAGATAGATGTAGCGGTAGCGTCCTTGAGCACTGTGATGCTCTCGATGTCATTGGCATTGAGGCTCGACAGTGGACTGAGGGTCACTCCTTCATCCATGCGCGCACCCACAGGGTCGGCATTAAATGGTATTCCGTCTACTACATAGAGTGGTTGTGTGCCTGAGTTGACGGAGTTGCGACCGCGGATAAAGATGGTCTGCGGAGCACCAGGCTGTCCTGATGTCGTAGACAACTGCAGACCAGGCACAGTGCCTTCAAGTGACTTGATAGGGTTAGCATCATTGCGGGTGTCAATCACATTCTTACCCAACACGGACGCTGCACCGGTGAAGGCTGCCTTGCGTGTCACACCATAACCGGTGACAATGACCTCGTCAAGGTCTTGGGATTCTGACACCAATGACACAGTCATCTCTGACTTTGCTTTCACGGTCTGAGGTATCATACCCAGATAAGTAATCACGAGTTTGGAGTCTGCCGGAACTTTCAAAGAGAAGTTTCCGTCAATGTCGGTGACAGTACCTGTCTTCGTTCCCTCTACCTTTACGGATGCGCCTACCACAGGCTCTCCGTCAGAACTTGAAACTACGGTACCATTAACTTGCGTTTGTGCTACTACCCCCACACATAGGAAGAGAGCAGCAAGAAACATCATAAGTCTCTTTTCCATAAATTTCTCTCTTTTTTTACTAAAAACAATAACTAATTATCAATTAAACTAACCAAGTATCTAAACTATCCACACCTATTCATCGTCAACGTTACCAAAAGAAACCTTTAGAATGAAAAACGTTACGTTTTGCAAAGATATGACAAAATAAATAAACTTTTATTTCTTATTGTCAATAAATAATACTCAGTGCAAAAACTACTTGATTTATATCAGTTATATAATATCTGAATGAATATTTATTCCCGTATGAAAGTTTTATGGTAATCTATAGTGATATTGTGAAAGTATAAAAGATGCATTTGTATGAACGACATTATGTCAGCAGGATACGTGGTGTAAGTAGTGGCAAGAAACATGGTTATGCATCTCACTCATTAATCCATGAAGAGCGCAACGAACACCACTTAGGAGGTACGGCGCCATTGCCGTACCACGCTATATAGCTCGATTTCCTCCAACGAATATAGGTAGAAAGGGTAAAAGAGATGACTTAGGTCTTTGAAGAAGACGACTCCTATGACCGCACACCAGCTGGTGTGCGCTTGCATAGCAGC
>CAVABU010000139.1:0-5978 GCA_963586965.1 Gemmiger formicilis
ATAAACGGATTTATCTGTACCATAGCATTTTATATTTATTATGAGTTTTACGTAACGAAGAATTCATAATCACTGATGCGAAGGTACAATATTTTACTCGTAATCCTTTCACTAAGCCAACAAAACTTTCTTTAAAAGGATATAAAAACACACTCTTTCAGACAATTATACGGATGTATTTGCTATCTTTGCCTTTAGATTAAGAGACTACAAGCCAAGTTAATCACTTGTTATTAGGATTATGGATATCATAAATATTTACTCCTGGTGTAGATTTTTACAACGTCGCATGATAGTCTTGGCAATGGCTCTATGCTTCGTCATGACTGCTTCGGCGCAGAGTCAATCAAGGGGAGATTTTCTTGAGAAGAGAAATGAAGTGGAGGGAGGATACAATTTCTGGGTATTCTCTCCCGAAGAATATAAGACTGACAAGCATCCTTTGCCATTGATAGTATTTCTCCATGGGGCAAGTCTCTGTGGCAACAATCTGCAGAAGGTGAGGCGCTATGGCGTGCTCGATGCTATAGAGCAAGGGCTTGACATGCCCATGTTTGTGCTCGCCCCACAAAATCCTGGCGGTTCGTGGAACCCTCGTAAGATCAATGACTTGATAGAGTGGATGAAGCAAGCCTACGCCATAGACACCACACGCATCTTTGTGTTAGGGATGAGTCTTGGCGGTTATGGCACTCTCGACTTTGTGGGCACTTATCCCGACAAGGTGGCTGCCGCGATGGCGCTTTGTGGTGGCACTACGCTCAAGGATGTCAGCGGTATGGGCAGACTGCCACTATGGATAATGCACGGCACGGCAGATAGGGCGGTGAGCGTGAATGAGTCAAAGAAGATAGTGGACTCGCTCACGGGCGATGGCAATGACAAGTTGTTGCGCTATGACTGGTTTCAAGGTGCGTCGCATGGTGCATTGGCACGCGTCTTCTATATGCGCGAAACCTATGATTGGCTCTTGAGTCACTCTACGGCAGACAGACCGCGCACCGTGGACCGCGACATAGAGATCACCATGCAGGGCATGAAGGCAGCCTACAAAGACCTAAAGGACGAGTATGGCGACTATGATGAATTCTGAGTCTTGAAAGTAATCTCCTAGAGGATGTGTCAAATAGGTTATCGCCCCAGCGGGGCGCAGTAACCATAGTAGGCGAAGCGTCCTCGCTTTGCCTCTTAGTAGTTGCTGCGTCCTCGCTGCAACCCTCTCTCGAATAGGATATTATTTGCATGTGGAAGTTGCAGCGGGGACGCTGCAACTACTACTTTTCAATTGCTTGTTTGTTACCTCTAAGACTCGCGCCTCGTGGTAAAAAAACATAAAAATTTCCTATATAATAATGTATACGAAAAGTTTTTATGTACTTTTGCGCTCCGAAAAAGCAACTGTTGTATTATGCAAGACAATTTAGTTATAGTAGAGAGCCCCGCTAAAGCAAAGACTATCGAAAAATTCTTGGGCAAGGACTACATGGTGACTTCCAGCTACGGACATATCCGCGATTTGCGTAGGAAAGAACTGAGTGTATCCACCGACACCCTCGAGCCTTATTACGAAATACCTGAAGAGAAAAAGAAACTGGTGTCTGAACTGAAGACAAAGGCAGCTTCTGCGAAAAAGATATGGCTTGCTTCCGATGAGGACCGCGAAGGAGAAGCCATCTCATGGCACCTTTGCGAAGTGCTCGGACTTGACGAGGAGAAGACGAGCCGTATCGTATTTCATGAAATCACTAAGACCGCGATACTCGATGCCATACAGCATCCACGACATATTGACATGAATCTCGTCAATGCTCAGCAAGCACGTCGTGTGCTTGACCGCATCGTGGGATTTAAACTCTCACCTGTGCTCTGGCGCAAAGTCAAGCCAGCACTCTCCGCAGGACGTGTGCAGAGCGTGGCAGTGAGACTCATCGTGGAGCGTGAGAGGGAGATAGAGCATTTCAAGAGCGAACCTTACTACAAGGTGAGCGCCATCTTCACCAAGACTGCTGCCGATGGACAGGAGCAGGAGATGAAGGCCGAACTCAATCGTCGCTTTAGCACTCGCGAGGAGGCAGAGGCTTTCCTTCAGTTGTGTAGCAAGGCAGGATTCACCGTGACATCCATCGCCAAGAAACCGCTGAAGCGCACACCAGCACCTCCATTCACCACTTCCACACTACAACAGGAGGCTGCACGCAAACTCGGATTCACCGTGTCGCAGACCATGATGGTGGCACAGCGCCTATATGAAAGCGGACGCATCACATACATGCGTACGGACAGTGTCAACCTGTCAAGCCTGTGCATCAATGCAAGCAAGGAGGAGGTGACCAATCTCTATGGCGAGCAATATAGCAAACCACGCAACTATCACTCCAGCGCAAAGGGTGTGCAGGCTGCGCATGAGGCCATACGTCCTACCTACATGAACGAGACCGCCATAACGGGTACGGCACAGGAAAAGCGCCTCTACGAACTAATATGGAAGCGCACCATAGCATCACAGATGGCTGACGCTCAGATGGAAAAGACCACCATCAACATCGCCGTAGACGGAAGCGACGACTTCTTCGTGGCTACTGGCGAGACCATAGACTTCGATGGTTTCCTCAAGGTTTACCGCGAGTCTGTCGATGATGATGCAGAGGGACAGGACGAGTCTGGAGCAATACTGCCTGAGGTGAAAAAGGGCGATGCTCTCACACGAAAAGAGATAACATCTGTGGAGCGCTTCACACAGAGTCCTCTGAGATATACTGAAGCCAGCCTTGTGAAGAAGATGGAGGAACTCGGTATCGGACGTCCATCAACATATGCTCCTACCATCAGCACCATCCAGCAGCGCGAATATGTCACCAAGGGTGACCGCAAGGGCGAAGACCGCCAGTATGAGGTGCTGACTCTCAAGGGCGACACCATAGAGAAGAGCACCAAGAAGGAGACCGTGGGCAATGAGAAGGGTAAACTCATACCGACCGACATCGGCACGGTGGTCAACGATTTCCTCATGGAAAACTTCCCTAACATCCTCGACTACAACTTCACTGCCAAGGTGGAGGAGCAGTTTGATGAGATTGCCGACGGCAAGCAGCAGTGGCAGAAGATGATGAAGGACTTCTACAAGAAGTTTGAACCTAATGTGGAGAAGGTGATGAACACCCGCCAGGAGCACAAGACTGGTGAGCGCGAACTCGGCATAGACCCAAAGAGTGGCAAACCTGTGTTTGTAAAGATAGGTCGCTTCGGTCCAGTGATACAGATAGGTGCTGCTGATGACAATGACAAACCACGCTTCGCTCAGATGCCTAAGGATAAGAAGATGGACAGCATCACACTGGAGGAGGCGCTTTCGCTCTTCACCTTGCCACGCACACTCGGCGTGTATGAAGGTCACGAGGTGACAGTGGGATCAGGACGCTATGGCGCCTATATCCTCTGCAATGGAGAATACACATCTCTGCCAAAGGACGAAGATCCGCTGACAGTGTCTCTTGCGACAGCCGAGAAACTCATCAACGAGAAGAAGGAGACAGAGCGCAAACGACACATCAAGACTTTCGAGGAAAAGGAAGGACTGGAAGTGCTCAATGGTCGCTATGGCCCATACATCGCATATGATGGCAAAAACTATCGCTTGCCACGCAATATGCACGCACGTGCAGCCGAACTGACTCTCGAGGAGTGTATGAAAGTGATAGAGGAAACACCTGAGAAGAAAGAAACGAAAAGAGTACGCGCAAAGAAATGATACGCATCATTCTCATCGGATACATGGGCGCTGGCAAGACCACCGTGGGCAAACAACTGGCTAAAAGTCTCGGACTCAGTTTTTATGACCTCGACTGGTACATAGAGTCTCGCATGCGCAAGACTGTGAAGCAGATCTTTGACGAAGGTGGTGAAGAGGCTTTCCGCACTGTGGAGCGCAATATGCTACACGAAGTGGCTGAGTTTGAGGATGTGGTCATAAGTTGCGGTGGTGGCACACCATGCTTCTTTGACAACATGGCATACATGAATAGCCAAGGCGACACCGTCTACCTGCAAGCTTCACCCGAAGTGCTCGTGCAGCACTTGAAGATGGGCAAGGGCGTGCGCCCATTGCTGCAGAACAAGACAGGCGAAGAACTGCTCGAACACATAAAGACACACCTGCAGGAGCGCGAACCTTACTACCTCAAGGCTAAGCACATCCTCAATGTCAACATCATGGACAGTCATGCGCGCATAGACGAACATATTGACAAAATAAAGGCAATGCTAAATATTTAAATGGATATTTAGACAATAGTTAATATACTACCAACAAAGAAAAAAGACAAAAAAATAACACCGCTATTACGCAATGAAGAAATGGAGCATCGATGACTCGGCAGAACTCTACAACATCAAGGGTTGGGGAGTCAACTTCTTTGGAATCAATGACAAGGGACACGTCTATGTGTCTCCAAAGAAAGACAATGTGCAGATAGACCTGCAGACAGTGATGGAAGACCTGGAAACAAGACACATGGGAGCGCCCATGCTACTGCGTTTCCCCGATATCCTCGACACACGTATACAGTCGACATCGGCATGCTTCGAAAAAGCGTCTAAGGAATATCAATACAAGGCTGACCACTACATCGTGTTTCCTATCAAGGTGAATCAGATGCGCCCCGTGGTGGAGGAAATCATCTCTCATGGTGCTAAATACAACATCGGTCTTGAGGCTGGATCTAAACCCGAACTCCACGCTGTGCTCGCCACTCACATGGACTCTGACAGTATCGTGGTGTGCAATGGTCACAAGGACCAAAGCTTCATCGAGATGGCGCTGCTGGCACAGAAGATGGGCAAGCGCCTCTTCCTCGTGGTGGAGAAACTGCCCGAACTGAAGGTCATCGCAGAGACGGCAGCAGCACTGGGCGTGCGCCCTAACCTTGGTGTGCGTATCAAACTGGCTTCTTCTGGCGCTGGCAAATGGCAGGAGAGTGGTGGCGATGCTTCTAAGTTTGGCCTTAACTCATCCGAACTGCTCCAGGCCCTGCAACTCCTGGACGAGATGGGACTGCGTGACTGTCTGAAGTTGATACACTTCCACATCGGTTCGCAAATCACCAAGATACGACGCATATCGACAGCCTTGCGTGAGGCAGCACAGTATTATGTGCAGTTGCATAAACTTGGATTCAAGATAGAGTTTGTGGACTGTGGCGGTGGACTTGGCGTAGACTATGACGGCACACGATCATCCAACTCGGCATCGTCGGTCAACTACTCCATACAGGAATATATCAATGACTGCGTCTACACTTTTGTGGATGCAGCAAACAAGAACAATATCCCCCACCCCAACATCATCACTGAGGGCGGACGATCGCTGACTGCTCATCACTCAGTGCTTGTCATCGACGTGCTGGAGAGCGTATCGGCAGCTAAGATGCCTGAGGACTTCCAGCCTTCTCCTGACGACCACCAGTTGGTGCACGACCTCACGGAGATATGGGACAAACTGTCACAGCGCTCTATGCTTGAAGACTTGCATGATGCTGAGGATATCCGCGAAGAGGCTCTCGACCTGTTCCGTCATGGTATCATAGACTTGAAGACGCGTGCTCAGATAGAGTCCATCTATTGGGCTATCAGCCATGAGGTGGCAGAGTTGGCTCATCACCAGAAGCATGTGCCTGACGAACTGCGCAACCTTGACAAGCGTATGGCAGACAAATATTTCTGCAATTTCTCCCTCTTCCAGAGTATGCCTGACAGTTGGGGCATCGACCAACTCTTCCCTATCATGCCACTGGCACGACTGAAGGAGCAGCCCACACGCTCGGCAACCATACAGGACATCACCTGCGACTCCGACGGAAAGGTGTCGGCATACGTCAATGGCGGACAACAGACTTCCTATCTCCCACTCCACACCGTGAAGGAGGACGAACATTATTATATAGGTGTATTCCTTGTAGGTGCTTATCAGGAGATTCTTGGCA
>CAVABU010000140.1:0-5947 GCA_963586965.1 Gemmiger formicilis
CTCGCGAGCCGGCTTTTCAACTACAGAGAAAGTACCGAAACCTATGAGCTGAACGCTTTCTCCCTTTACGAGTGCATCCTTGATGGCAGCAAGAGCTGCGTCGATAGCCTTCTTAGAAGCTTCCTGGCTGATTCCTGAAGCAGCAACTGCTTTTACCAAATCTGTCTTGTTCATAATTTTCTTTTTATAAAATGGTTATTAATATGATTTGTCTGTTGTGCAGAACTTATCTGCCGACAAATATAAGGTGAATATTTTACATAACAAACAAAAATACTGTAAAATATTGCAATTTATCCTATTTTTACTGCTTGAATGCCTGTTTGGTGGCTCTTACGGGATATTTTTCGTAAATTTGCAGCGTTTTTAATCAATACACAAATACAAATGTTGCAACTGCCCAAGACTACCAAGTGTCTGCTAATCATAAATATAGTAGCGTATCTTTTGCTCTCGGTATTGGATGTGCTTACTTCTCATTCCGCAATGCCGATAGACCTCAATAATATCTTTGGACTGCATTTCTTCCTGGCGCCAGACTTTCATATCTACCAATTGGTCACCTACATGTTTATGCACGGCAGTTTCATGCATCTCTTCTTCAATATGTTTGCCCTGTGGATGTTCGGTTGTGTAGTGGAGAATGTATGGGGTCTGCGAAAATTCCTTTTTTATTACATGGTGTGCGGTATAGGAGCAGGATTATTTCAGGAGATGGCACAATTCTGTGAGTTTGTCATGGTGTGCCAAGATCAGCTGCCTGGTTTCGAAATGTCCGAACTCCTTCAGGTGGCTCATAATAGCGCTGCTTTGCTTAATACATGGACTACGGTAGGCGCCTCTGGTTCGGTGTATGCCATACTCCTTGCTTTCGGTATGATATTCCCCGACCAACGTATATTTATATTTCCACTCCCCATTCCGATAAAGGCTAAGTGGATAGTGATACTCTATGCAGTCATCGAACTCACATCTGCGCTCAGTTCTTCATCTGATGGTGTGGCTCATATCGCGCACCTTGGAGGTATGTTCTTCGGTTTCTTCCTTATACGATACTGGGCAAAGCATCCTGGTGCTGGCTATAACTCATTCGGTGGTGACAACCTCTTCAATCGTATGCGTCGTAATGCCAGCGAGCGCTTTGCTAACACTTCCTTTGGTGGGAATAAGGATAATTGGTATACCACCACAACGTCCAACTCTGACTGGGATTATAATGCCAAAAAGAAGGAAAGACAGCAGGAGGTGGACCGCATCCTTGACAAGATAAGGAAAAGTGGCTATGACAGTCTTACGAGTGATGAAAAGCAGACTCTTTTTGATGGTAAAAAGAATGATGCCAACTGATACGTATGGCTGTTAAGAGTATAGTCAATATCGTATATCATCTCTTGCTTGCTGCCAATGTGTTGGTGGCTACGGGAATGCTTGTTACGGGATATGCCCATCTGGTAGATCCCGTGAAGTTTCATTTGTTGGCCAATGCCGACATGTTGTTCCCTGTCTTTCTTGTCATAAATGCCATATTCATGTTCTTTTGGCTACTCATTGACAAGAAGTCTTCATTGCTATCCCTCTTGACCTTTGTGGTGTGCTATTCCCCTATGAAAACCTACATGGGAATAAACCTCCCCGAGGATGTGCCCTCGGATGCTATCAAGGTGATGTCATATAATGTCTATGCCTTTCATAGCCAACCAGGTGACAATGACGAAGGCATGAAGGAAAAGATGATAGATTATCTCGTAAATGCCGATTGTGATATCCTGTGTCTACAGGAGGCAAACGAGTCACTATTGAGTGATGAACTGAAGAAAAAGATGTCGGCAAAATATCCTTACTTTCAGTGTAATGTAAAGAATGCACAGTCTACTGCCCTAATGATATACACCAAATATAAGATACTGAGTTCTGACACTCTCGCCTATGAGTCTAAAGGCAATATGAGCGTGCACTATGTGCTACGGACACCACGAGGCAAGTTGCTCGTGATAAACAATCATCTTGAGACTAGTCATCTCTCACTTGACGATCGCAATAATTTCAAAAATATTGTCACGGGAGAGGTAAATAAGGACTCTGTAGGTAAGGACTCAAAGAATATCATCTCTGCGCTGATGCGCTCGTCACTTGTGCGCAATGCCCAGGCAAAGGCTGTGTCGCAATTTGTGAATCAACATTCAGATATGCCTATAGTGCTCTGCGGAGACTTTAATGACACGCCCACGTCATTCAATCATAGTGTCATAAATCGCAACCTTACAGACTGCTACATCGCCACTGGCATAGGCCCTGGATGGTCCTATTGCCACAACGGACTGCGCGTCAGAATAGACAATATCATGTGCTCCCAGCACTTCCAACCATATGGATGCAAGGTGCTTTCCGATGTTCCCTATAGCGATCATTACCCCATCGTCTGCTGGTTGAAGCCAAAGGACTAAGGCGACTGAAAAGCAGGTAAATGTGCTGAAAATGACAAATAAAGACATCATCTTTTGGCAGATATTCAAAAAAGTACTATCTTTGCACGCTTAGAATAAGTGAATAAAAACAAAACAATAAAAATAAAATGCAAAACAAAGGAATTGTAATTGTAACCGCCGTACTCCTGACGATTGCAAGTATCTTCTATTTGTCATTCTCTGCTGCCACACGCTATTATGACAGCCAGGCTGCAAAGATTGAAGATCCTGTATCTCAGCAGGACTACAAGGACTCGGTGAGATACCTCGGTATCTACACTTATCAGAAGTGTCTCGAAACTCAGATCGGCTTGGGTCTTGACCTTAAAGGCGGTATGAATGTTATCCTCGAAATCTCTGTGCCTGACTTGGTGGAGAATCTTGCTGACCACAAGACGGACGCAGCTTTCGTGAAGTCTATCAATGAGGCTAAGAAGGAAGAGGAGAAGAGTCAGAGTGACTTCATCTCGCTCTTTATTGACGCTTACAAGAAGAATGCCCCTGGTCATCGCTTGGCAGAGATCTTCGCTACTCAGCAGTTGCAGGGTAAGGTGTCTCCACAGAGCTCTGACTCTGAGGTGGAGAAGGCTCTGCGTGAATCTGTAAAGGACGCGATAGACAACTCTTTTAATGTGGTACGTGCGCGTATCGACCAGTTTGGTGTCGTTCAGCCAAATATCCAGAAGCTCGAAGGTCAAGATGGTAAGATCATGGTCGAGATGCCTGGTATCCGTGAACCAGAGCGTATGCGTAAGTTGCTCCAGGGTTCTGCCAACCTTGAGTTCTGGGAGACCTACAATTCTGAGGAAATCGAACCATATCTTCGTCAGCTCGATACTCGTATGGCTGCCGTGGAGAATGGTACTGAGGCTAAGGACTCTGCTGCTGTAGACACAACTAAGGCTGTTGCTGAAAAGAAGGCTGAGGCTAAGTTCCAGATAAAGGACTCTAAGGCTGAGGCAAAGACTGCTGCCGCTTCCACTGCAACTGATCAGATGAAGAAGCAGCATCCACTGCTCTCTATCCTGCAGACCACTGGCGGTCGCTCACTTAGCCTTGTAGGCTATGCAAATGTGCGCGATACCGCTGCCGTTAACACCATCATCCACTCTGCCACTGCTAAGCAGGTGCTTCCTTCTGACTTGAAACTCCTCTGGAGCGCTAAGCCTGCTGATGGTCTCGGAGTAAAGAATGTATATGAGCTCCATGCCATAAAGGTCACTCAGTCTTCAGGTCGTGCTCCTCTCGAGGGTGACGTGGTGACAACTGCAAGTGACCAGTTTAATAGTGTGTCAGGTACTCCTGAGGTGTCTATGACAATGAACTCAGAGGGTGCTCGTCGCTGGGCTGCTCTGACAAAGGCTAATATCAACAAGGCTATCGCTATCGTGCTCGATGGATATGTTTACTCTGCTCCTCGCGTAAATGGTGAGATCACAGGTGGACAGTCATCTATCACAGGTAACTTCACCATCGAGGATACAAAGGACTTGGCTAACACTCTGAAGTCTGGTCGTATGCCAGCACCTGCACGCATCGTTCAGGAGGAGGTCGTAGGTCCTACTCTCGGTGCTCAGTCTATCCAGCAGGGTATCATCTCATTCGTGATAGCATTCGTGCTGCTGATGGCTTACATGGTGTTGATGTACAACTTCAACGCTGGTATGATGGCTAACGCTGCTCTTCTCGTTAACATCTTCTTCACTCTCGGTATCTTGACGTCATTCCAGGCGGCATTGACCATGTCGGGTATCGCAGGTATGGTGCTGTCTCTCGGTACGGCAGTGGATGCTAACGTGCTTATCTATGAACGTATCAAGGAGGAGATGCGCCGTGGTCTTGGCATCAAGCAGGCTCTCAATGCTGGTTATAGCAACGCATTCTCGGCTATCTTCGACTCCAACATCACTTCACTCCTTACTGGTGTGATCCTCTATATCTTCGGTACTGGTCCTATCCGTGGTTTCGCCACCACTTGGATCATAGGTATCATCTGCTCATTCTTCACAGCAGTTTACCTCACACGCCTCGTTTACGAGCATCAGTTCAGCAAGGATCGTTGGTTGAACATCAAGTTCTGCACATCAGTGTCAAAGAACCTTCTCCAAAACCTTGACATCAAGTTTATGTCACTCTACAAGAGAAGCTTCACTGTGGCAGGTGTCTTGATGGTAATCTTCTGCATCAGCTTCCTCGTTCGTGGTATGTCTCGTAGCATTGACTTCACTGGTGGTCGCAACTATGTCATCCAGTTTGAGAAGGCTACTGAGCCAGAGCAGGTGCGCACCGTCATCGCCGACGCTTTCCCAGGTTGCACAACAGGTGCCCTCGCACTCGGTACAGATCATAAGACTATACGTATCTCTACAAACTATAAGATAGACTCCAACTCGCCTACTGTAGACGATGAGGCAGAGAATATCCTCTACACCTCTCTGAAGAAGGCAGGACTCGTATCTCAGCGTGACCTCGCTACATTCAAGAATCCTGATGTACGCTCTGGCGGTTCTATCATCAGTTCTACAAAGGTGGGTCCTTCTATAGCAAAGAATATCACCTATGGTGCTATCATCAGCGTGCTCATCGCATTGCTCGGCATCTTCCTCTACATCTTGCTCCGCTTCCGCAATCTCGCATTCTCTGTGGGTGCTGTCGTAGCTCTTGTAGTCGACACCATGGTAGTGCTCGGTGTATACTCACTCTTCTGGGGCATCCTGCCATTCTCACTTGAGATTGACCAGACCTTCATCGGTGCTGTGCTGACAGTGATCGGTTACTCTATCAATGATAAGGTGGTGGTATTTGACCGTATCCGTGAGAATCTCCATCTGCACAAGAAGGAGGATATCCAGATCACATTCAATAATTCTATCAACCAGACACTGACACGTACTATCAACACATCTCTGAGTACATTGATTGTGTTGCTCTGTATCTTCTTCCTCGGTGGTGAGAGCATCCGTAGCTTCTCATTCGCTATGATACTCGGTGTGACTGTCGGTACTCTGACATCTATCTTCATCGCTTCGCCTGTGGCTTACCTCGTGCTCGGTCGCAAGATCAGAAATCGTCTTGACCCTCAGGAAGCTGAAGTGGTGAAAGCGTAAAGCATTACACACTGCGCCTTTGCGCAGATACAATAAATGTCGGGACTGCGAGAGCATCCCGCCCACGTGGTCCCGACATTTGCCCCTATAGTTAAATGGATAGAACGGAGGTTTCCTAAACCTTTGATCCGAGTTCGATTCTCGGTGGGGGTACACATTAGACTTTTTGTCCGTACAGCAGGTGCGCGACGCTCGCACAGCACCTGCTGGACAGGCGCACACCAGTTGCTATGCGACTGCACACCAGCTGGTGTGCGGTCATATAAGCCATCTTTCTCAATGACCTAAGTCATCTCTTCACCCTTTTTAGACTATATTCTCCATATTATAGTAGTTGCAGCGTCCCCGCTGCAACCAAGCAAGTATATAGTTGTA
>CAVABU010000141.1:0-5863 GCA_963586965.1 Gemmiger formicilis
TGCACAAGACTGCACACAGTATGGTGTGGCAAGTGCTTGGGGTAACTACCGTTCACGCGGTGCCCTCGTAGAGAAGTTCACCGATGGCGCTGCTGACGATCGCTACTGCTTCTTCACCAAAGGCCAGAGCCAGTATATAGAGAATGACTTCAACAATCAGCAGGAAGGTTACCTCTACACTAAGTGGACCAACCTCACTGATGCAGGCGAGACTGCATCCAACACTGCAAGCTATGGCGCAGCCACAGACTTCCCTATGTTCCGTCTTGCTGACGTATATCTGATGTATGCTGAGGCTGTGCTTCGTGGTGGCCAGGGTGGCACTTCACAGCAGGCTCTCGACTATGTCAATGCTCTGCACGAGCGTGCTTACGGCAATACAAGTGGCAACATCCAGGCTAACCAGTTGACAGTAAACTATATCCTCGATGAGCGTGCACGCGAGCTATATCTCGAAGGCACACGTCGCACCGACCTCATCCGTTACGACAAGTTCACTACTGCTGACTATGTATGGGAATTCAAGGGTGGCACTGCATCGGGTATGGCTGTAGATACAAAATACAACATCTATCCTATACCTTCTACAGACCTCACTGCAAATCCAAACTTGCACAACGACAATTATTAAAACACTGTAACAAAGGACAATTATGAAAAAGATATTCAGTCAAACATTACTCTTTCTTTTCGCACTCGTCATGTGCACCAGTTGCGAAAAGGATGGCGACATGGCATATGTGGAAGGCTTTAAGGCTTCCGACCTGATAGCTACTGCTACTGAGTTGCCTCTGGATGTGAGCCAGCGCTCTACGGTGGTGCTGCAACTCGCTTGGAATAATCCTACACTGCTTTCAAGTGATGCCAACCAACCGACAATTGACAATATGCTGACCACATATCTGCAGGTGGCAAGCAATGAAGACTTTACCAATGCATCCGAAACTGAGGTGAAGGGTCTGACAAAGACTTATAAGGGTACTGAACTCAATACTCTGGCAAAGTCGCTCGGCATCGAGATCAATACTCCTGGCGACCTCTACTTCCGCATAAAGTCTAAGGAAGGTGCCAACATCGACCCTGCTTACAGTAATGTGTGCAAGGTGACAGTGACTCCTTACTTCGTAGATATGACTCGCATGGCAGTGCTCGCTACAAACAAGACCGACACACTGGCTTATCTCAACTCTCCTGAGGAGAATGGTATCTACACTGGTTATATGCATGCCACCAGCTGGCTCAACTGCTACTTCTTCGAGTATTCAGGTGTGACATGGGGCAACTATGGAGCTGATGGTCACGTATTCGAACTAAGTGACGACGACTCTCAGTGGAACGCATGGTTTGCTGACGGCACAGGACACTGGTATGTGACTGTAGACACTCAGGCTATGGAGTGGAGTTGCATGCTCTTCACACAGATAAAGGTCAATGGCAATGACATGACCTACTATGGCAAGAAGAAGCAGTGGGGTTACTACATCACCACTACCTCGGCCAATGAGACATTCACTATCGAAGCCGTAGGACATGAGTATAACAAGAGCACTGGCACTGACGGATACGATGAGAAGGATGTGAAGTTCGCTCTCAATGATGGCATCATGACACAGGCAAGTGCTACTACAACTGAAACTATCAAGGAGGCTGGTGACTACACTGTGATAGTAGAACCAAACGCAAATGGCGAATTCACCTATCATGTGGAGAAGGGTAAGGTAAACTTCACTGACGACACACCTTCGGTAAGCTATCCTACAGAACTCATCATGATGGACAAGGACTGCAACAATGACCTCATCACTTTGTCAAAGGTCGGCACCACAACCTATAGTGGTACCTACACTGTGCAGGCTGACTGGGAGAACTTCAAGATTGTGGACAAGGAGAATGGCATCTACTATGGTTCTGATCCTGCTGACCTCTACACTTTGTCATCAGATGAAAGTTGCTGGAGCATCTGGTTTGACGCTGGTGCACCTGCAGGCACAAAGGTTAACATCACTGTAAATCTGGAGACAAAGAAGTGGAGTTACACTATAGTGGAATAACTGGCAACAATTAGACTGTAAACACAAATGAATCATAAGGGGCAAGGGAGCAAGTCTCTCACGAGTAAGCTCTCTTCCCTTTTACAAACACAAACCGAAACAATGAAAAAATCATTTATAAAGACAATGTTGCTTGCTGCTGCGTGCATATTCTCACTGACAGCATGCAATGATGACTCTGCCACGACACCACAGAAGGCAAAGGAGTATGACATGACTGGATTTGCCAAGGGTGCTGACGTGAGCTGGTTGACTCAGATGGAAGCATCGGGATACAAATTCTATAATGCTACTGGCGCAGAGCAGGAGTGCATGGCTTTGCTCCGTGACCTCGGCATGAATGCCATCCGTCTGCGTGTGTGGGTAAACCCTACTGAGGGATGGTGCAATAAGCAGGATGTGCTCGTCAAGGCATGGCGTGCTAAGAATCTCGGCATGCGCTTGATGATAGACTTCCACTATTCTGACTCTTGGGCAGACCCAGGCAAGCAGGTCATCCCTACAGCATGGGCTGACTATGACATCGAACAGATGAAGACTGCAGTGGCTGACCACACTAAGGAGGTACTGCAACTGCTCAAGGATAATGGCATCGATGTGGAATGGGTGCAGATAGGTAATGAGACCCGCACTGGCATGCTGAAGCCATTGGGTGCTATCAATAATAATGACTTCACTAACTTTGCTGCTCTCGTGAATGCTGGCTATGACGCAGTGAAATCTGTATATGAGAATGCTCTTTGTGTCATCCATATCGACAATGGTCACCAGATGGATAGACTTTCATGGATGTTTAATGGTCTAAAGGCTCAGAATGCCAAGTATGACGTCATCGGTGTGTCACTCTATCCTACTGATGAGGACTGGGAGTCAAAGACCGACGCATGTCTGACTAACCTCAAGAATCTCGCTGAGACATATAGTAAGAAGGTCATGGTATGCGAGATTGGTATGGACAACTCGTCAGAGAATGCTGAGGCTATGCTCAACAAGATGATCAAGGGATGTGAGAGTATCAGCGATTGCCTCGGCTTGTTCTACTGGGAACCAGAGTGCTATAATGGTTGGCAGAGCTATTCTATGGGCGCTTTCGACTCTAACGGCAAACCGACCGCAGCTCTCAATGCTTTTGCCTCTACATCTAACGAATAATGAAAAGATATCTTATAACGGCAGCCTCACTAGCAATGGTGATGGTTGCCTCTGCTCAAATACGTCAGGTGACAGACCTGAAGTCATGGGAGTTCTCACGTGACAGCGCAAACTACCAGTCGGTGACTATACCTCATGACTGGGCTATCAATGGTCCCTTTGATAAGAAGCATGACTTACAGTTTGTTGCCATCGAGCAGAATGGCGAGACTGAGAAGAGCGAGAAGTCTGGTCGCTCAGGCGCTCTGCCATGGATAGGACGCGGATTTTATCGTACCACCATCAATATCGATGACATACCTGGTACGGCTCTGCTCTGCTTTGACGGCGCAATGTCCGAACCTCATGTCTATATCAATGGACAGTTGGCTGGCGTATGGGCATACGGATACAATGCCTTCCGCATTGATGCAAAACCATACCTTAAGAAGGGCGCTAACACCATCGAGGTGAGCCTCAATAATCGTGAGGAGTCATCACGCTGGTATCCAGGTGGTGGACTTTTCCGTCCGGTGAAGTTTATCACTACGACTAAGAGTGCATCCATCGATACATGGGGCAGTTGGTTTCGCACTGACTATATCTCCAAAGGCACAGCCTATGTGTCTGTCAACACTCGCATCAACAATGACGACAAAGGACACAGCATACAAAACACGCTCTATGATGCCAATGGCAAAAAGGTAGGCGGTTTCTTCTATGGCGCTTTTGACGCAGATGGCAATGCCTCTGATGTGATAAAGGTGGAGGATGCTCACCTGTGGTCACCAGAGAGTCCTTACCTATATACTCTCGTTACCGAACTCTTTGATGACGGAAAACTCATCGATAAGACTTCCATACGTGTAGGTATACGTTCTATAAAGGTGTCTAAAGATGGCGGTTTCCAACTCAATGGCGTAAGTCGCAAGATAAAGGGTGTGTGCTTGCACCATGACCTTGGTCCTATCGGTGCTGCTGAAAACAAGTCTGCATTTATCCGTCAGGTGAAGATCATGAAGGATATGGGAGCAGATGCCATACGCACCGCTCACAACATGCCTTCATCGATGGAGATGGAGGTGTGTGACTCGCTGGGTATGATGGTCATGGCAGAGAGTTTCGACATGTGGATATATCCTAAGTGCAAGAATGGATATGCTCGTTTCTTTAAGGAATGGTCCGACCGTGACATCACCAACCTTGTGCTCAATCATCGCAATCATCCGAGCATCGTGATGTGGAGCATCGGCAATGAGATACCAGAGCAGTGGAGCGATGAGGGACGACAGATAGCATCACATCTGCAGAGCCTCTGCCATCAACTCGACCCTACACGTCCTGTGACTCAGGGCATGGACAAGGCTGAGGATGCTATCAAGTCAGGCTTCGCCCAAGTGATGGATGTGCCAGGTTTCAACTATCGTGTACACAAGTATGACAATAGTATAAAGAGTCTGCCACAAGGTTTTCTGCTTGGATCAGAGACTGCATCGACTGTTAGTTCACGTGGTGTATATAAGTTCCCCGTATTCCCGAGCGACTCCACTACATATGAGGACGGACAGTGCTCAAGTTATGATGTGCAGTATTGCTACTGGAGCAATCTGCCCGATGATGACTGGAAGATGCAGGAAGACCGTCCGTGGACAATAGGCGAATTTGTGTGGACAGGTTTCGACTATCTTGGCGAACCGACACCATATGACGAATATTGGCCCTCACGCTCAAGTTACTTCGGTATATGCGACCTTGCTGGACTCCCCAAAGATCGTTATTGGCTCTATCGCTCACATTGGCGTGATGATGATGCCACACTGCACATCCTGCCACACTGGACATGGCCAGATAGGAAGGGCAAGGTGACACCTGTGTACTGCTACACATCATATCCGTCAGCCGAACTCTTTGTCAATGGCAAGAGCCAAGGCAAGATAAGCAAGGATGCCACATCTCGTCTGGACCGCTATCGCCTGAGATGGAATAATGTGAAATACAAACCAGGAGAAATCAAGGTGGTGGCCTATGATGACAATGGCAAGATAGTAGCCACTCAGACGGTGCGCACGGCAGGCAAGCCTGTTGGTATCAGGCTCACCGCAGACAAGGACACAATATCTGCTGGTAATGATGATTTGGCTTTCGTGACAGTAGAACTGGTGGACAAGAATGGTACACCATGTCCTACGGCAACAAATGAGATGTCATTCCGTGTAGATGGGGCGGCTACCTACCGCGCATCATGCAATGGTGATGCCACATCACTCATCCCATTCAATTCCACCTCCATGCCACTATTCAGTGGACAGTTGGTAGCGGTGGTCGAGGCAAAAGAGAAGGGCAAGGCTACGCTCACAGTGAGCACCAAGGGCTTGCCCGATGCTAAGATAACATTCGTTGTTAGATAGGTTTTGTTAGTAAGCGGCATGCGTAGGATTTATTCCACGTATGCCGTTTTTTCGTATCAGTCCCCTGAGAAACAAATTAACTCATCTGCCATCTCATTAGTGTATTTATATTTATGGTCAGATATTAAGTAATGTTCAAAAAATAACTTGAGCAAGTTTTATTATATATGCCAATATCCGTATCCTTATCTAATCCGCCCTGTCTTTTTGCCGTTTTCGCGACTTCTTTTCAGTCACATAGCCCGCTATGCTCCTTCAAAGAAATCAGCAAAA
>CAVABU010000142.1:0-5698 GCA_963586965.1 Gemmiger formicilis
TTACTTGTGCTTCTCGTAGTAGTCGATGGCGGCGCGGATGTTCTTCTGCACTGCTTTGGTGCTGAAGGTGGCGCCTGTACAACCGTCTACCTGAGTCTTGTCCGTCAGTTTCTTTGCCTTTGAGAGTTTGAGATTGTCATAAAGGGGCAGGAGAAACTGCTTGACACGAGTGAAGTAAGGCACTGTCTCCTCATTCTTGAGAGCCACTACCTTCACCACCTTGCCCTTATTGATATGCACCTCCACGGGCGTGCCCTTGCGGTAGCCACGTGCTTTGCAGATGGTGGTGGTGTTGACTACATATGTGCCATCGCTCTGCTTCGTCATCACGTTGTCGGCATGAGCGGGGAGCGCAAGGAGAAGTGAGAGGAGCATGGTCATGCCCGCTACTCTCACTTTTGTCACGTTAAAGTGTGAATAATATGATTTCATCATTGTATCCATTAGTTTTTTTATTTCATTGTCACCTGTATGCGATTCTTTTGTGCTGTGAGTTGCTTGCAGAAGTCGCGTATGTCTGCGGTCGTGAGGCGGTCCACCTTCTGCATGTAGTCCTTGTCGAAGTCGATGCCTTCACGCAGTTCGTGATAGCGCACATACTCCCACCAACCATTGGTCAGCACAGCACGGTCATAGTTTTTGTGCTCATACTCCTTGACCTTCTGCAGTTGGTCTTGCGTAGGACCTTCTGCAGCCATGCGTTGCAACTGCTCGTCGATAATAGGCAGCAGTTCGTCATACTTGTCGGGATCACAACGGAAGTTGACCGTCATGGAGCAACCCTCAGTGGGATATTTCCAGCACTGACCGCTGACGCTTACACCATAAGTGCCACCCTTCTCCTCGCGCACCTTGTCAGTGTAAACTGCGCGCATGATCTGCGAGAGCACGTCGAGCTTCAAGTCATTATCGGCAGTGTAAGGCATGTCGGCAGTATATAGGATGTTGGTCTGAGCAGAAGGCGTCTTCATGTTTTCATGAAATACGCTTGTGATCTGTCCACGCTGTATGTCGAGGATATTCTGTCCTGGTTTGCAGTCCACGTTTTTACCCTTCTTGCCTGGCAGACTTGCCACATACTGACAAAGCAAATCCTCAAACTCATCCTCGCGGATGTCGCCCGTCACTATGAGATTCATGCCCGAAAGGTCGGCGAAACGCTCATGGTAAATCTCATACATACGATCAAAGTCTACCTCCTTCAGTCGGTCGGCAGTCATCGGCTGAGTGAGTTTGCTCTTACCATAGACGGTGTAGCGCATGGAGTCATTGTATGCCACGTTAGGGTTGGCATTGCGATTCTTGAGCATAGACTCCTGCTTTGCCATAGTGTTATGGAAGATGTCCTTGTCCTTGCGAGGTTCGGTGAGATAGAGATACATGATCTCGAGCCATGTCTTCAGATCTGAAGCCACGCACACGCCCTTCACGCCCTCTTCCTCAGCGTCGATGTAAGGCACCACACGCAGAGCCTTGCCACGGCGTTTCTTCTCCAGAGTGAGGAAGTCAAAGTCTGCTGCACCGCTCTCTTTCACCACGCTGCCAAGAAACTGCAGTGTGGCTGCGTCACTGGCAGGATAGAGCGAACGGCCACCCAAGCGGAACATATTGATGGTAAGACGATTTGGTTCGATATCTGACTGTCGTGCGCTCACCTTGATGCCATTAGATAGGAGATATTCCGTGTATCCGTTGGCAGCCGGCTTTTTAGAGAGGATCTTACCCTTCTTAGGCAGTTTCTTCATGAAGGTGGTGCTCACCTCATTGTTAGTGTTGTCATCGGAGTATTCCTTCTGTTGCGCACTCGCCACCCAGTTCTTAAACTGCTCATTGGTAGGCAAGGTGTAAGGTTTGCCATCATACATCGTAGGACCGAAGACCACACACACCTGATTTTGGTCAGTCACTATCTCCTTCATGGCTTCGTTGACATCAGCGAGCGTCACCGTGGCAGAGAAGTCAGCCTCAAGAGCAGCCTCATACTCGATGTTCATGCACGGTTCGGCACTGCAGAAGTTGCTGACGATGTTCTTAGCATACTCCGCATTGCGCGTCTTGTGTTTGTTGTCCAGACGGTGCTCGATGTTGACCGTGTGCTGCACCTTGGCGTGATTCAATTCAGCCTCGGTAAATCCATATCGACGTGCCTTCTCCACTACCTCTATAGCAGCGTCAATGCCCGCCTTAGGATTATTTGGCATCAGACCGATGTTGAGAGCGAAGGCATCCTTCTCTGGAGTGACATAGAAACTGCTATTACGGCAACTTGCTGACATCACTCGGGGCTGAGCCTCGTGGGAGAGTTTAGCCAAGCGCTGGCGCAGGATAAACATGGCAAGACGCGACTTATATCCACCGAGGAAAGCCTCACGCGTGTCACGAGTCTCACGCGGTTCGGCATCGCGCTTCATATAGAGCGAGAAGTTGACCGTGGGTTGCTCAGAGTCAGCCTGAGTGTAGACGATCATCTCCTTATTGTCAGGCACAGGATAGTAAGTGCGGGCAGGTGCATCCGCAGGCACTTTGTCTTCGGCAAAGAGAGCCTTTATCTTGCCCTCTATCTCGTCCACATTGATGTCACCCACCACGATGATGCCCTGCAGGTCAGGGCGATACCACTTGTGGTAATAGTCGCGCAGAGTCTCATGCTTGAAGGTGTCCACCACCTCCATGCTACCTATTGGTAGGCAGTCAGCATATTTAGAGTCAGCATATATCACGGGCATAGCCTCCTCCATCATGCGTGTCGTGGCAAAGCGTGAGCGACGTGTGCGCCACTCCTCATGTATGACGCCACGCTCTTGGTCTATCTCGTCGTCCTTCAGCAGAAGCGCGCCCGCCCAGTCGTGGAGGATGATGAGACAGGTGTCGGTGACGCCCGCTTTGGTGATGGGAGCGTTGGAGATGTTGTATACAGTCTGGTCGATGGACGTATAGGCATTGAGGTCAGCACCAAACTTGATGCCGTTCTTCTCACACCAGTTGCGCACAGACTTTGCCCCATCATTGCCGTCAGGGAAATTGCGTGTACCATTAAACGCCATGTGCTCCAGGAAGTGAGCCAGTCCACGCTGTTGCGGTTGTTCAAGGATAGATCCCACACGCTGTGCGATGTAGAAGTCAGCCTGACCTGGAGTCTGGTCGTTGTGTCGGATATAATATGTCAATCCGTTGGCAAGTTTACCCTTACGGATACAACTGTCCAATGGTAACACTTGTGCCTCGGCAGCCATAAAGCTACCGAGGCACACGAGTAGTGATATTACTTTTGTATGTCGCATATACTATATATAATATAATGTGGCAAGATTACTGCTCGATGCCGACAGCATTGTATGTCTTGCCGTTCTTCACGATGATGAGCTTACCGTTCTTCAGATACTTGCCATCAGCGATGGTGTTGTCCTTAGCGGTGATGTCCTCTATGCCTGTTGGGACAATATTGTCAGTGTCGAGAGGCAGTTTCTCAAGGTCAGCGCCGATAGTGTTGCCATCGCCCACGTTGATAGTCTCGCTACCACGGATATTGCCGAGGAGCTCGGTAGTGCCAGTAGATGACACCTTGCCTTCGTTAGTGCAATCAGCTACGGTAACCATGCCTGCAATGCGCTTGCTATTTCCCACGATGCCAGCGATGTTGGTGCCTTCTCCACTTACTGCGCCCTTGTTGGTACAGTTTTTGATAGTAACCGCAGAGTCGTCGCCCTTCATTACGTTGCCTATGATGCCACCTACATTGTTTATGCCAGAGATAGAGCCTGAGTTGATGCATTTTTCCACTGTTGTAGGATATGTTATGCAAGAAACGATACCTGCAGTGTACTGTCTACTCTTTGATGTGCCCTTTGTGTCATCCACGTTGCCATAGTTGCTACAGTCTGTGATAGCGCCAGAGTAAGAACCAGCGATACCAGCAGCGCCCAAGCCGTTGGTAGTAGAAATGTTGCCATAGTTGCTGCAGTCGTCTATGGCATAGTTGTATGTTGTCAATGATTTGCCACTCTGTGAACCGCCACAGATACCAGAAGCATAGGTCATGGCAGCGATATTTCCTGCGTTGCTACAGTTCTTTATGGTGCCGTTACCATTTACCATAAATCCACAGATACCAGCAGCACCAAAGTTGGCTGCAGTGATCTCAGCAGAGCTTATACATTCAGAGATTGTACCCTGGTTGATAGAAACGATAGCGCCCACATAGTTGTAGCTATTGATATAGTTTTTCTCGCTAACGCTAATCTTCTTGATGACAGCGTTGACATCTGCGAATCCGAAGAGACCATTATATTTGCCTGCAGCGTCATTGCCGTTGTTGGTATGGTAGATGCCACTGATGGCATGATAGTCACCATCAAATGTACCATCAAAACCGCCCTTGATATTTGCTATCGAAAGGTCAGTATTCTTACCAATGGCAGGAAGCTGCACTGGGTTTTCCTCGCTACCACCGAAGTCGACGTCATCCATCATGAGGAAGTATTCGCCCTTACCAGTGTTGGTCTCAGCGTTGTAGTTGTTTGCCATAGCATAGAAGTCATCAGCATCAAAGATGCGGTATGGGTTGCCCTCAGTGCCACGGCCAGCGAGTCCCCATGCATTGTCAATGGTGTAGAAACCATCGATGCTATAAGAGAGAGCGTAAGGCATAGTGCCATAGTTGAATGTGAACTCAAGAGTGAACTCGCCAGTAGAGTGCACATACTTGGCCTTGAGTGCCGAACCAGTGACAGCCTTCTCAAGTCCATCAGTACCGATGGTGGTCGTAGAGAACTGGTCTGCGCTCCACTCGAAAGCCATGTCGCCAGTCTGATAAGAGCCAGTCATGGTGTAGGTGAGGCCTGAGACGGTGAATGACTTGATGGTCATCTTGTAGGCAGGATAAGTCATGTCGGGCACAGTGATGCTCTGACTGTCATCACCCATATTGACCTTGACGGTGTCTTTGACCGTCTTTGTCATGGTCATGTCCTTCATGTCAGGCAGGTAAAACTCAGAGTTACCCACGAAGTTCATTTCGCCGTGCATCTGTGCCATTGCCGAAATGGATGCAAGGCAAGCGACGATAAAAGTAAAAATTTTCTTCATTGCTTTTTGTTATGTATTTATATATTAATTGATTTTATACATTAAAACGTTGCGGATGCTGTTATACAGACTGCGTTTCTTGTCTGTCCCTTCATGTCACCGCTGGTGGCGGTGCGAAAGTCATAACCCACAGTCAGGCTCGGCCTTATGCGTGTGCCACGTATAGGTATCTCGTAGGAAAGGCTGGCGTTGGCAGTTAGCTGCTCCGTGCTACCCGTCAATAGGGAGCATCCCACTTGTGCTGACCATAGCGACGAGTTGTGCGTCATGATGCTGTGACGAGCCGTGACGAATGGAGCGATGATGTGAGGTTTGGCGGTGTAGGTATCAGGGAAAACATATGCCGATTGCCGTCTTGTCCAATAGTCTACGCCACCCTTTACATTCCATAGGAATATCTCACCCGCTGGTTTCCAATAGGCAGTCACCGCTACAGTGCCGTAGGTCTGAGCCTTGTCCGACATCTTTGTCGGTTCGAAGTATTCATAATATGTCGCCGCCGTGCCATCCGTTGCCGTCGTCTTGCGGTAGTTCTCGCGCTTGGCAGTAAGTCGTTCGGTAGTCATGCTAAGGTCTATCCATATCAGTCGTTGCTTATTGCGCGCCATATCAT
>CAVABU010000143.1:0-5694 GCA_963586965.1 Gemmiger formicilis
ACGGGCACGGATGTCAACATCGTGACTATGGGTTATGATGCCGACACGAAACTCATCACTGTGGGACAGGATGACTATAGCCGTGGCAACACCATCTATGCTTCGTTTATAGAGAGTAAGGATCTCGTTACTGCATCTGCTAAGAATACAAAACTCTATGTAGCAACGACCGACGACACTGAAAACTATCCTATCACGGAGTCGAATGTGTCGAAATATCTCACTGCCTATGATGCCGACCAGACTCTCGTGGACCAACCAGTGACTGTGTATGAGGTGGCCATCCCTACGGATGACTTCGTCACCACCGTGCCAAAGGGTGACGGCACTGATGATGTGCGCACGCTTTCGGCAATGAAGTGGACAGCAGCAAAGCATGTATATGCAGTGGAATATAGCACTGCCAATAAGAAATATTACAAGATAGTAAAGATTGACGGTTTCAATGGTCGCACCACGGGTGCACTGACGCTTAGCACTGACGTGATAAACAATACTGGTGGCACCATCACACCTTCACTCACTGCTGACGGCATCAATCCATCCAATGCCGAGGTGACCTACACTCTCGACTATGACGGCAAGTATGGCGCGCCGGTGCCGACAGGCGTGACCATCACGGATAGTGGCACGGACAATGTGTGCATCTCCATACCATCTGGCACTGCGCCTACCACCACTGACAAGTACACCGTCATCGCTACATTCAATCGCCGTACTTACAAGGCTACATTCTCTGTCAACCAGTAAATGTCTCATATGCAGAATATCATATATAATACATACCAACGCCTCTTGCCCACATCTCTCCTTGGCATCACCTCATTGCTGATGTCAGCGATGACGCTTGTGGGGTGCTCTTCATCTGGCGATACTCCTGATGCTCCCGACAATGGCTGGCACAGCATATCGTTTGCTGCCAACAATGATAATACGGAGGCGGTGTCGCGTGCACCGAAGACCACTTCATTGAGTAGTCTTGGACACAAGGAGATATTGGTGTATGGCTACAAGACCATCGATGGTGCCATACAAAATGTGATGCCAGGCTACACACTCAAGTACACGGACAACTCTGCCAACAGCACCACTACCAACACCACTGGTTGGGAATATGTGGCGCAGGGCAAAGACTATCTTGGACTGGATCAAGAGATAAAATACTGGGACGGCAACTCTACCGACTACCGTTTCTTTGCCGTACTGTCTAAGTTTAAGAACAATCTGCTTTATGGTGGCAGTGCAATCTCTGCATCGACTAATGTTACCTCCGATGGTAGTTTTAGTATGTCGTTCACTGGATTGGAATATTACACCCATGACAGTATCGGCACATATCGCAATAGCAGTAATGAGGAGGTATCGGAAAGCGATATCCCAATGTATGGCACACTCTGGCAAGGCGACCCAGCAGAGTATTACAATAAACCAGTGCCATTGTCATTTGTGAAGCCTTATGCCCTCGTCCGCCTTGTGTTCGAGCGACCTAATGGTACATCGTCCACCCAACTTGGTAAGGAGGGTGATACGTCGTATCCCATCACATTTGGTCCAAAGGGTGGTTCGTTGGCGGGTGATGGCACCGTGGACGTGAGTTGGGGCATGGCATCCACTCGTGAGACTGCCACCGCCACAGCAGGCACGAAGACATTGACCACGATGACACTCCAACCTGTGTCGCTCATTAATGAGGAGACACGCTATCAGGCGTGGCCTGAATATCTGATGATACCGGTCGTCAGCACTGTGGATTTCGTCTGCACCGCCTATGTGCACACGAAGAACAGTCCGGGTGCTGATATCTTTGACAAGCGCGAGGCAGTAATCCCCGCCACCTACATGCAGTGGAAACCAGGCTATCAATATACCTACGTGTTTAAGATCACGAGCAACAATAGTCTCGAGTTCAGCCACGCCATAGAGGTCTACACCAAGTGGCAAGCAGGTTACACCGACGAAACGCATTGGTAAATAGGAAATACCAAACGCCCTGAAAGGGCAGCTACCAATAGCCCAGGGCAACGCCCTGGGTAAAGAGGCAAAAAGTTACCAGCGCCCTGTAAGGGCAGCTAAATTAATCTCAGCGGAGATTACATATAATAAACCAAACGCAAAACAAAATACGATATATGCGACACAAGATAATAGACTTATGGATGTTTCTGCTGCTACCGATAATCACGGCATGCACATCCGACAACGGTGCGACTGGGATGCGCGAGGTGACACTCGACATTCCCGTTGCCATATATTCTGCCAGTAACTCCGTGATAAGTCGCGTTGCCGACCAGGGCGACCCGGGCAACGATGTGACATACGAGGCACCTCTCTATCTCTATGTCTATGCCTTTGTGTCGGAAAACAATGGCAACGACTATGAGGTGCTCACGCAGACATTCACCTTCACCGAAGATGAACTCTCCACAGCATGGACCAAGCGCAATGAGAATACCAAGGAGGAACAATGGTATAAGAGCGTCCGTGTGACATTCCGCCTCAGTCGCACATTTCATAATGACATAGGCAAGAGCCGTGTCTTTGCCATCGCCTCACGTGATGATCTGTCAGGCGTCCTGCCTGCAACAACTTCTGTGGCTTCATACACGTCGATGAGCCAGATAGAGGCGATGACGGCAGACTTGTCATCCTTCACCTCTGATAAGTTGAAGGATATATATTCCACACCTACGAATGACCATTCCACACCTGTGGCGAGCACGGATAATGGTATCATTGTGGGTAATGACGAGACTCTCACATGTAGCACTGTGAAGCTCTATCATATAGCCTCCAAGGTGGACTTCACATGGGAGATACCTGCGTCGCTCCGCAAGACTGTAGAACTTGAAAAGATAGAGTGCACTGCCCTGCCTACCACATGCAATATATTCGAACCCACGAATAATCCTTCTGGCACGGGCACGTCATTGGTGATAGCACCAGAATCTCTCAAATCATCCAGCCCTGCCAACTATATCAATGATGGCAACAAGTGGATAGGTCGCGCCTACGCCTTCATGCTTCAGCCCCCATCGCCAGGTACCATCAACTACACGGTGACCTTCGGTGGCAAGGCATTGCGCCAGAATACTAATGGTAGCATCACGCCATCCTCCGATGCCTACAGCAACATCTACACCGGCTGGTATCGAGTCATCGCTGACGTTCAGTAATGTGAGACAATAGGAGGTACGGCGCCCCCGCCGTACCAACGCAAGAAAGAAATCTCAAGCGAGAGATGGTAACCATAGTAGGCGAAGCGTCCTCGCTTTGCCCACGCAAGGAGAAAAAGTAAGTAGCGAGGTTGCAGCGGGGACGCTGCAACTACTAATAATACCAAACGCTGATAAATTGGTACGGCGAGGGCGCCGTACCTCCTAATACGCAAACTAAATATATACGATATATGCAACACAAGATAAAAGGCTTATTGATGTTTCTGCTGCTGATGACCATGACAGCATCAGCGCAAGAGATACGCTACGTGTCAAAACAGGGAGCATATGCCAATGACGGCAAATCGTGGGACAAGGCTAAAGCCAACATCCAGGATGCCATCAATGACCTTGTGGACAATGGTCTCTCTGGCGAGGTATGGGTAGCCAAGGGCACCTACACCCCGACGGAGAGTACGGAGTCATCGGGTGGTAGCACCCTCTACATGTCATTCAAGATCCCTGCGGGCATCAGCGTGTATGGCGGTTTTGCGGGCACGGAGACCAGTAAGGACCAGCGTGTGATGACTAAGGCGAAGACGATGGGCGACATCTATGTCAACTCCACCATCCTTAGCGGCGACCTGTCATCTGCTGCGCAATTCTCATGGAACTCCACCAAGGAACAGTGGTCTGCGTCTTTCTATGGCAACTGCTATCATGTGGTGTATTTCGCTACTAATGGTTTTGATGCCACTGGCCGTGCCAAACCTAATGGTGGCGGTGAGAAGTCTGCTATGCTTGAGGGTTGTATCATCGAACATGGTAATGCCTACAACTCTGACCTCTCTGGTCGTCCGCACAATGCCTATGGTGGTGGCGTATATATGGTGGAGGGATCATATCTCCTCAACTGTCTTGTGCGCCAGTGCGTGGCTTATCGCAATGGTGGTGGTATATATATGGATGGCGGAGGCTATGTGGAGCACACTGGTGTCACCGACTGTCAGACTCTTGGCATCGGTACATCCTATGGCTATGGTGGTGGTGTGTGCATGGATGGCCCTGACACCTATGGCCCTACATCCAGCCCGATGGTGTATCGTCGATCTGGAGTCTTCGGTTGTGTAGGCCGTATGGGTGGTGGTATCGCCATCAATGTCAATGATACTATAGGAAATAACAAATACAAATTGTCGTGCACATCAGTGGTCGTTGCCAACAATACTGCTTCTTCTGAGGCTGGTGGCGTGTACACAAGTCGTGGTGGTGTGCTCACGCAGATGACCATTGTCAATAATAAGTGTAATGGTGCGGGAGTGATATCCAATGGTACTGCCAACGGTCGTTCGGCTGGTGTCTACTGTCGTGACAATGCCATCCTCACCAACTCAGTGTTGTGGGGTGGTAAGTGTTCTGCCAACAATGATATACAATACGCTACATCGAAGTCGGGCAATAGCAATTCGCTCAGCCCTTACATCATGTATTCGTCACTGACCAATGCCGACTACACTGATTGGAGTAGTGTCATCAAGACTAAGGTGTCGAAACTCTCTGTGTATAATACTAATGCGGATGGTACTGCCAACGCTTCAGAGGGCTACCCGATGTTTGCTAATCCTACGCCTAACGCAGGATATGTCAGTTCGGCACAGGCGGACCAGTTCCTCTATGATGGCAAAAGCACCATTGCTGACAAGGTCACACTCTATGATGCTGATGGCAACACGGTCAGCGCAGATCAGATCACACTCGGCACCACCTATTATATAGATGCAGCCCAGAAGACCAAGGCAGTGGAGGGTAAACACTACACCTACTCGGGTGAAGCCTATGACTTCCAACCAGAGTCACGCTCATCACTCAACCATAAGGGTATCCTTACCATCGATATAGACCGCTACAAAAGGACTTCCGCCAAAGAGGTGGACTATGACATCTTTGGCAATCGCTTTGCTCCGCGTCCTTCCAATGGTGCCTACACATCTATGCTAACTACTGTAGAACCAGAGAAGACCACTGATGCTGATGGCAACACGGTGTATAATTTCTATGTAGACCCTAACGAGAGTGAAGGTACGGAGTACACGACTATCGGTAGTAGTTGGGATAATCCTGTGCGCTTCTTCGCCACTGCCATGTCCTACATCAAGTCTCAAAACTATGATTCCAGTATCAAGGTCAATGTGTATGTGAAGCAGGGCACTGTCAATAATACCAATACCACCGTCGTGGGACGCATCCGCACCACCTCCATAGAGATACCGAGCAATGTGAATATCTATGGTGGTTACCCGAGCGAACTCACTGGCACGAGTCTTGACGGACGCAACTCTAACATCTATGTGACCACCATCTCTGCTGAGGCGCAGGATATCTATGACCTCAATGTGGCGCATCTGCTGGTCTTTGATGGCACTAAGAACACCACGCTCAATGGTTTCTCCATCCGTAAAGCCAATGCTCGTTCCACAGAGATGATAGACGGCACTCCTGTGACCACGGGTGCTGCCATGACATTTAATAATGTGTCTGG
>CAVABU010000144.1:0-5675 GCA_963586965.1 Gemmiger formicilis
TGTCTGCCCACGCCGGTATCTGCACGTATCACCGTATAAGTGTGCATGAGGGAATATAATATACCCTCATTTGCACACCCCGGGATACAGTTGTTCCATACCCGTAGCAGCCACTTCTGACATTGTCATTGACTTATGGATTTGAATTTCCTAGGTTCAGACCGGCCAATAGACAAAGCGTTAGTGACGCTTTAACATTAAAGTAGTGCCCACCCACGACCCGAAGGTCAACCAACGGCGTGGGTTACGACACTGCAAATGTAAAAGATTATAAATAAAATTCCAAATCTTTAACGAATAAAATGATAAGGTCATGCGATTTTTTAGAGATGATACAAGTCTTGTCACATCCCCAGCATAGACTCCAGTCGTGCTATGGCCTCCTTGATATGCTCATGAAATAGCGAATGGTTGACGAGGAAATCCTGTCGACCATTAGCAAGCACGTCATAGAGTTGAGGATTCATATCATGCACATATTGCGATATGGCATACTCTATGTCATCCTTCTGCCAATCCATATTGGAATGGGCATAGACGCGCTCCTTCTGATGAAAGAACGCATAGGCTGTCTCTATGGCACTGCGGTCTATCATTCGTCGTAGCCTATGGGACGTATCTGTCGCTGGTCATGGCTGTAGACATAACCATTGTCATTGAGTATCTTCAATATTTGGTCCTCATCACGGTCGAATACATTGCAAATCTCTTCCAATGAATCGTATTCCCCGTCACGCAAGAGCATGTTGACACTTGAAACGAGTATGTTGGGGTCTGTGGGTAAATAGTCCATATGTATTTGTTATCCTTACTTCTTTCAAGGTGCGAAAGTATATCAAATAATCTACATATCCAAACAATTTCGCTATATTTGCACATGAAAATGCAGATGATGCTCGTGCATCGACTGACTAAGAAGACATATGACACAACTGGAAGAAGACTTAAGCAGAATCGGCACAGTGTGGCCAGTGACAAAGACTACGGACTCCTCATTGCCTTTTTTTGATATCGGCATTAAGGCGGGCTTTCCTATACCTCTTGATAATGACGAGAAGAGTCAGGACATCAATCTCATAGCAATGCTCTGCCCCAATCCTGATGCGAGTTACCTCATCCGTGTGGATGGTGACTCGATGATTGATGCTGGCATCAATAGTGGCGACATCATCATCGTGGACAAGAGCAATCGCAATCCTGCACCATCGGAAGTGGCGGTGTGCGAACTCAATGGTGAATACACCATCAAGCGATTTGAGATGCGGGGCAGTGAAGGGTGGCTCATACCTGCCAACCCTGACTATCCAGAAATAAAGGTTACGGAGAGCGACACCTTCTCCATATGGGGCACAGTCACCTACGTGATACACAAACCGAAGTAAGTAATGTTCAAAAAATAACTTGAGCAAGTTTTATTGTATATGCCAATATCCGTTTCTTTATCTGATTCACCCAGTCTTTTTGACGTCTTCGCGATTTCTTTTCAGTCACATAGCCCGCTATGCTCCTTCAAAGAAATCAGCAAAACCGCCTAAAAATACAGGGCGAACTTGCACAACTTATTCTTTTCACATTACTAAGACGCAATCTACCTTACTCTTTTGCTGCTTCCTTCACCTTCTTGAAGAGGTCGGAAGCGAAGACGAGGTCATTGAGTTTTGTGTTTGTCGAACTCATGACATCATCCTTGGTGCCTTCCCATTCCTTGTGTCCCTTATAGATAAACACGATATGTTCACCGATGCCCATCACTGAGTTCATGTCATGGGTGTTGATGATGGTCGTGATGTCATATTCTTTGGTGATGCCCGATAGCAGTTCGTCGATGACAAGACTTGTCTTCGGGTCAAGACCAGAGTTAGGCTCGTCGCAGAAGAGATACTTCGGGTTGAGCACTATGGCGCGTGCTATTGCCACACGCTTCTGCATACCACCTGATATCTCGCCAGGAAACTTTTTTTGTGCGTCTATCAGATTGACACGGTCAAGACATTCCTGCGCTCTCTTCTTGCGATCGCGCAGAGTCATGTCGGAAAACATATCGAGTGGAAACATGACATTCTCAAGTACGGATAGTGAGTCAAAGAGAGCTGCCGACTGGAATATCATTCCCATCTCGCGTCGCATCATCACCTTCTCCTTCTTCGTCATAGCCACAAAGTCGCGACCATCATAAAGCACTTGCCCGCTTGTGGGAGTGAGCAACCCCACGAGATTTTTCATGAGCACGGTCTTGCCCGATCCGCTCTGTCCGATGATGAGGTTGGTCTTGCCGTCTTCAAACCGTGTGTTTATGCCTTTGAGCACTTCCTTGTCATCGAATGCCTTATATAGATTTTTTACTTCTATCATGTTTGTTTCTTTCTGTTGTACGGATATCTATGCCCGACTGTACTTAACTCAACAACTGTGTGAGGAATACATCGGAGAAAAGGATCAGCACGCTACTGCTTACCACGGCTGTGGTGCTGGCACGTCCCACCTCCACGCTACCGCCTTCCACGGTGTAGCCACAAAATGATGACACGCTGGCTATGATGAATGCGAAGAAGAGACTCTTGAAGATACTCATCCACACAAACCAAGAGTTGAATGAGTGCTGCAGACCAGCAGTGAGGTCTTCAGGGGTAAGGATGTGACCGATGTAGGCGGTGGCATAGGCACCGATGATACCTGTCAGCGAACTGAATATCACCAAGCAAGGCATGATGGTTATCAGTCCCAATATCTTCGGCATGATGAGATACCCTGCCGAGTTTACTCCCATGATATCCAAGGCGTCTATCTGCTGTGTCACGCGCATTGTGCCCAGTTCGGAAGCAATGTTTGACCCCACCTTTCCTGCAAGGATAAGACACATGATACTCGATGAAAACTCTAGCAACATAATCTCACGCGTGGTATATCCCGACACCCATCGAGGCATCCACGGACTCTGGATGTTGAGTTTCATCTGTATGCATATCACGGCTCCGATGAAGAAAGATATGAGTAGTACGATGCCGATAGAGTCAATGCCCAGTGAGCACATGTCCTTCACATATTGCTTGCCAAACATGCGCATCCTCTCGGGACGACTAAAAGTGCGTCCCATAAGCATCAGATAGCGTCCAAATATCTCGAGAAACCTTTCTATTTTTCTTAATATGAGCATCTTTGTGTAGTTTATAGTGTTGCAAAAGTAACCAAAATCCACTAAAAAACTGCAAATGTGCAAATAGTTTTTACTATGTGTAAGGATATTAGGCTTTAATTTGCTAATTTTGCAGATAAATGGAATATGTAATGGAGGAAAGCAAATCTCTACATGCCGAGGGCTCGTCGGTGCTGCGTGCCGAAGGATTGGTGAAGCGATATGGCAAACGCACGGTGGTCAATGACGTGTCTATAAATGTGCGTCAAGGTGAAATCGTGGGTCTGCTCGGTCCTAATGGTGCAGGAAAGACCACATCTTTTTATATGACCACGGGACTGGTGGTGCCCAATGACGGACATATCTTTATAGATGACGTGGAGGTGACTGACTATCCTGTATATAAGCGTGCCCGCAATGGCATCGGATATCTGCCACAGGAGGCGAGCGTATTCCGCAAGATGAGCGTGGAGGATAATATCATGTCTATACTCGAGACCACCAAACTGTCGCACGAAGAGCAACTTCGCCAACTGGAAAGCCTTATAGCGGAGTTTCGTCTTACCAAGGTGCGCAAGAACAAGGGTGACCAACTCTCGGGTGGTGAGCGCCGACGCACGGAGATAGCGCGTTGCCTTGCCATCAATCCTAAGTTTATCATGCTCGACGAACCGTTTGCCGGTGTAGACCCTATAGCAGTGGAGGATATCCAGAATATAGTGTGGAAACTGAAATATCGCAACATCGGCATACTTATCACCGACCATAATGTGCACGAGACTCTCTCTATCACTGACCGTGCATACCTCCTCTTTGAGGGTAGGATACTTTTCCAGGGCAACCCTGAGCAACTTGCTGCCAACCCAATAGTAAAGGAAAAGTATCTCGGTAAGAACTTTGTGCTCCAAAAGAAGGAATTTGTTCTCGACGAAGGAGAATAAATTTAGGAGGTACGGCGCCCTCGCCGTACCATTCGCTAACGAAAAATCTCTCCTTTGAGTGGTACGGCGGGGGCGCCGTACCTCCTATGATTATTAAAAAAAGGTCAGCGCACGGGAGCTATTCCCATTGCGCTGACCTTTTTTTAGTAATGTGTGATAAGTGTTAGTCGATTACCACCTTGGTCACTTTGTCACCACGCTTGATGATGTTGACACCCTTCTGGAGTCCGTCAGTGCGTCGACCGTTAGCATCATAGAATATGGCATTTGTGTCATCTTCTATGGCGTTGAGCTTGTCGATGGCAGTGGCGTCACCCTCTTCGGTGATTGTGAGCGAACTTGCCTTTGCACCTTGCGACTTGTCTACCACATAGCCACGGAATCCCTTTATCTTCGTGCCTTGATAGTTGTCTGTGAGCCAGAACTTGTCGCTGGCGATGAAGTAAGAGCTATTTGGCAGTGTGGTCTCTACATAAGATCCCACGATGTGTCCATTGACGTCCGTAGACACAGCATTGAGCACTTGAGTAGGTTCGCTTGCATTGAGCGTTATCGTAGCGCCCTTCTTGCGACTGCGAAGCAATACTGGACGACCTGCATCTACGCTGCCTGTCAGCTCCTTGATGACCAGTTCGCTATCAGTGATACCCGTCACCTCATAGATCTTATAGTCAGGATTGATTGACGCATCGATGGAGTAGGGCAGGCAGAGCGTACCCCAGGTGTTGTTCATCGTGCGAGAGTAAGCGGAGCGATTAGCTCTGAACGGATATTCACTCTTGAAGTCAAGACCATCCACCAGGTTGAGTGCATTACATGACAAAGGATCTTCATCCGTGTTACTACCATCGAGAGGATGCTTCACATCACCTATATAATAATAGTAATTGTTGTCAGCAAACACTGTCTGCACATCGCTGGAAGACGCTGTGGTCGTGTTTGTCCTCACGTAGCCAGTGTAAGGCGGTATCTCGCTACAAGTCTCCGATGCCTTAAAGAGATTCCACAGTTTGGTGCTATCGTTCATCACCAACATCTTCAGATCCTTAGCATCCGCTTCACTTATAGGTTGCAGACTGCCATCCATGATGTAGTCGGTGGCTGTCACCACATTGCTACGCGCAGGTGTCACTGGCACAGAGATATTGCCATAATCTATCTCCATACAGTTTGTCTTTGCCCTCACCACATAAGGAGTGTTGGCTTTCATGCTCTGCACACGTTTGAAGTGCAGTTCGCCACTCTTCGTATTGTCAGTGTCCAAGGCGTAAGCAAGGAAAGATTTCGTCATCTGTGAGATGTCCACATCAAATGGCAACATGATAGTGCTATAAGTATAAGGTGTGAATTCCCTGCCGAAGATGACTTCTCCTGCGGTGAACGCCTTAGGTACATCATAACCGAACTTATCGGTCATGTGATAGCTACTGCACCACAATGCACCATCCTTGACGCTAACCACGTTATCTGAAGAGCTACTATCAAATGTCGATGGCTGATAGACGAGAGCTTCAGGACAAATGTCGAGTGCATCGATAGCACTCTGCAGCGTGTCACACTCCGAGAGGTCTACCCAGTGCAGATTTGTGTTATTGCTGAAG
>CAVABU010000145.1:0-5484 GCA_963586965.1 Gemmiger formicilis
TTAGTAGGCGAAGCGTCCTCGCTTTGCCCTTTTTAGGAGGTATAGATTCCTTCTTAGTATCAATCGCCACAAACATACTCTGTCAGAGATTTTATAGTTTGAGGGGCAAAGCGTGGGCGCTTCGCCTCCTATTTTTTTACTCCCGTTTGCAATTTTAACTGACACACGTACAAGTTTATCATTTTTTGTATTAATTTTGTAACTGCATTGTAACAAGACGGCAGTTTGACATACATACAAACCACTATATGATACTTGACTTGTTAAGCTTACTGGGTGCGCTCGCCCTCTTCCTCTTCGGAATGAAGACAATGAGCGAGGGACTGGAGAAGTTTGCTGGTGATCGTCTACGCAACATCATCAGCATGATGACAAAAAACAGAGTTATGGGCGTGTTTACCGGTATTGCCGTCACAGCTCTCATCCAGTCAAGTTCTGCCACTACGGTCATGGTGGTGAGCTTCGTAAATGCCGGACTGATGTCACTCGTGCAAGCCATAGGAGTGATAATGGGTGCCAACATCGGTACTACGATCACGGCATGGATCATCTCCGCCATCGGTTTCAAGATGGACATCGCCACCTTCGCCATTCCTATCATGGCACTGGCAATGCCTCTCATCTTTTCTAAAAAGAATAAGCGCAAGAGCGTAGGAGAGTTTCTCTTCGGTTTCGCATTTCTCTTCATGGGTCTCAACTACCTGCAGAAGTCGGCTGAAGCTCTCAATATCGGTACCTTGGTAGCCAACATGCTACAGCACGTCTCTGGTGATAGCATATGGGTGATGATACTCTTTGTTTTTGTGGGAGCCATTGTCACAATGCTCGTGCAGGCTTCTGCTGCCACGATGGCCATCACGCTGATGCTCTTTGATATGCACATCCCTGGATTCGGATTCCACCAGGCAGCAGCACTGGCTATGGGTCAGAACATCGGTACCACCATCACTGCTCTCATGGCATCATTCACTGCCAACACCCAGGCACGCCGTGCAGCATTGGCACACACATTCTTCAATGTCTTTGGTGTCGTAGTGGTTCTTCTGATATTCTATCCTTTTTGTAATGGCATCGAATGGTTTGTGCACAATATCATGCACGTGAAGAGCAATGACATGTTCCTCTTGTCTGCATTCCACACCGCATTCAATGTCTTCAACACCTTGCTCCTCATATGGTTTGTCAACCGCATAGAGCAGTTTATCTGCTGGCTCCTGCCAATGAAGGAGAAAGACAAGCAGGAGAAGGGATTGCTATTCATCTCTGGCGGTCTACTCTCCACTTCCGAACTCTCTATCATGGCTGCAAGAAAGGAGATTGGTGTCTTTGCCGACAGACTGATGAAGATGATGGGCATGGTGAAGAGCCTCATCACTGCAGAGAAGGATACGGAGTTTGCTGAGATATTCTCCAAGATAGGCAAATACGAACAGATCACTGATAACATGGAGGTGGAGATAGCCAACTATCTGGCGCACGTCTCCGAGGGCCGACTCTCTGACGAATCAAAGGCTGACATCACTCACATGCTCCGTATAGTCGATGAGATGGAGAGCATCGGTGACTCTGCTTATCACCTTGGACGCACTCTCGAGCGCAAGCGTGAACTGCAAAACACCAACTTCACTGAGAAGCAACTGCAGCACATCAATGACATGCTCAAGGTGACGACAAAGTCTTTGGAGGAGATGCATGATGACCTCAATAAAGAACCGAAGTCCATCAGCCTGAGCGCACACTATGAGACAGAGTCGGAACTCAATGAACTGCGTAACGTATTCAAGGCGGAGAACATTCAGTCTATCAATAATCACGAATATGACTACCAGCTCGGCGTCTTCTATGTGGACTTCATCTGCGAATGCGAGAAGATTGGCGACTATGTGATCAATATCGTACAGGAGCTTAAGGGCGACCAATAAGATATTTCGGGTGACGGTAAAAGAACAATACTCATAACACGGAGAATTCTTTTACCGTCACTTAATGATATAGTTACACAAAAGAAACACGTTTGTAACAAGTATGACGTATCTTTGCATCATGAAAAACATTTAGGCGATATGAACAGAATACTTGTTGTTGACGACGAACAGGATATATGCGAGATCCTGCAGTTTAATCTTGAGACTGAGGGTTATGAGGTGGTGACCGCCAACTCTGCCGAGGAGGCTCTCGTGATTATCAACTCACCCGAGAATGAGGGACAAAATGAGTTTAGCCTCATCCTCCTGGACGTGATGATGGGCGAGATATCAGGATTTAAGTTGGCTCGCATGCTCAAGTCTGACCCTGACAAGGCTCACATCCCCATCATCTTCACCACTGCCCTCGATGATGAGGACAACACGGTGAAGGGCCTCAACATCGGTGCTGACGACTACATCGCCAAACCTCTATCCATAAAGGAGGTGAAGGCAAGAGTGAAGGCTGTCATACGCCGTACGTCCAAGATGCCTCGCGTGCCTGCTGAGAATATCAGCGACGAGGATAATGACATCATCCGCTTTGAGGGCATCATCCTCGACATGGGCAAGAAGTCTGTGACCATCGATGGCGTGGATGTCAACTTTACCAAACTGGAGTTTGAACTACTCGCCCTGCTCATGGGCAATCCTGGTAAGGTGTATTCGCGTGAGAAGATACTGTCACGCATATGGCCACGCGACACTTATGTCACTGACCGCACGGTGGACGTCAATATCACTCGCATAAGAAAGAAGATCGGTGCCTACGGCAAATGCGTGAAGACCCGCTTTGGCTTCGGCTACCTATTTGAAAAGTAGTATGATACGTAAGAAGTCATTCGAAAGTAGCCTCTTTGTAAGCGTAGGGTCCATATTCATACTCTTCGCCCTATGCTTTGCTGTCTATCAGTATGACCGCGAGAAGAAATACAAGATTGACATCATGCAGTCTGTGCTGCAAGCCAACAACTACGAGATTCTCAATTGGCTTGGCGACAGCATCATCTATTCCGACAAACTCCAGCACTTCGTGCGCACTCATGACACGAAGGGCATACGCATCACCATCGTCGATACTGACGGCAAGGTCATTGCAGACTCTGGCAATGATAACATCTCCAACATGGAGAATCATCTCAAGCGCCGTGAGATACGCATGGCGCTACAAAATGGCAGAGGCTATGACATAAAGCGACTTTCCAAGACCACCAACGATACTTATTTCTATTCTGCCTCACGCATCACAGTGGGTAAAGGCAAATCCCGAAAGACATATATAATAAGGTCTGCCATCCCTTATTCTGCCACGCTCACCAATAGTCTGGAGGCTGACTACACCTACGTATATTTCACTCTCATTCTTACCGTAATCCTTGGTTTTGTGCTCTACAGCAACACCAAGCGTGTGAGCCGTCACATCGGTTATCTGCGTCAGTTTGCCATCAAGGCAGAGCAAGGCGAGGAGTTTGATAAGCAGTTGGAGCAGCGTGTGCCCGATGATGAACTTGGTGACATCTCGCATACCATCACCAAACTCTATTGGAAACTACGCAACTCGGAGGAGGACAAGGAGCGACTCAAGCGACAACTGACACAAAATGCTGCTCACGAACTGAAGACTCCTGCTGCGAGCATACAGGGATATCTGGAGACTATTCTTAATAATCCTGACCTTCCTGAAGATAAGCGACGCCATTTCCTTGAGCGCTGCTATCAGCAGAGCGAACGCATGTGCCGACTGCTACAGGATATGTCTACGCTTACCAAACTGGATGCCGTGGCTGACAAGGAGACTGACGGCAAACCGAAGAGTATGGTGGATGTGAAGGCTGTCATCAGTGCAGTACTTGATGACACGTCACTGGAGCTCGATCAGCACCACATAAAGCCCCAGCTCACGCTCCCTGACACGGTCATCATCCCAGGCGACTACAGTTTGGTTTACTCCATATTCCGCAATCTCATCGACAACTCCATCGCCCACGCCACTGGTGCCACGACCATCACCATAAAGTGCGAGGGCAGAAAGAGCGAGGAGCGCGACATCAATGGCAAGCGAGAGATGCGCGCCTATGACTTCACCGTGAGCGACAACGGTTGCGGAGTGGCTCCCGAGCATCTACCCCACATCTTCGAGCGATTCTATCGTGTAGACAAAGGACGCTCACGCAAGATAGGTGGCACGGGGCTCGGCATGGCAATAGTAAAGAATGCCGTAGCCGTGCATGGTGGCACCGCATCAGCAGAGATCACACCTGGTGGCGGACTCACGATAAAGTTCTCGCTGAGAGCCTAACAGTCAAGTTTTCATATAAATAAGCAACATTGCCAGCGATATCCTTGCGTAACTTATAATAAATCACTAACTTTGTGTCTTAGAGGGATTAACATCATTAACAATAACATTTCATCAATACTCATTCTAATACTTATCGATTTATGAAACATTATTTACGTTTCACATTACTCCTCCTCTTTGCACTTGTCATTGGGGGGGGCAAAGCGTTTGCTGGTGAAGAGGTATATAAGACGCTGACGTTTTCAAAAGAAACGTGCCCCAGTATTTCAACTTACCAATCGATTTGGCAGGCAAAAATAGATGACGACACTTGGAATATAGCATATTTCAGTAACTATAATTTTAATTCATCTTGGTCAAATAACATCAAATGTGGACGAAATGGAAGTGCTTCCGAAGCTTATATCGTTAATGCCAATACATTCGACAAACCAATCACAAAGGTAGTTGTCAATATCACAGATATCGCTACAAATTATGTAAATGGCATATATCTACAAGTTTATTCTGATTCTGCTTGTAGTAAAAGCGTTAAAAAGTTAACTACCTCATCAATAGCAAAAGGAGATATATCATTCACAATTTCTGATTCATCTAATTCGTATTATTACAAACTGGTATTTGACTGTAAATCGCATGGCTCTAAGAATGGTTTCGTCGCTGTGTCAAAAGTAACCTACTACACCGAAGATAGCAAGACTGCCACTACGACAACATTCAGCGACATCACTGGCACTGAGGCAACCACTAAAGTGCAAGAAGAGATTTCTGCCACTGCAACAGTAAAGTCTGGCGACACTGCCATAGAGGGCGCTACCATCACATATGCAAGTTCCAATGAGAAGATTGCCACTGCAGAATCCAACGGAGCTATAAAACCTCTCAATCCTGGCACGACAAAAATCACCGCCACCTATGCTGGTGATGACACCCATAGCCCAAGTAGCGCAGAATTCACTCTCACAGTAAAGGGCGAATTCAGATCTATCTCCGATATGCAGGGTGCGATAGACAAACTCGCAGAAAACGGAGTTACAAGTTGCACCGCAGACCTCACATTCACTAACGTATATGTGACAGGAGTAAACGGCAATAATGCCTACATCTCCGATGGCGAGCGCGGTATGCTGATCTTCACTAAAGGTCACGGCCTTAAGAAAGGTGACAAGATCAGTGGCACTGCAAAGGACGCTACCCTCTGCCTCTACGAAGGTATCT
>CAVABU010000146.1:0-5309 GCA_963586965.1 Gemmiger formicilis
CCTCCTACTTTTCAAATGCTTATTTGAGAAAGGTTGCAGCGAGGACGCTGCAACTACTAATCATAATAGATGAAATAGGCTATGGAAGAATTATTCCCCGCATGCCGTTTTTATGAATTGTGTCATCTCTTCTTTATGAGAGAGCACGCTGAGGAAGAGTTGCCACTGATTCTTGGCACGCACAAGATTGTGAGTAGGATAAGCACACTTCCAGTAAACATCTCCATTGAGATAATCGGTAAGGAATCTCACACACTGCATATATGGGAAGAGGGCTGCGGCATAAGGCAGATTTTCCTTTTCCACAGGAGTGAGGAATGAACTTGTACCTTGCAGGTAGCCCTCGGTGAAAGCCTTGAATATATCCATACGGAAAGCCACCTTGCTCAAGTCTGCCTCATCCTCTGCCACCTCATTGGCTGCCGAACGGAGGAAGTCACCATAGTCAGAGAATACGAAACCAGGCATCGTGGTGTCGAGATCAATGACACAAAGCACCCTACCCTCATCGTCAAACATCATATTGTTGACCTTGGTGTCGCAATGACAGATGCGCTTGGGCAACAATCCCTTTTCATAAAGCACGTTTGCAAGATTCATCTCCTCATAGTATTTCTCTATGTCAGCGATAAAGTCTGCCACGCCAACAGTGCGTCCTGACTTGTCTTCCTTTATGGAGTCATGCAACTGGCGATAACGCAGACTCATATTGTGGAAGTCTGGGATGGTCTCGCCCAGCGAGCCTTCAGGAAGATCTGATAGCATAGCCTCAAACTTACCGAAAGCCTGTCCTGCAAAACGTGAATATTCTGGTGTCACAGCTTCATAGGTGTGTGCATTACTGATAAACACCGAGATGCGCCAATAGTTACCTTCGCCATCCTTCCAGTAAGAAGGCCCGTCGGTAGAGGGAATGAAGCGCAACACCTTGCGGTCGATATCGTCTTCACCTGCTTCCTTGAGTTTCTTCCTTATGTGAGAAGTCACAATCTCTATGTTGCGTTGGAGGAGATCCACGTCAGTAAACACATTGGTGTTGACACGTTGCAACACATAGTCAGGAGTGTCAGCGGAAGCCGTGGTCACAAGGAATGTGTCATTGATTAGTCCATTGCCGAGTGGCTTCACATTGGTCACCTCACCTTCGATACAGAAGTGGCTGAGTATTTCTTTAGGGTCAGTCATAATGATTGTCTTTTACGTTAGTAATGGTTATAGTTGTTTTGATTGTTATCAGTTGTGCACGAGTGTACCAATGTTCTCACCATCGATGACCTTCTTAAGATTGCCTGGTATATCCATATTGAAAACGTATATAGGCAGGTCATTCTGCATACACATGGCGGTGGCTGTGATGTCCATCACCTTCAGATTACGTGCGATGACATCTGCATAGGTGATATCATGGAACTTTTCTGCCGTTGGGTCTTTCTCTGGATCAGCAGTATAGATACCATCAACACGAGTGCCCTTGAGCATCACGTCTGCCTCTATCTCTATGCCACGCAGACTCGAACCAGTATCGGTAGTGAAATAAGGGCTACCTGTACCTGCAGAGAAGATGCATACCTCACCACGATTCATTGACTCTATGGCCTTCCACTTGGTATAAAACTCGCCTATGGGTTCCATACGGATAGCGGTAAGCACACGATTCTTTTGACCTACGGCATCAAGAGCACTGGAGAGTGCAAGCGAATTTATCACAGTGGCACACATGCCCATCTGGTCACCCTTCACACGATCGAAACCCTTGCCGGCACCTGTCAAACCACGGAAGATATTTCCTCCGCCGATGACAATACCAATCTGCACGCCCATGTCAGCTATTTCCTTTATCTGTTGAGCATACTGATTGAGACGCTCCGTATTGATTCCCTGTTTCTGTTCACCTGCAAGACTCTCGCCCGAGAGCTTGAGCAGTATACGTTTAAACTTAGCCATAAGATTATATATGTGTTATATTATAAATTTCACTTCTTTGAGTTCATAGTCGCGATCATTGCCATCACTGTCATGCAATAGGAGATGACCATTGTGGAGTACATCCTTTATCTCTGCTCTAAACCGCCCTTTACAATCTTCATATTCATAATACCCGCTTCGTCTATACAAGCATGAGAAATATTCCTTCGAAATATCATCATTGTGACCGTCTGCCAACGCATCCAACCTATGTTGCAATTGCAGAAGAAACTTGTCAAGTATATGATTTAGGTCCGTTTCACTACCTGTTATATTATATAGCGACACTGGATTGGGAGCATCACTCGTGAATATGCGTTGGTTTACATTTATACCTACGCCGTAGATGCACTGCGAGATAACCTTGCCACTGATTGACGTGTCGATGATGGTGCCACTAATCTTGCTATCGCGCCAATAAATATCATTCGGCCATTTAAGTGTAAACCCATCTGAATAGCAGTCAAGCACATCCTTCACGGCAAGAGCACCAGCCATAGACAAGAGGAACTGCCTGTTGGCGGGGATATCCTGCACAGGAGTCTTAACTGAGAATAGTAGGTTTTTATCACGCTCGCTCTCCCATTTATTCTGTCCCTGTCCACGTCCAGCATTCTGATATCCAGCAACGACCACCACCCTGTCATCGTCAAGATGCCTTATATACTCATGAGTAGAGTCAGTAGTATCAAGTCTTATTATATGCCAATTCATACCAGACAGGGATTGAAGGCGTCCTCTATATGTTGTACTTTCAATGTCGTATCTTTGCTACCCACTATAGTAATGATATCGAAACGGAAATCCATATCTATATTCTGCTCCTTGATGTAGGCATTGGCGCAATAGCCGATACTTTTTATTTTCTTATGATCCACGGCAGCAGTCGGTTCCATAACCTCATCTGTCTGACGCGTTTTCACCTCTACAAACACTAATGTCATCATGTCGGGAGTAATTGCGATGATGTCAATGTCGCGTTTACCGAGATGCCAGTCACGGCTACATATGGAATAGCCCTTCTTCACGAGATACTCTTGGGCATAGTCCTCACCCCATTTACCGAAGTCATTATGCTGTGCCATTAGCGTCTGGAACTAAAGAATTTCTGCATCAGAGCCTTGCAGTCTGTCTCCAATACTCCGCCTACTACCTCTGCCTTGGGATGTAAGGCTTTAGGAGCATAGACCGTAAAACCACGCTTCTCGTCATAAGCGCCAAATACTACCCTACTAATCTGCGCCCAACCGATAGCACCAGCACACATCACACATGGTTCCACGGTGACATAGAGTGTGCAGTCACGCAGGTATTTACCGCCAAGCATATTGGCAGCCGATGTTATCGCCTGCATCTCAGCATGAGCAGTGACATCATGGAGAACCTCGGTGAGATTATGTGCACGGGCAATAATACGATTATTGCACACCACTACCACTCCTACAGGCACCTCACCTGCGCTATAAGCATCCTCTGCTTCCTGCAGAGCCTTGCGCATAAACTGCTCGTCCTGGCTATCCATTTATTTCACCAATATGACAAGATACTTGCTTGTGCTCCAGAATGATTCCGGATTGGTGATACGGAGCACATACTGCTTGTTAGCATCCTTCTGCAGAGTATAACTGCCTGCCGGATGATTTGTCATTATCTCAGCAGACTTAGAATACAGTTTAATCTCCTTGTCAATACGGATATCAAGTTTGGTAAAGTAGCTTCTATTAAAGTTTGCTTGCAAAACTCTTCCACTCTCTATGATATGCTGGTCTTTGAGTTCTTTCTTCGTACCAAAAACATACCATGCCGTATTGAGTTGCTTATCCTGTGCAGCGATGGTCTGGCTCTTGGCATTGCCTTCCTCTGTAAGATTATTGACTGATGTATTGAGATTATTGACAGTATTATCTAGTTCGGCAATGTGGATATTCTTCTGATCAAGTTCGGCACGCAGTTGTTGTAGTTCACGATCTTTGGCATCGAGTTGTTGCACAAGTCCGTTGATTGTTTCCTTCAGACTATTGCCCTTGACAGAACTCTCGCGCAACTGTTGGCGCAACTTTGACACCAGTTCTCGATTGCGTTTCATCTGTTGCGAGATGAATGCCATGTCATCTTTTATGCGTTGCGAACCGCTATAGCCTTCGCTACTACCCATGACGCTGACACGATTTTCTGCCTCGCTTATCTGTTGCAAGCCTGTCTGTATCTCATTCATGGTGCCCATCATGTCATCTATCTCATTGTCCTTCTGCACAATGATACGCTGCAGAGAGTCTACTTTCTCCTGGCCATCAGACTTCTCCTGCGTTTTCTTTTCCTGACATGACGATATACCGAGGGTTGCTGCCACCAGCAACAAAACAAACATTCTATTCATACGCTTCTATAATTATCATATTTATAATATGCCTTACGTCATTTATATAAATGAGCATACGCTATAGGACAAAGTTAAATATAAAATCTGACAATATCACACCAATCGCAAGAATTTCTTCATCGTTTGTGTCTTTTAACCATCAGAGTAACATCTATGTGACTATTATATATGTTTTATTTTTCCTTCCATCTCTTCTATGGTTCTTCTCACCACTTCTTGCAATTGATAAGACGAAACACCTATGGGCTTATTGATATCTTGTAGCGACCATTCCACCACCGTATCATCTTTCGACCGACAAATGAGTAGTCCTATACTGGAATTGTCACCATCACCACGTAACAGTTTGTCTGCCGCGGTAACATAGAAGTTGAGTTTACCAGCAAACTCTGGAATAAAGTCCACAACTTTGAGTTCCACCACAACATAGCATTTCAATGGGATATTATAAAACACCATGTCAGGAAAGAACGACTGCCCACTGGGCATACGCAGTTCCATCTGTCGCCCGACATAGGCAAAGCCGTGTCCCAACTCCAGTAGGAAGCGGGTGATATTTTGGGCAAGCGCATTCTCCAAGTCACGCTCATCATAACCTTCCCTTAAAGTAAGGAAATCCAACTTATATGGCTCTTTTAGCAATTCCTCAGCCAGTTTACTTTGAACCATTGGAAGATGTTCTCTGAAGTTGTTCACGGCTTTACCCCGTCTTCCAAAAAGGTCAGACTCTATGTTATCTTCAAGCGTACGGCGACTCCAGTTGCCCTCAGCAGTGCGATCTATATAGAACAAAGCCTCTTTAATAGTCCTACTTTTTGTAAAAATACAAACATGGTGTCGCCATGGAACAAGCTTGAACTTTTCGGGCAAGTCCAATTGGTCACCAGCTTGGTGACCAATTATATCTTCATGATTATAAAAGGCATACCATCGCTTTATATATTTTAGATTGGTATGAGAGAAG
>CAVABU010000147.1:0-5274 GCA_963586965.1 Gemmiger formicilis
AGGATTGTAGGTCATAGCGACCTCTGCCTCTGCTTTCTGATTGAGAATGTCTACATCAGCAAACTCTTCCTTAAGGACAGGCACGGCACGGAATAGATATCGGGTGCCTGTCACAGGTATCTTCATGGTCTCAGTGCCTTCAGCATTGTTATTTGTACCAATGGTCGTCCAAGTGTTGCCATTGTCAGTGCTACACTGCAAGTCGACAGCGTCAATCATTTCTTGGTATAGCACCTTCCAAGTCATCTTGGCATCATAAGTGCGAGCGCCAGTGGTGGCATCTTGTGCATATGTAGTGCGGTTGGGTGTCTCCACTTGGAGGGAGCAATTGATGTCAGATACGTCTACGGGATAGTCCTCAGTCTCATAGGTCCAGCAACCATTGTCTGCAAGCAGTGCATAACTGCTTTTCGCAGTGGCGATGATCTTATATCTCACCGTGTCAGCAATGGTAGGGATGGTCACTGTCTCAGTATTGGAGAATTCCTTCGTTCCCTCTGCAAAGCCTGATGTCATGCCACCCACCTTTGTCCATGTCTTGCCATGGTCAGTACTTGCCATCACGGCGATGTTGTCAAGGACCTTGCCGTCGATAGCCTTCAGCGCATACTTGATGCTCTGTGTCATCTCTGGTGCAGTCTTGCTATACGTGATGTCTGTGGTGGGAGCGAACTCGAAGCGTGAGTAGAGGTAATAACTATAAGGGCGGAAATTCTCCGTGCCATACCAAGTGATGTATTCTGCAGAGGTCTGTCCCTTCACTTTGATGAAATGGTAGTGTTGAGTGCCATCTGGCACTTGTCGATGATATGTTGCGTTGTAATTTGTCGTAAGGGTATAGTTAGTGTTGCTATAAAAGTCAGTGAGATCCAATGACAATTTACTTCCATCATCAATTCTCCATTGGGTGTACATATGACGATTAATGCCTTGGCATCCCCATATCTGATAACCACCCTTGGTAGTGCCAAGGAGCGACAGGTTGACATCAGTACCAGTAAGGTCTCCCGTATTCATGACCACTTTGCTGGCGCTATAGACGACTCGTGTGTCTACATTGATGTCATAGTCGGCAGTCTCATAGGTCAGCTCGTCTTGGGTATATTGGTCCTTGTAGTCGTCTTTCGGATAGACGATGATGCGATAGCGCACTTTGTCCTTGTCAAGCGGAAGGAGGATTGGCATGCTGGCATTCATCATAGTAAGACCACCACAGGCGATAGACCATGTGGTGCCACCATCATAGCTTAGCATGATGTCGCCTGAGCTAAAAACGTCTTCCGACATACCAGTGATAGAGTACTTCAATAAGTGTATGTAATTGGTATTGTCTACACCGTAATACTTGTCAGCTAATTCTGCAGTGATGGTCACCGCATTCTCGCTACTTACTGCGTTGTGCAGTATCAAGATGTGCGTGGCATAGGAGGTGGTGGCAAAGTAGCACCACATGGCCAAGACACAGAAAAGAATCCTTGTCGTAATTCGCATGTTTTTATTTGTATATTAATGTTGTCAATACGTTTTCATCAAATATCTCCTGCGCCGTCTGCTGGAGTTGGGCGGAGGTGAGTTGTTCTATATTACGGTAGAGGGCTTCGATGTCCTTCTCCCATCCATAGTGGAGAAAAGACTTACCAAAGTCAAGGGCAAAGTTTTCATGACTATCGCATGCCAAGGCTATCTGCCCCTTTATCTGTCGTTTAGCAGCCTTGAGTTGTGCATCAGAGAGAGGACGCTGCATAAACCTATCCAGCTCCCTCCTCACCAGCCGCAGACAGGTGTTCACATCCTTGGGGTCACAACCGAAATAGGTGGACCATATGCCCGTGTCGCTATAGTTGACCGTGGTAGACTCCACCGTGTAGACCAGTCCGTGCTTTTCCCTTAGCGAAATGTTGAGACGCGCATTCATGCCTGGTCCGCCGATGATATTGTTGAGCAGATAGAGAGCCATGCGCCTTTCGTCGTGCACACTGTAGGCACGCGTGCCTATCATGACATGAGCCTGATGAGTGTCCATGTCACGCGTAATGGTCTGCTTCGTCCGTGCGGTTAGTTTTAGTAAGGAGTCGTTGGGAGTGTCTATGCTGATATCAGCTTGTTGCCAGTCTTGCTTCTCGAGCAGACGGCAGAGACGAGAGAAACTCACATCGCCATAGCAGAAGAAGACGGCATTGCGTGGTGTGTAGTATTTACCAGTAAACCTTCTTGCGTCAGCAGGAGTGAAGCGTCGCACATTCTCCTGACTGCCGAGAATGTTGTGACCAAGAGGATGATGGTCGAAGATGATATTCTCAAACTCGTCGTATATGAGTTCGGCAGGCGAGTCATTGTAAGACTCTATCTCGTCGCAGATGACCTCTATCTCCTTCTCGGTCTCGTTTTCGGGATAAGTGCTATGAAACACGATGTCAGTCAACAAGTCCACCGCCTTTGACAGATGCTCCTTGAGTATGGCGGAGTGATACACCGTGGTGTCCTTGCCAGTAAAGGCATTGAGTTCGCCACCCACCTTCTCCAGAGCATTTATTATCTGGAGATGATTGCGACGGGCTGTGCCCTTGAATGTCATATGCTCACAGAAATGAGCCAAGCCCTCGTCGCCCGTGGCCTCGTCCCTTGCTCCTGCAGCTATCTGATAGCCACAGTAGACGACAGGAGAATTGCAATAGCGGTGTATGATGCGCAGCCCGTTGCTGAGAGTTACTGTATTATACATTTTACAAGATAGAATATTATTGGCACAAAGAGTGACGGGATGTAATTGAGCGTCTTGCAGTCCTTGATCTTTAGTATGGATAGTCCTGAAGACATAATGAGCAATCCGCCCACGATGCATAGTTCATTGAGCAGTGGTCCCTGCATCACCTCTGCCGATGATGATAGTTTTGCAATAAGATAAATAGAACCCTGCCAGACGAAGAGTATCGGTGCTGCCAATGCCATACCAATGCCATAGGATGCGCCGAAGACGGCAGATGTCACCAAGTCGAGCGTGGAGTTGGTGTAAAGGAAAGTATTGTCGCCCTTGAGTGCTGAGAGTATCGGACCCACGATGGAGAATGTGCCTATGCAATAGAGCAGGCATGCCATGGTGAGACCTTCTGCCAGACGACTTGCACCTTTCTTGGCAGCAAAGCGGTCCACACGTCCCTGCAGGTCGAGGACGCTACCAAGAAGTCCACCAAGTGCTATACTCAAGATAAATAGCACAGGAAACTCGCTCTTGGAGATGTTTTGCACAAAGGCATTGCATCCAAGAGCCAGCGATGCCAGTCCCATGGCATTAAAGAGGGACTCCTTGTATCTATCCTTGATACCCTTACGCATCATGCATCCGGCGAGAGAACCGACAATGATGCAGGCGGTGTTAGTGATTGTTCCGATCATTGTTTGTGGAGTATGGCGTTGTATTCGCTATCTGATGACAACAGTTGGATAGCCTTCTTCGACTGCGAATCAAAGCGCAGCGAATACTGCATGGCTCCAGCATCATAATAGTAGTTTTGCACGATGGACCTGCCCACCATGTATTTTATCATCTCGCGGTTGACCTCCAAGTCGTGTTCCAGATTATGAGTGAGTTTTGCCTCCAGGGCAGCAAACTCTTCCTTGGCATTGTCGTAGTATCCCTCAAACTTGGCGAGTTCCTTTAGTTGGCCAAGAAACTTCTCCGTCTGTTTGTCATACTTGAAGTCGCTTGCCATGACACGTTTCTTGAGTTCATCGAAGTCTTCATCGGTAAGGGCAAAACTGCTCGGGTCAGCTATTGTAGGATGCGCTTGTATGTAGTCGTACTCAAAATTGAATACCACCTCAGAAGAGTCGCGGGCATTGATGAGATAATACACCAAATTGGTCAGAGTGTCCGACTGTATCTCCACATCTGGCTTGATGCCACCGCCATCACGCACCTCTCTGCCGCCGATAGTATGGAAGACGCGTGTCAGCGAGTCGGGTATATGCTCCTTGTAGCCACCGTACTTGTTCTTATAGTCTATGGCTTGTATGCAGCGTCCGCTTGGGATGTAGTATTTGCTTGTGGTGAGTTTCAGTTGTCCATTGTAGGGCAGGTCAAGTGTGGTCTGCACCAGTCCCTTGCCAAATGTGCGTGTGCCCATCACTACGGCGCGATCAAGGTCTTGCAGTGCTCCCGCTGTTATCTCCGATGCACTCGCCGTGTTGTCATTCACCAGCACCACGATAGGCATGATGGTGTCAATGGGTTCCACGGTGGTCTTGTATGTACTGTTGGAGCGTTGCAACTTTCCCTTCATGGTGAGGATGGTGACATCGCGTGGCACAAACATGTTGATGATGGATATCGCCTCCTGTACAGATCCGCCACCATTCTCGCGTAGGTCGAAGATGAGTTTCTTCATACCCTGTTGCTTGAGTTCGATAAATGCACGACGCACATCCTTGGCGCAGTCTTCAGTAAACTGGTCAAGATTGATGTAGCCGATGCCGTCCTGCATCATACCATAATAGGTGACTGGTGGCATCTGTATGGCACGTCGGGTGATATTGAATGTCATCTCCTTGTTGGTAGACGGACGCAGTATCTTTAGTTTGAATGTGCTTCCTGCGTCACCCCTGAGATGCGAACTCACATAGTCGGACTTCTTGCCGACCATCGTGGAGTCATCGATGGAGAGTATTCTGTCGCCCTTCTTTAGTCCCGCCTCCTGAGCAGGCATATTGGGGTAAGGCGCATCGATGATGCAGCATCCTTGTTGGATATTCTCACGTATCAGCGCACCAATACCAGCATACTTGCCAGTTATCATCTGGCGCAAGTCTTTCACCTCATCATCTGGATAATAGACAGTGTAGGGGTCGAGCGAATAGAGCATCGCCTTTATGCCGTTGCCGATGACCCTATTGGCATCCAGGGTGTCGACATACACCATGTCAAGACTGCGGTAAAGAGAGTTGAATACATCAAGGTTCTTTGCTACATCAAAATTGTGACCATTGCCCTGTGCCATACAACACATGTTGAAATATAAGAGCAACGTCACGAGAAATCCTGTTCTTCTCATGCGTATTGATAAATTCATATCTGAATCAATTGTCGTGCAAAATTACGATATTAATCCCATTTATATATAAGGTGAAGAGTCTTTTTCAACTTTTTTGCAAGGAAAAAGTAAAAAAGTTGCGAAAATGTTTGCAGGTATCAGAAAATACCACTACCTTTGCACCGCAATTACAAAGCAATGCTTCCTTAGCTCAGTTGGTTAGAGCATCTGACTGTTAATCAGGGGG
>CAVABU010000148.1:0-1086 GCA_963586965.1 Gemmiger formicilis
TGGAGGTAGACAATTTCTGCCATGCCGACACCATCGGACGTCCTGCCAAACTGCATGAAAGCGCCACTGCCACACTCATGCTCGTGAGACGCGACGGCAAGTGGAAGGTGGTAATCTCCGATGAATGGCCTAAAATGGCATTCCCACAGCAAAGTGGAATGCAAGGTCGCGACTGACTTTGGGATATAGGAGAGGGAAATGCTCCCGTTTGGTATTGTAGGCAGGGTTGACGGCTTTCATACCGAAGTCGAAGCGTAATATGAAATAGTCAAAATTGAAGCGAAGGCCCAAACCATAGGATACTGCTAACTGCTTGTAAAACTCATCCAAAAGGAATTGTCCACCCGCCTGCTCGTCATATTCGCGTATGGTCCATATGTTGCCTGCGTCTATGAATGCGGCTCCATGAAGTTTCCAGAAGAGTTTTGACCGATATTCCACGCTCAAGTCCAACTTGATGTCACCCGTCTGATTGATAAAGTCTATCCTACCGTCCGTGCCCTTAAACGTTCCCGGGCCGAGGCTTCTCACGCTCCATCCTCTCACACTGTTGGCTCCGCCCGAGAAATAACGTTTCTCGAAAGGTAGCACCTTACTATTACCGTAAGGATAAGCCACGCCGAGTGCTGCATGAAATGCCAACTGATTGTTTTCGTCAAAGTTGACTAGTTTGGTGTAGTCTATATCGCCCTTGACATATTGCGCATAGGCTATATTGAAGAGGGTGCTTTGTCCGTCTTCATTCTTCTTAAACTTGAATAGTCTCGAAGCCCCATGGAGCACATTGCCAGCAGTCTCCAAATTGGTTCTTATGGAGTAGTTGCTATGATTGACGGTGATGCCAAATCCTATCTTCATGATGAAGAGGTCCTCATAGTTGTATCTGAGTATGGCGTTTCTATTATCAGTACTTTCCAAGTAATCCTTGCGGAAAGTCTCTGATATCCAAGGCATATAGACATAGTTGAGGTCTATGAGGTCAAACCTATATTTCACCTTGCCCGTGACGTCAGCCCAGCGATAGCGCCATGCGGATGAGAAGAGGCGACGATGAAACTCCGGTCGGTTTTGCAGATTGTAGGACAC
>CAVABU010000148.1:1351-5122 GCA_963586965.1 Gemmiger formicilis
GACAAAGAAGACGGTTTGGTGGTGCTCACCTGTATGGCGCAGTCGAGAGTATTGTTGTCGGGATGCTCGTCGAAGCGTATGTTGGTGTATCTCACGGCTTGCAGTCGGGAGAAATTGTTGTAGGTCTTCTGCAGAGACTGTGCCGAATAGAGGTCACCCGGTTTGAAGTCTGTAGTGTTTTCCAGTACGGAGCGCCTCAAGTGCATCTTGCCTCCATCTACACTGGCATAGTTGACCTTACCAATGCGGTATTGTTTATGCAGTTCTTCCTTAGCTGAATTGCTTGGCTTGTATTTATAGATAGACATCACCACACCCACATCGCTACTGCCTTGTGCGGTATCAACATCAAACTCGATGAAGTCTTTGTGAAAATGATAATATCCGCTATCAACGAGGAGCGTGGTCATCTGCTTGCGGATGTCACTAAGCGTCACCACGGAGAATCGTCTGCCAGGACGCAAGGGTGCAAGTAGATACTTATTACGGTCTATAATCTGCTTTAGACTATCGTCATAGATAATTGATTTAAAGTCAGATATAAAGTAAGGTGTACCCGATTTGATTTTATATCGCGTGCTCACTTTATTGCCCTTCGTCTTATTGTCTATATCCACCTCTGCATGGAGAAATCCCATATTGCGCACAGCAGAGCGTATGTCGTCAGCCGAGCGCATAGCAGACAGGGTGTCATAGATGACCGGTTTGGCACCTGGTCGCTTTATGAGCGAAAACCATCGAGAGTTTGGCTTCTGTCTCACATACGAAGCGAGTTGCGAGGTGTTGATTTCACCATTGTCAGCCTCCACGGCTACATTCTCAAGCGAAAAACTTCCTTCGGGGATATTGCGTGAGGAATTGCACGCAGAAAAGATTGCCATAGCTATGGTAGCCACGACACACAGATGTATATTATGAATACGGCGAAGATTGTTCACTCTGCAAAAGTAATAATAATAATCGGTTCTTTCAATATTTCCATCTTTTTATTACCTTTGTATAAAATAACTAAAACAGATTACGCTTATGAATAAGAAACACCTATTATGCTCTTTGCTCCTTGCCACAGCCTTCTCGTCCGTGTCGGCACAAAGTGTAGCACAGACCGAAACGGAAGAACAGAAGGACAAACGCATGGAGTGGTTTGACAATGCCAAACTGGGCATCTTCATTCACTGGGGCATCTACTCAGTCAATGGAGTGTCCGAGAGTTGGTCATTTCACAACAAATACTTGCCCTACGAGCAGTATATGAGCCAGTGTGATGGTTTTACAGCTAAGAATTATGACCCTAAGGCATGGCTCGACCTCATCAAGGAGAGTGGCGCAAAATACACAGTCATCACGACCAAGCATCATGACGGAGTGGCACTGTGGGACACTAAGTATAGCAATCTGAAGACCACGACCGCTACAGCAGCCAAGCGCGACCTGATAACACCTTTCGTCAAGGAGGTGCGCAAGCACGGACTGAAGTTGGGACTCTACTATTCGCTCATAGACTGGTCTCACGAGGACTACCCCAATTTTACACGCACTGAGACTCGCTATAGTGTGAAGGATGATTCGGCAAGATGGCAGAAATTTCTTAAGTTTGACTTCGACCAACTTGGAGAGCTCAATGCCTACAAGCCTGATCTATACTGGTTTGATGGTGACTGGGAGCAGACTGCTGAGACATGGAATGCCAAGGGCTTGTCGGAATTTCTCCGCAAGGCTAACAAGAATGTCATCATCAATTCACGCATACAAGGCTATGGTGACTATGCCACCCCAGAGCAGGGTGTGCCAGTGGTGCGTCCAGAAGAAAAGCACTGGGAACTGTGCATGACGATGAATGACTCATGGGGCTATCAGCATGCCGACACCAACTACAAGACACCGTACATGCTCCTGCGAACGTTCGTAGACTGCCTTGCGATGGGAGGCAACATGCTCCTCGATATAGGGCCGAAGGAAGATGGCACTATACCCGAAGAGCAGGTGGCTGTGCTCAAGGAATTCGCACGATGGACAAAGAAACACAAGGAAGCCATCTATGACACCCGTGCAGGTATCCCTGGCGAGCATTTCCAGGGTTACACCACTCTCAATAAGGCTGGCGACATATTGTATCTCTACTTGCCATATAAACCTAACGGACCTTTGGAGATAAAGGGTCTGATGAATAAGGTGAACCGAGTGTGGGTGGTAGGCGATGGAGAGATAATCCCATCAAAGGTATACAATAAGAACTATTGGAGTGAGGTGCCAGGAAATCTCTATATCGATGTGCCTGAGCGCGCTCTCGACCCAATGATCACCGTAGTGGCAGTACTACTCGACGGACCTATCAAACTCTATCGCGGAGCAGGTAAGGTGATAGAGAGCAACTAAAATAACTTGTAACACATATTATAAGTATATATGAGAAAGATACTCACATCCCTGCTACTCCTACTGTCGCTCGCATCCATGGCTGGCAACCACAAGGAGTATGCAGCAATGCGCAGCACCACTATAAAGGTGTTTGACAAGACAAACATACACTTCGACCCTAACAAACTCGCTAACTACAATGAGGCTGACTCCGACGGCATCATCCGTCTTGTCAATGGGCGCATCATCTTGAAGAAGATACGACTGCCACACTACAAGCGCAACGTAAAGGTCAACATCAAGACCACCGTGGCATCCAACGGCGACCGCTGGGACAAGACGGGATCGGTATTCGTCCTGCCAAAGAAGTCTGCCATCAACCTCATGACGATAGCCCAGGGGAAAAATAAGTTTCCTGCTGTCGACTCTCTAAAATATGAGAAACTCATCGGAGTGGTGGCAGGAAAGGACTATCAGCCCACCATCGAACTGATGAGATTTATGACTCCATTTGGCGTGGGATACTATAGTGACAAGGATAACGAACTCTCATCAAAGCGTCGACCTGTCTACATAGCCAAATGGGCTGACTGCGTGGAGTGGCAACAGGATATCACGGATAGATATTCCGCACTGGAAGACGAGGCTTATGTGGGAGTATTCATCGACACCTGGACCGAGCAAGGCTATTTGGCAAGCGTGGAGTTGGAGTTTAAGGAGAGTAAATTCAGTTGCGACCCCCTACCCTGCACACACGTATTGCCACTGGTCAACACCGTGTATTACATCGGACAGGAATATCCAGACATCTTCGCACGCAAGCCTCTCACTACAGACTTCACCATGCCAAAGAATGCCAAGAATGTGCGTCTGAAATATATCGTAACAGGCCATGGCGGACATGATGGTGGCGATGAGTTCACACCACAAGAGAATATTCTATCCGTCGACGGCAAGGAGGTGTATAAGTTTACCCCATGGCGTGACGACTGTGCTTCATTCCGTCGCTTCAATCCTGGCACAGGTGTATGGCTTGAGAAGCGCGTTGCCTCTTACATAGGCGAGGATGGAAAATACACGGAGAAAGAGGTGGAAGAGCCTGTCGGTTCGTCTGACTTCTCACGCTCCAATTGGTGTCCTGGTTCGGACATCGTACCTGAGGAAATCATACTTGATGGCATCTCCGCTGGCAAACACTCGTTTAGCATCAGCATCCCAAAGGCTCAACCAATCAAAGGTGATGAGATGAACCATTGGTTGGTATCTGCCTACTTAGTTTGGGAAGAATAATATTTTATAGTAGTTGCAGCGTCCTCGCTGCAACTACTAAGTTATGCATGTCATAGTAGGCGAAGCGTCCTCGCTTTGCCCTTTGTTTGATACGGCACCCTTGCCCTGCTGTTTGGATAACCA
>CAVABU010000149.1:0-5050 GCA_963586965.1 Gemmiger formicilis
TTGTGTTGCTCATAACAAAGTGCAAAGTTACTGCTTCTTTGCCATATGGCAATGCACCTGAAGAGCAATTATAATGCTGCAGCGATTCTCCTAACCTGCGACAATCGCTTCATAAAAGAAGCATCCTTTTTGGTAAATTGGATATTATACCGCATCTGCATCTTAAGCAATGGTTCGGCATTTACGCCCAACGCCGCCTCAAATAGCAATGCAGTCTTCTCCGTAACAGGCCGACGTGCATTCAATATCTCATTCAAAGCCGAATAAGCAATGCCCATTTCCTCGGCCAACTTACGCTGAGAAATGCCTCTATATTCTATTTCATCCTTTAAGACTTCCCCAGGATGAGTAGGAAAAGCTGGAGTCATATTATTTGCAATCATATTATCCATAATCAGCCTATTTATAATGATTTGACAATTCCGTTATATTACATATTGTGGCTATAGCTTGACCATTTTCGAATTCTTCCTCAAACTCTATCCGATACTGGTCATTGACTCTTACCGAAGACAATCCTGCCTTATCCCCTTCAAGCCGTTCATAATTGAGAGAATTATATTTCCATAGACCCTGCACATTCACTTCTGCAATCATAAGATCTATAATTCGAATATACTTTCTGACTATTTGTGGCTGAAAGCGATGCTTCTTATCCGACTTACCCGTATGGTATAAGTCTCGCAGATAATCCTCTGTAAACTTCACTTCCATAGTTATAGTGATTTATGAATGCGAAGGTAAGGCATAAATTTGATATTCACAAATTTTGTGAATATCATTTAGTATTATTTCATATATTTATCTATGCAGTCGCAACTATTCAGTAATGATTAAAGCATAAAAGTCAGTGCGAACTAATATGCATTTATTAGGAGAGGGTGTGTCAAAACTGTATTTTCTTCGTATTTGCAGGCTGTAAGCCCAACTACTAATAGCCCCGCTGGGGCGATAACCTATTTTGACACACCCTTATAGCAAAAGATGATTCCTGCTTGAGGGGTGCAGCGAGGACGCAGCACCTTCTACGTTACCATTATCTTGCTTGCGTGTGGTACGGCGAGGGCGCCGTACCTCCTATGAAATGCCAACTCCCACGATGTAAAGACTCAGCACTTGCGGTGCAAGAAGGCAACTTATATGAATGTGCGGCGGTCGTCAACAACATTGACGGCGGTCGTCAGCAACAATGATGGCGTTCGTCAACAACATTGATGGCGGTCGTCAGCAATTGTGATGGCGGTCGTCAGCAATCGCTCTAACCTAACTATTTACATCAGACATATGATCTTTTTACATTTGGCAACTGGACTGCTGACGGGATAATTGTCATTATATACCATATATGTCTCTTTATATATTTGCCTTTCAAGAAACAAAGCATTATCTTTGCATTGGTAATACAAAAAATAGACATATGAAACAAATAGAAAACATGAAATTTTATACTCTGGATGAGGTGACTGATGAAATCATTGGAGTAAAAGGAACGGCCGCAAGGGATGAGTTTGACAACATGGTGGAAGAAACTCTCCTACGCTCTCTACTATCAGTCGAGTGTTCAGAGCATTAGGCATCACGTCAGCCACTCTCGACCTTGGCGTTGGGGGCAAAGTCGCACTATGGTAAAGCATTTCATAGTAGTTGCAGCGTCCCCGCTGCAACCACTCAAAGGCGTGAGCCATAGGAGGTACGGCGCCCCGCCGTACTATACGCTTGTATGCAGTGGTATCCATAGGAGGTACGGCGCCCTCGCCGTACTATACGCTTGTATGCAGTGGTATCCATAGGAGGTACGGCGCCCCCGCCGTACCATCGCAAAGGAGAATTCTTGCTTGAGAGGTGTAGCGAGGACGCAGCACCTACTACGTAACCATTGCTTGCTTGCGTGTGGTACGGCGAGGGCGCCGTACCTCCTAAATGGGCAAAGCGAGGGCGCCGTACATCCTAAAGGGCAAAGCGAGGACGCTTCGCCTACTATGAATAAAGGGCAAGCGACATGAGAATCGCTTGCCCTTTTTATGATTTATTGATTGAGGAGTTATTCTTCTACGGCAGCCTGTGCGGCAGCAAGACGTGCGATAGGCACACGGAATGGAGAACATGATGCATAGTTCATGCCAACCTTAGCGCAGAACTTCACTGAAGATGGTTCACCACCATGCTCGCCACAGATACCTGTGCGGAGGTTTGGACGTGTCTTGCGACCATTCTCCACTGCCATCTTGATGAGCTGGCCTACACCCTCCTGGTCGAGCACCTGGAACGGGTCTACCTTCAGGATCTTCTTCTCCATGTATGCTGGGAGGAAGCTGGCGATGTCATCGCGAGAGTAACCGAAGGTCATCTGTGTGAGGTCGTTGGTACCGAATGAGAAGTACTGTGCCTCCTCGGCAATCTGACCTGCGGTGAGGGCAGCACGTGGTATCTCTATCATGGTACCGATCTCAAACTCTACCTCTATGCCAGCCTCTGCGAACACCTTCTTGGCTGTCTCGAGGATGATGCCCTTCTGCTGCTTGAGCTCTGCCACGGTACCGATGAGTGGCACCATAATCTCAGGACGTGGATCGTAGCCTTCCTTCTTCAACTTGCATGCGGCACCGAGGATGGCGCGTGTCTGCATGGCTGTGATCTCAGGGAAGGTGATACCCAGACGGCAACCGCGGTGACCGAGCATAGGATTGTTTTCAGCGAGTGAGTTGACGCGCTTCTGGATTTCCTCCACGCTGACACCCATCTCACGTGCCATAGTCTCCTGTCCAGCAAGATCATGAGGTACGAACTCGTGGAGAGGTGGATCGAGGAGACGGATATTCACATGACAACCATCCATTGCCTTGAGGATGCCATAGAAGTCTACCATCTGATATGGCAACAACTTGTCAAGTGCCTTCTCACGACCCTCCACAGAGTCAGCGAGGATCATCTCACGCATGGCAACAATCTTCTGATCATCAAAGAACATGTGCTCTGTACGTGTCAGACCAATACCCTTAGCACCGAATGCACGTGCCACCTCAGCGTCATGAGGAGTGTCGGCATTGGTACGAATCTCCATCTTGGTGTACTTATCGCAGAGATCCATCAGTTCCTTGAAGTCACCTGAGAGTTCGGCAGCCTTGGTCTGTATCTGTCCAGCATACACCTGACCAGTGGTACCATTGAGCGAGATGTAGTCACCCTCCTTATATACAGTGCCGTCAATCTCTACAGTCTTAGACTTGTAGTCCACATTGATAGCGCCCGCACCAGACACGCAGCACTTACCCATACCACGAGCCACAACGGCAGCGTGAGAGGTCATACCGCCACGAGCAGTGAGGATACCTTCGGCTGCTGACATACCAGCGAGGTCTTCAGGAGAAGTCTCGATACGCACCATGACCACCTTCTTGCCATCAGCATGCCATACTTGAGCATCGTCTGCATGGAATACGATCTGTCCGCAAGCAGCGCCTGGAGATGCAGGCAGACCCTGAGTGATAACCTTTGCCTTAGAGAGTGCGAGTTTGTCGAATACTGGGTGAAGGAGTTCATCAAGTTTCTGTGGTTCGCAACGCATGATGGCAGTCTTCTCGTCAATCATACCCTCATGCAGCAAGTCCATGGCAATCTTCACCATAGCAGTACCCGTACGCTTTCCGTTACGAGTCTGGAGGAACCACAGTTTGCCCTCCTGCACGGTGAACTCCATGTCCTGCATGTCGTGATAGTGATGCTCGAGTTTGTCCTGCAGAGCATCGAGTTCTTTGTAGAGTTCGGGCATAGCCTCCTCCATAGAAGGATATTTAGCTACGCGCTCTGCCTCAGAGATGCCTGCGCGTTCAGCCCAGCGCTGAGAACCGATCTTGGTGATCTGCTGTGGTGTGCGGATACCAGCCACCACGTCTTCACCCTGTGCATTGATGAGATACTCTCCGTTGAAGAGGTTCTCGCCATTACCAGCGTCGCGAGAGAAGCAAACACCAGTAGCAGAGGTGTCACCCATATTACCGAATACCATCGCCATGACAGACACGGCTGTACCCCACTCGTCAGGTATGCCTTCCATCTTACGATAGAGGATGGCGCGCTCGTTCATCCATGAGCGGAACACGGCGCAGATGGCACCCCAAAGCTGGTCGATAGGATTTGTAGGGAAGTCCTGACCTGTCTGCTCCTTGATGGCAGCCTTGAAGAGTTGTACGAGTTTTTTTAGCGAGTCTACCGACAAGTCTTTGTCAAGAACGACGCCCTGCTCCTCCTTTACCTTTTCTATAATAGCCTCAAATGGATCGATGTCTTCCTTGTTGACTGGTTTCATACCCAGCACCACGTCGCCGTACATCTGCACGAAGCGGCGGTATGAGTCATAGACGAAGTGAGGATTGTTGGTCTTCTTCACCATGCCCTCAGCCACCTCATCATTAAGTCCGAGGTTGAGGATGGTGTCCATCATGCCAGGCATGGAAGCGCGTGCACCTGAGCGAACAGATACAAGCAGAGGATTCTCCACGCTACCAAACTGGCTGTGCATCAACGTCTCGATGTGCTTGACTGCAGCCTCGACATCATCTTTGAGCAGTTCGACAATCTTCTCCTGTCCGATAGCATAATACTCGTTGCAAGTGTCAGTAGTAATAGTAAAACCTGGAGGTACTGGTACTCCAATGAGGTTCATCTCGGCCAGATTGGCACCCTTGCCACCGAGAGCCTCGCGCATCTGCGCATTACCTTCGGCCTTTCCGTTTCCGAAGGTATAAACTCTTTTTTCGTTCATGTTGATTATTTTAGATTTAAGTTTTTATCTAACGCAAATTTATATAAAAAGATAATATCCACAAAACTTTAATACATAAATTTGTCATGTGGGGATTACATTTTCTAATAAGCGACATTTATTGGCTTGAATGTTTGCAGGAAAGAAAAAAAATTGTAACTTTGCATCGGTTTTGTGGTTGTGGCAACTTTGCACAATATCCGACAAAACTTTCCAAGGCTTCAGTCTTTGGGATGCCGATATGGCTCAGTTGGTAGAGCAACGCATTCGTAATGCGTAGGTCATGGG
>CAVABU010000150.1:0-5009 GCA_963586965.1 Gemmiger formicilis
TTATACAATACAGCAAATCAGAGACTTACAGTCAAGGCTATGAAAGAGTTGACATTCAATACTGTACAGGAGTTTAATGACCAATACGGATTTGAGACGCAACATCCGCTGGTGAGCGTCGTACGCTATGACCAGCAACACGCACTGGAGGAGCACATTTGCCACTACGGCATATATGCGCTATTTCTGAAGGAGAACAAGGGTTGCGAACTCTCTTACGGCAGGACGAAATATGACTTCGACGAAATGACGGTGACGAGTTTTGCACCTGGCCAGAGCCTCCACGTCAAGCCCAATCCTGGGGTGATATATCCCAAGTGGACTGCCCTACTCTTTCATCCCGACTTGCTCAACCGTACACAGTTGGGACGCAACATCGGTCGCTATGAGTTCTTTGACTACACATCCAATGAGGCTCTGCATCTCTCCACGGATGAGATATCCATATTTCGTGATGTGCTCTCCATGATACAGCAAGAACTGTGTCATAACATCGACAAGCACACGCGTGAACTCATAGTGAGCAATATCGAGTTACTACTCAACTACTGTCTGCGCTTTTATGACCGCCAGTTTATTACGCGAGAGGAGATAAATCACTCAGTGGTGAAGAAGTTTGCCACCATGCTTGACGAATATATAGCGATGAATGCCTGTCATGAGGGTTTGCCATCGGTGGCATACTTTGCTGATAAGTGTTGCTATTCGGCAAAGTATTTCGGTGAACTGGTAAAGACGGAGACGGGACGCACTGCCAAGGATTATATCAATGACAGGGTCATCCGCGCTGCCAAGCAACTCCTATCTGATGACAGTCTCAATGTCACGCAGGTCAGTCACCAGTTGGGTTTCGAGTATCCACAGCACTTCGTCCGCTTCTTCAAGACTCACACGGGCAAGACCCCATCAGAATATCGCAAGGCATAATTTTACTCATCATCATCTGCATCTTCCATGTCAAGGATTGAGCCTTTGGCGCTTGTCATCAATGGTGATGTCTCGATTTCTACCTCTCTCACTTCTGGGGTAACATACTTCTTTGTCATAATCTCATCAATTTCATGCCCTCGCTCTTCCCTGCCAAGAGCGTCCTTTTATTCTATTGTTTTTTATAAAATAAGACGGAGGAAACCGCCTGTGCCATAGGGAAAACATGCCGACGCTCATCGAGCGCGACATTATGACCCAAGTGCCTCTCTAATCAACCTTTCGGATATTATCGGCCACAAAGATATGTAAATAAAAGGTACCGACCTACCCCCCCCGTTAATAATAGTTAAACAGGGCAAGAATATTAACAAGCGGAGGTATTTGTAGGAGGTACGTCATCCGTCTAATAGTTGCAGCGTCCCCGCTGCAACCAAGCAAGCAGTAGTAATATTAGGAGGTATGGCATCAGTATAGTAGTTGCAGCGTCCCCGCTGCAACCAAGCAAGCAGTAGTAATATTAGAAGGTATGGCACCGTATAGTAGTTGCAGCGTCCCCGCTGCAACCAAGCAAACTCAGAGTGATTTTCTCTTGCGAGGGCAAAGCGAGGACGCTTCGCCTACTACGAATTACCTCTATATGTTTGCGTATGGTACAGCGAGGGCACCGTACCTCCTATAAATATGAAAAATGTGCAAGTTTGCCACTTTTTGATATCAAAAATGTGTAACTTTGCCGAAAATTGATACTAAGACCAAGTATGACAGAGATACGAAGAGACATCTTGGATGAATTAAAGGTGTGGAAAGAGAAGACTCGCCGTAAGCCTTTGGTACTGCAGGGCGCACGCCAAGTGGGCAAGTCGTGGGCATTGAAGAAATTTGGAAATGAGTGCTTTGAAGATGTTGTTTACATCAACTTTGACACAATGCCTGCTGCAAAGGAAGATTTCAAACGGACAAAAGAGCCTAAGAAACTCATCAAGGCTATGGAGATGATGACTGGCAAGGCCATATCTGCAGATTCCACCCTTATTTTCTTCGATGAGATATAGGAGTGCAACGAGGCTCTAAACAGTTTGAGACACTATTGCAGGGTGACCGTCTATTTACCGAGTTCAAGGGCGTAATGGCAGAAAACTACGTCTTACAGTCAATAGTTAGGCAGTACGGAAGTGCACCCTACTATTGGACTTCTGGTAATAAAGCAGAGGTGGAATTTATCATTCAAGATGATGGTAGAATCATCCCGATAGAGGTAAAGGCTGACAAGAATGTCACGGCAAAGAGTTTGGCATATTATCGCAAACAATACAATCCCCAACTCTGCATACGCCTCTCCACGCTCAATCTTCGGAAAGATGATAACCTTCTCAACTTGCCGTTGTATTTAGTGGACAAATTGAGTAAGTTTTTGTAGTAGTTGCAAAGCAGGGGCCGCTGCAACCAAGCAAGCAATGGTAACCATAGGAGGTACGGCGCCCTCTCTAACGAAAAAGGGCACGGTGTAATCCGCGCCCTCTTTTTGTATGTATATCCATGAAGGATATTGGAGATTATTAATTGCTAGTCATTGGAATGTTTGCATTCTCTATCTTTGCATTATCTACAGTGATGTTACCTGTGCCATACTCAGGACCATTGTTTGGAGTAGTCTTTGTCTGAGAGAGAGTGATGTAGCTCAAACCAGTGATGGTGACACCCTTGTCCGTGTCAGTGTTAGCGCAAACGTGCATAGCAGGGTAACTGCTTGCGTTATCACCAGAAACTGTTGCCGTATTCTTCTTATTACTTTCACCCTCTTTGAATGTGATATTAGTAAGATACTGATAAGAGTCGTTCTTATAGTTACCGACGGTGAGTGCTGCGAAAGCGCACTTGTTGCCGATTCCCCATACGGTCAACCAGTTATTCTCTTTAGTGTCAGAAGGCTTTATTGAAGCATTGAGTGTAAATTCGCAGCCAGTAATAGTGTATGTACCTCCACGAAGCAAAGCGCCATGGTGATTACCAGAGAACTTACAATTCGTAATAGTGAAAGTACCTGGGATGTTAAGCAATGCGCCAGTCTCTTCAGCAGCAAACGTACTGTTCTCCAATGTAAGCTTACAAGTAGCCACAGGATTTGTGCTTGCATTGGTTGATATAGCATAATAGCCACCATTTATGGTTGAATTCTTAACGTTAATTGTTGCATTCTGTGCATTATTCACAACAAAGATACAGTTGTATGTATTCGATGTTCCTGTATATGTAACACCATCTACATTCAATGTGCAGTCACTATAAACTTGTATATTTGTATTAGAGCCTGATTGCTTTATATTTCCATTCTTCAGTGTCAGAGTACCTTTGTTATAAGAATAGATAAGATTTGAAGTAGTCAGAGTTTTTCCATTCAAATCAAGAGAAACATTTACTCCATAAGCTCCAACTTGAGTAGTGGCTGTCAAGTCATTCATCAATGCATAGTTTCCTGCCTTGTATCTAGCAGCAGATAACTGATCAGCAGTCTCAATGATTTGTAGCGGTGTGATACTCATGCTGGTAGGCAGTGTGGCGCCATCCTCATAGAAGACTTTAGAGGTGGTGTTACCAGAAGCCAAAGTGATGCTCTTTACGGTAGCACCCTTATTGATGCGGACATTACCCTTTTCGATTACCAGTTCGTCGATGGTAACGCCATCGCTAACCACGAGAGTGTTCTCCGCGGTGGTGGCAGTCACCTTCTTGAAGGTAGCCATACCTGCATTACCTGCAAGGGTCACGGTAGACTTAGGCATGTTGACAGTCAATGTCGGAGCCGACTCTGAGTTGTTTGGCACAGACACAGTGAGGTTTTGCACTGAGTTTGTTGACTCTGTAGCCGTAGCGTTATTGTCAGAAATAGTGATATTAGCATCGTTAGCCACCTTTTGCAGAGTCACAGTCTTCTTGGCAGTAGTGGTGCTTACTGCAGGCACGTTGATAGTTGTCGTACCAGATACCTCACTTGTCAATGCCACGTTGTCGCTTTCTCCGAGTTTTGTTACTACCTCAGAGGCAGATGATGCTGTGGTCTCAGTAGTTGCTTCGACTGTAGCCTTCTTGACAGCGAGTTTATACAAGTCAGTTCTCTCCATAGTATATTGACCAGCATAAACCTCGATGGCAGTACCACTCTTCGGAACGATTTTCACCTTAGCATCGGTATAGACACATGTAGGAACTGGCACATAGAATATGCCTTTGCTACCTTGCGTTGCATTAGAGAAATGGATGGTCACGGCGTTATTTTCTGAGACAGTAGTGCTTTCGGTCTTCAACTCAGGAGTAGTTACGTTCACGCTAGTAGTAAACTGACCACAGAGTTTCTGATTTGTAGTGAGTGTCAGGTCACCTTCTGTGCAAGGCATTGACTCCACCTCTATGCAGAATATAGCACCGAGGTGCTTGAAAGCCATGCTATTGTTAGTGATGCTTGCCAGCATGGCAGGGCGGAAACTGTTGCCATCTTGCGAACTGAGGAAGATCTCCTGGTCTACCTTTGTGTATGTATACTCAGAAGGGAAGGTGTAACTCAGTGTATTATTCTCCAAGGTTTGCGCCTTATCATAAGGATAGATAGCATAACTGCCTACAGCGCCTGAGATATTGCCCTCAAAGGTAGCTGAAGCCGTTTTCTCACCAGACTTCAGAGTGAAAGGAGAAAAGTCTTTACTAACAGCGTTTTCGTTGCCGACTGTGAGAACACCAATCTGGTCACCAGACTGCCAATAAAAACTACCATCAGACTGGAAGGCGGCACGAGATTTCTCTGCAGTGACAGTGGCATCCAACTGTACTGTGTGCGTGCCATCAAAACTCATGTCATTGCTACACGATGTAGCGAGTGCGGCCATGCATAGGCCAGCATAAAATATATGTTTCATAAGATTTGGGGTTATATCATTTATTACTCATTATCATCTACACATTCCATATCGAGGCTTGCACCTTTGGAGAAGCCTTTCATATTTACCTTTTCTCCAGTAGCATTACCGCTTGCCATCAATGGTGATGTCTCGATTTCTACCTCTCTCACTTCTGGGGTAACATACTTC
>CAVABU010000151.1:0-4985 GCA_963586965.1 Gemmiger formicilis
AAAACCGCCTAAAAATACAGGGTAAACTTGCACAAGTTATTCTTTTCACATTACTAACTTGTAATTTTTTTGTAATTTTGGACTCATAAACCATAACCATGTTGTCTATGATAGATTATTTCATGACCAACCTGTGGTTGGCTTGGCTCGTTATCAGCATCGTCTGCGTGATAGTCGAGATGACATCCTTTGATTTCTTTGTCACATGTTTCGCCATCGGTTCTCTCGGTGCCATGGTAGCTGCCATCGTGGGCATGCCATTCTGGTTGCAGATCATCGTGTGGGCAGTGGTGTCGGTGCTTAGCATCATGTTTATACGTCCAGCACTCACCAATATTATCCATGCCAACGGTGACAAGCGCCTGAGCAATGCCGATGCACTCATCGGCAAGGAAGGTAAGGTGATAGAGACCATCGTGGCAGACGGCTTCGGCTATGTGAAGATTGACGGCGACGAGTGGCGCTCGGTGGCTGCCGATGGACAGGAGATAGCCAAAGGCGAACGCGTGAAGGTGATCTCACGCGACAGCATCATATTGACAGTAACTAAAATCTAAACCTTTCACCTTATTTATATTATGACTATCCTGACAATTTTCCTCATCGTATTGGTAGTGCTCGTGCTGGTCTTCATCAAAAAGACCGTGGTCATCATACCTCAGTCTGAGACTCGCATCATAGAGCGCTTGGGTAAATATCATGCCACACTCCAGCCTGGCATCAACATCATCATACCCTTTATCGACAATGCCAAGACCATCGTGACCATGGTGCGCGGACGCTATCTCTACTCCAGTAGCATAGACCTCCGCGAACAGGTGTATGACTTCGACAAGCAGAATGTCATCACCAAGGACAACATACAGATGCAGATCAATGCGTTGCTCTATTTTCAAATCGTAGACCCATTCAAGTCGGTCTATGAGATAAATAATCTGCCCAACGCTATAGAGAAACTCACGCAGACCACACTGCGTAATATAATAGGTGAACTCGAACTCGACCAGACGCTCACCTCGCGCGACACTATCAACACCAAACTGCGTGCAGTGCTGGATGATGCCACCAATAAGTGGGGTATCAAGGTCAACCGCGTGGAACTCCAAGACATCACGCCTCCTGAAAGCGTGCTCTCTGCCATGGAGAAGCAGATGCAGGCTGAGCGCAATAAGCGTGCTACCATCCTTACATCCGAGGGTGAAAAGCAGGCTGTCATCCTCAAGTCAGAGGCAGACAAGACTGCTGCCATCAATCGTGCCGAGGCTGCCAAGCAGCAAGCCATCCTCCAGGCTGAGGGCGAGGCTACGGCACGCATACGCAAGGCTGAGGCTGAAGCCGTGGCAATAGCCAAGATCACCGAGGCGGTGGGCAAGAGCACCAATCCTGCCAACTACCTCTTGGCACAGAAATATATCAAGATGCTCGAGGAGGTTGCCTCGGGCGATAAGACCAAGACTGTCTATCTGCCTTATGAGGCTACCAACCTCATGGGATCGATAGGCGGAATAAAAGATTTGTTTAAGTCAGAATGAAAATAGTAATCATGACAGGGGCGCGTCCAAACTTTATCAAGGTGGCGCCCCTTATTAAGGCTATAGAAAAAGCCAAAAGTGCTGGCACCGATGTGGACTATGCTCTGCTCTATGCTGGCAGTGATAGTGACCAATCTCTCGAGGGCTCTCTCTTTGACGACCTGCAGATGCCACGTCCTGATGTATGCTTCGGTGTGGATAGCAATGACACCATAGAGATCACTAGTCGCGTGATGGAGCAGATGGAGCGCTATCTCTCCGACAATGCTTGCGATGTGCTCATCGTCGTGGACGACTTAGCATCCACCATGGCAGCGTCCATCGTGGCGAAGAAGCACGGCATCAAGTTGGCTCACCTCGTGGCAGGCACACGCAGTTTTGACATCAACATGCCAAAAGAGATCAATCGCCTTGTCATCGACGGCCTCTCCGACTACCTCTTCACCGCCGGAGTGAGCATCGGCACCACTGCCACACCCGCCAAGATATATAATGTGGGCAACATCCTCATCGATACCTTGAGGCACAACATCAGTCGTTTCCGTCGTCCGCAGATTCTTGCCGACAGGCAGATAGCAGACTCAGACTACATAGTGCTCACCATCAATCGCAAGGCATTGCTCTCATCTGGTAGCAAACTCCGTGACATGGTGAATGCCATCTCTGCCAATGCCTCAGGTCTGCCCGTGATAGCTCCCTTGCGACATACGGCAAGGGAAGTGGTGGAGAAGTGCGGTGCCGAAAATATCATCCTCACCGACCCAATGCCATATCTTGAGTTTGGCTATCTCACCTCTCATGCCCGCGTCATCATCACCGATAGTGGCAACATAGCAGAGGAGGCCACCTTCAACGGTATACCATGCATCACGCTCAACAACTATATTGAACATATCGAAACAGTGAAGCAAGGCACCAACATCCTCGTCAATGAGGACGTCACCCTGCTTGCCGACACTCTTCGTGACATATTGTCTGGCCACGTGAAGCCATCATCCATCCCCGACTCATGGGACGGACGCACCGCCGAGCGCATACTCCAGACTATCATTCATCAATAGTAGTTACAGCGTCCTCGCTACAATATCTCAAGCAAATAATGGCAACCATAGGAGGCGAAGCGTCCTCGCTTTGCCCATCGCAAGGATGCAATCTTATGCTTGAGTTGGTACGGCGAGGGCATCGTACCTTCTAATATTAATAATTAAATAATGTTATATGCAAACCGAAATTTGGAGAAACAACAATTTGTTGTTAATTTTGCATATATCAAATAAAGACATACGATAACAATAAGTTAACTATTTAATAAAATCAATTTTCTACTATGAAGATTTCTAATGTACATGCTCGTGAGATTCTTGATTCACGCGGCAATCCTACCGTAGAGGTAGAAGTAACACTCGAAAATGGTGTAATGGGTCGTGCAAGCGTTCCTTCAGGTGCTTCTACCGGTGAGAACGAGGCTCTCGAACTTCGTGATGGCGACAAGAAGCGTTACGGTGGTAAGGGTACTCTCAAGGCTGTGGACAACGTAAACAACGTTATCGCTCCAGCTCTCAAGGGTGACTGCGTACTCGATCAGCGCGCTATCGACTATAAGATGTTGGCTCTCGATGGCACTCCTACAAAGAGCAAGCTCGGTGCTAACGCTATCCTCGGTGTTTCGCTCGCAGTGGCACAGACAGCAGCTAAGGCTCTCGGTCTGCCTCTCTATCGCTACATCGGTGGTGCTAACACATATACTCTCCCTGTTCCTATGATGAACATCATCAATGGTGGTGCTCACTCTTCAGCTCCTATCGCATTCCAGGAGTTCATGATCCGTCCAGTAGGTGCTCCTAACGAGAAGGAGGCTGTACGTATGGGTGCAGAGGTATTCCACGCTCTTGCTAAGCTTCTGAAGAAGCGCGGTCTCTCTACAGCAGTAGGTGACGAGGGTGGTTACGCTCCTGAGCTCGATGGCATCAACGACGCTCTCGACAGCATCGTACAGGCTATCAAGGACGCAGGTTATGAGCCAGGCAAGGACGTGAAGATTGCTATGGACTGCGCAGCTTCTGAGTTTGCTACTTGCGAGAACGGCGAGTGGTTCTACAACTACAAGGAGCTCAAGAATGGTATGCCAAAGGATCCTAACGGCAAGAAGCTCTCTGCTGCTGAGCAGATCGACTACCTTGAGGAACTCATCACAAAGTATCCTATCGACTCTATCGAGGACGGTCTCGACGAGAACGACTGGGAGAACTGGGTGAAGCTCACATCACGTATCGGTGGCCGTTGCCAGCTCGTTGGTGATGACTTGTTCGTAACTAACACTAAGTTCCTGCAGAAGGGTATCCAGATGGGTGCAGCTAACTCTATCCTGATCAAGGTTAACCAGATCGGTTCTTTGACAGAGACTCTCGAGGCTATCGAGATGGCTCATCGTCATGGCTACACCACTGTGACCTCTCACCGTTCAGGCGAGACAGAGGATACCACTATCGCTGACATCGCAGTAGCTACTAACTCTGGTCAGATCAAGACTGGTTCTCTGAGCCGTACAGACCGTATGGCTAAGTACAACCAGCTCATCCGTATCGAGGAGCAGCTTGGTGACGCAGCAAAGTATGGTTACACCAAACTGAAGTAATCACACGCACTATTAAGTGCTGAAATAATAAAAGAGGAGGATAGCCCTACGGCCGTCCTCCTCTTTGCATTAGTAGTTGCAGCGTCTTCGCCGCAACCTCCTATGGTTACCAATGCTTGTTTGGTTGCAGCGGGGACGCTGCAACTACTATTATTAGGAGGCGAAGCGTCCTCGCTTTGCCCTTTTGCCCACGTAATTGACAAACGTAGTTAGTATCCATCGTCAATATAACCTGCGCCTTACTGTTGTGAGGTCTACCAAAATATAGTAATTTTGCATGATAATCGTGAATGTCGGCTATTTATCCTGCCGACAAATATTAATGTAAATCTAATAATACACACAAAAAGAATCATGGAAAAGAAGACCTTTACTGTCAATGGCATGAAGTGTTGCCATTGCGAGATGAAAGTAGAAGACGCCATAAAGTTTGTCGATGGAGTGGTGGAGGCAAAAGCCAACTGCGAAGACAACACTGTCACTGTGGAATATGACGAGAGCCAGGTGTCAATGGAAGACCTCAAGGACGCTGTGGAAGAGGTAGGCAACTATGAACTGATGATCTGACAATCATATACATATGAAGCAGACCATTCCCGTCATAGGCATGGCGTGTGCCTCATGTGCTGCCAACGTGGAGCGCAAACTGCAGTCACTTGATGGCATAACCTCGGCTTCGGTGTCATTGCCAATGCGCACTGTATTGGTGGACTTTGACCCATCGAAGACCAACCTTGAGACTATGAAGCATGAGGTCAACGCTATCGGTTATGACCTCGTGATAGAATCTGACCGCTCGGCTGACGAGATAGAGCGAA
>CAVABU010000152.1:0-4961 GCA_963586965.1 Gemmiger formicilis
GGGCAAAGCGAGGACGCTTCGCCTACTATGGTTACCTTTATTTGCTTGCAATATTCCAAATTAGGGACTTTAGTAATTAATATCCTTTTGCATAAACAAATAAAATCAGTAACTTTGCTTATTAAAAGAAAGTTACAAGATTAATGCAATCGATATTCAAGAATATTCGCACTTCGTCAGCAGTGACAGGATTTGCAGCCGGTGTCTTCGCAGCAATTTTCTATGGCACCAATCCTTTAGGCGCATTACCCCTCTATGCAGACGGCATTTCCTCTGGTTCAGTACTGTTTTATCGCTACGGCTTTTCCGTCATCATCTTCATTCTGTGGCTTCTCATGCGAGGCGAATCGCTCAAAGTCAAGTGGGGCCATGCCATCAAACTCGCCGTGCTGGGCACCATGTTCGCCATGTCGTCACTGACGCTCTTTGAGAGTTTCCACTACATGAATGCCGGCATAGCCTCCACCATTCTCTTCTCCTACCCTATCATGACCGCCCTCATCATGGTCATGTTTTATCATGAGCGCGTCAACTGGCGCACCACCGCCGCCATAGCGCTTGCCATCTCTGGTATCGCATTGCTCTATCGTGGCGGAGGATCTGATGGCGACACGCTATCGGCTACTGGAGTACTGCTCGTACTTTTCTCTTCCCTACTCTACGCCCTTTACATCGTCTACGTGAAGCAGTTTAAGATAGAGGGCATGTCAAGCGTGAAGTTCACCGCATACGTCATATTCTTCGGATGGATAAGCCTCATGGTGTTTATGCTTTTAAAAGGCGAACCGCTACAAATGCTCCACGGCACGCAATGGCTTTGGGCTATCCAACTGGCATTGCTTCCCACAGTCCTAAGTCTTTTCCTCATCAACATAGCCATAAAGATTATCGGAGCCACGCCGACGGCAATAATGGGAGCCCTCGAACCTCTCACCGCCGTGGTAATCTCTTGCACGCTCTTCGGTGAAGAGTTTACACTCAGGTTGGCGATAGGTATAATACTGATACTCACAGCGGTGATGCTCGTCATCATAAAGAAGAAGAAGCAATCCCACAACTAAGTAAACATACTACATAGTACATGATATATCATTACGATTTCCTCATCATCGGCAGTGGCGTAGCCGGTATGAGCTTTGCTCTCAAAGTAGCCAATGCCCATAAGGGTACTGTCGCCATCATCTGCAAGACCACTCTCGACGAGGCCAACACTGCCAAGGCTCAAGGTGGCATAGCTTCTGTCACCAACCTTGCCGTGGACAATTTCGACAAGCACATCCACGACACTATGGTGGCTGGCGACTGGATCTCCGACCCCGACGCCGTGAAGCATGTAGTGGAAAATGGACCTGCAGCTATCAAGGATCTCGTGAAGTGGGGCGTCAACTTCGACAAGAAGGAGGATGGTTCATTCGACCTTCATCGTGAGGGCGGACACTCTGAGTTTCGCATTCTCCACCACCAGGACGACACGGGATTTGAGATCCAGCGTGGATTGATGGCAGCCGTCAGAAGCAACCCCGACATCACCATCCTCGAAAATCACTTCGCTGTGGAGATTATCACCCAGCATCATCTCGGTCAAGAGGTTACACGCCGCACACCAGACATAGAGTGCTATGGTGCATATGTCATAGACCCCGAGACTCAGAAGGTGGACACCTATCTCTCACGCGTCACCCTCATGGCTACAGGTGGCACGGGCGCAGTCTATGCCACGACATCCAACCCCGAGATAGCCACTGGCGACGGCATCGCCATGGCATACCGTGCCAAGGCGACGGTGAAAGACATGGAGTTTGTGCAGTTTCACCCCACCGTACTCTACAATCCTGCCGAGACTCACCCTGCCTTCCTCATCACTGAGGCTATGCGCGGATATGGCGCCATACTCAAGTTGCCCGATGGCACTGAGTTTATGCAGAAATATGACCCACGCCTCTCGCTTGCTCCACGCGACATAGTGGCTCGCGCCATAGACCACGAGATGAAGATTCACGGTCTTGACCACGTCTGCCTCGACGTGACCATGAAAGACGCTGAGGAGACAAAGAAGCACTTCCCGCATATCTACGAGAAATGTCTCTCCATAGGCATCGACATCACCAAGCAGATGATACCTGTCTGCCCATCTGCCCACTACATGTGCGGTGGCATCAAGGTGGACCTCAATGCAGAGAGTTCTATCCATCGTCTCTATGCCGTCGGCGAGTGCTCTTGCACAGGTCTGCATGGTGGCAACCGTCTGGCTTCCAACTCGCTCATTGAAGCAGTGGTGTATGCCAAGAGTGCTGCGGAGCATGCCATCAAGAATATCGACAACTATCACTTTGAGGAAGATGTGCCTGAGTGGAACGACTTCGGAACTCTCACCAATGAGGAGAAGGTGCTCATCACCCAAGACATGAAGGAGGTGGGACAAGTGATGTCTACCTATGTGGGCATCGTGCGCTCCAATCTGCGTCTGAAGCGTGCGTGGACTCGCCTCGACATGCTCTATGAGGAGACGGAGGACCTCTTCCGCCGCGTAAAACCAACACGTGACATCTGCGAACTTCGCAACATGATCAATGTGGGTTATCTCATCACGCGTCAAGCCATTGAGCGTCATGAGAGTCGCGGACTGCACTTTAATGTGGACTATCCTCGCATTGACAAGCCAACGGAAAAATAAACACACGACCAGCAAACATGGAATCAATAGAATCTTTAAAAAATGCAGTGCGCAAATTAGCAAATTCTCGTAACGCACTCATCCTCGCTCATTACTACACACGCCCTGAGATACAGGAGGTCGCTGACTTCATCGGCGACTCGCTTGCACTTGCACGCAAGGCTGCCGAGACCGACGCTCCCGTGCTGGTGATGTGTGGCGTGCATTTCATGGCAGAGACTTGCAAACTATTATCACCCAATAAGATAGTGCTTGAGCCTGACCCATCAGCCGGTTGCTCGCTCGCTGACAGTTGCAATGCCAAGGACCTCGCTGCGTACAAGAAAGAGCATCCAGGATACAAGGTCATAAGTTATGTAAACACCACGGCGGCGGTGAAGGCGTTGTCTGACTGTTGTGTCACCTCAGGTAATGCCGTGAAGGTCATCAACAGTCTGCCCGAGGACGAGAAACTCATCTTCGGTCCCGACTATAACCTTGGCAACTACATCAACTCCATCTCTGGCAGGCAGATGCTCCTTTGGAATGGTGGTTGCCACGTGCATGAGAAGTTCTCTGTCGGTGCTATACTCGCCTTGAAGAAGCAATATCCCGATGCCATTGTCATGGCACACCTTGAGTGTAAAGCCCCCGTGCTCGTCTTGGCAGACGTGAAGGGTTCGACGGCAAGCATGCTCACCTATGCCAAGGCTCACCCCGAACAGAAGCAATTCATCGTAGCGACCGAGGCAGGCATATTGTTTGAACTGAGCAAGCAATGCCCCGACCAGGAGTTTATACCCGTGCCACCAGAGGTCACTGAAGGCGAGAACGGTATAGGCACGACAAAGGCAGAGGGTGGCATATCCACATCTTGCACTTGCAACGAATGCGAGTTTATGAAACTCAACACCTTGCAAAAAATCATCACCTGTCTGGAAACTCTCCAACCACAGGTAACAATACCCGAGGACATAGCACGCGAGGCTGTAAAGCCGATAGAGAAGATGCTTAGCCTATCATAGTTTTATATTAACACGACATAAAAAATCACTCATATGAACTACAAGCAAACAGAAGAAGAACTTACCGACCGTCTCATCGACCTGTCCTTTGCTGAGGATGTAGGCGACGGCGACCACACCACCCTATGTTGCATCCCTGCTGATGCCATGGGCGAGAGCGAACTTATGATCAAGGAGGAGGGCATCTTCGCTGGCGAGCGTGCTGCGAAGGAAGTGTTTAAGCGCTTTGACCCAGAACTGAAGGTCACCATGCACATGCACGACGGTGACCACGTACGTCCTGGCGACATCGTGCTCTCAGTGAGCGGTCGCGAGCAGAGTCTCCTCACCACCGAGCGTCTCATGCTCAACATCTGCCAGCGCATGAGTGGCATCGCCACCATGGCACACCGCTATCAGCAGGCACTCATTGACGCCGGCACTAAGACGCGCGTCCTCGACACTCGCAAGACCACTCCTGGCATGCGCATGCTGGAGAAGGAGGCCGTGCGCATCGGAGGCGGCATGAATCATCGCATAGGTCTCTTCGACATGATACTTCTCAAGGACAACCATATTGACTTCTGCGGTGGTGTGCACAATGCCATAACTCGCGCACGCCAATATTGCAAGGATAAGGGACTTGACCTGAAGATAGAGTGCGAGGTGCGCGACTTCACCGAGTTGCACGAAGCCTTAAAGGATCTGCCCGACCGCATCATGTTTGACAACTTTACTCCTGCCGACACTGTGAAGGCAGTAGAACTGGTGCACGCTGCCAAGAACGCTGACGGCACGCCAGCCCACATAGAGACGGAGTCGTCTGGTGGCATCACCTTTGACACCATGATACCATATGCCAAGGCTGGAGTGGACTTCATATCCTTTGGTGCGCTCACTCACAGCGTCAAGTCGCTTGACATGAGCCTCAAGGCAAAAGGTTCTTCCAAACTCACCATCTGAGGCTTTATGTAATTGAGATCACATATTATGGATGGAACATGTACGTTATATACATACAAACAAAAAGAGGCGCGGTCATTTACGACTGCGCCTCTTTTTGTTTTTATACGTTTCTTCTCTTCTTTAATCTCTCCTTGAACCGAAGATGCGGAGCAGATAGAGGAAGAGGTTGACAAAGTCGAGATAGAGCGAGAGAGCTCCGATGAGAGCTATCTTCTGTGCACTCTCGTCCATATAGTCTGCATCGGCAAGGAGTATCTTTATCTTCTGAGTGTCCCATGCGGTGAGTCCCACGAAGACAAGCACGCCCACATAACTTATGACAAGATTGAGCATGTTGC
>CAVABU010000153.1:0-4860 GCA_963586965.1 Gemmiger formicilis
CCAATAGCATCAATATGCAGAAGGGTGATAAGTATGAGGAGCTGACTGTTACCGTGCTCCCAGACAACTCCGAGCACAAGGACGTTGTGTGGACAGCCTCGGGCAACGGTGTGGCAAGCGTGGACGCGAACGGAAACATCACTGCCATCAAACCGGGTGTGGATACGCTCAGGTGCTCTTTGGCCTACGACAAGGATATCTATTCTGAATGTCGGGTAATCGTCTATGCCACCAATGTTGTCTATGTCGGTGGCCTCTACTATATCCTGCATAATATAGAAACCAGTGACGGATGGGCGACAGTGACGAGCATCTATGGTGGTGAGAACACTTCTCTCGATGCCAAAAACGTGGCGCAATACTACTCTGGTACCATCAACATCCTGGAGTTCATTATCTATGACGGCTACAAATATACATCGTGAAGGTGAAAGGCAAGACCTTGAAGATACACGTGAGATAAAAACCATGAGGTGATAATATATAGCACCGACCTATACTGTCCGCTAATTCTTTCTTGTAGGAAAGTTTTAGCGGACAGTCGTGCTATAAAATGGCCATGACGCCATTATCACGTCACTTATGAGCACGCAACAAAGATGTAACACATTTTTTAATATCTTTAATGCGTCTATTTATCACTTTTTATGTAATTTTGCCATCTATATTAGATAACTCATACAACAATTGATATTATGAAAACATATCCTCTGCTGCAATCGCAACTGTCGCTGTTCGTTCAGTGTATGGAGCATCCTGAGTCCACACAATACAATCTTCCGAGTTATACACTCTTTCCCGAGACGGTGGATGTGGAGCGCTTTATCAACGCAGTAAAGAAAGTCTTCAACGAGCGGCCAGAGATGCGTACCCGCTTTCTCATCGATGAGAATGGTGACGTGCGCCAGTGGAGTGATGACAGCATGACGCTTGACGTCAAGCGTTGTAAATGCAGTAGCGAGGAGGCTCTTGACTACATACTCAACAAATTTGTGCGTCCTTTCGACTTGCTCAGCGGAGAACCGCTTTTCAGGCTTGAGTTGCTTGACACTGAGAAAGGCACTTACATAGTGTGGGATGGCCATCATGCCATTCTCGACGGAATGTCATTTACACCGGTTCTCACGCAGTATGACATAACTGATGCATACAATGGCAAAGAACTGGAGCCACGTCCCTACGGCATGTACCAGGCTGCAGAAGACGAGCAAGCCACCTTCGGCACTGATGTCTATCAGCGTGCTAAGGAATATTATGCAGAAAAGTACGCAGGACTTGACTTCTGCACCATCAGTACGGCGCAGAATGGTAGTATGGGTAAGATGGCGCAGTGTTCGGCATTTATTGATTGTGATATATGCGACGATTGGAGCAAAGACCATGGCGTTGCTGTCAACCTGTTATTTCAGGCAGCCTTTTCCCATACCATGGCGGTGCTCTGTCGCACTGATAAGATAGCTTATCACTCGGTAAACCACGGTCGAATGGACAAGCGATTGAGAAAATCATTGGGTATGTTTGTGAAGACCGTGCCGATGCTTGCCGATGAGTCAAAGGAGCAGACCGTACTTGACTATATCAAAGGCTTCCGTGCGGAACTGATGACCACCATCCGCTATGGCGCATATCCATTCAACCATATGTGTCGCGACCTCGGTATGACCCCAGGCGTATCTTTCAACTTCCAGGCTATACGTGGCATGGAGGAGAGAATACTGCTTGGCGAGGACAAGATATACGGTGCACAGGTAGTTCGTGACATCATCGATGACGACCTCTGCGCATTCATCTTCCTTACCAATGACGATCAGTATGAAATACGTGTAGAGTCTAGTTCGGCAATGAACAGTGAGGAAACTTGCCAGAAGGTTGCCGATGCCATAAAGGCAGTACTGTGCAACATGATGGCTGCGCCCGACGCACAACTTAGCGACATAGCCCTCACCTCACCAGAGGACGAGCATAAGATGGCTACTCTCTCAAGCGGTGATGTAGTGGAGTATGACACCACTGAGACATGGATTGACATGTTCCAGCGCAATGTGAAGGCACAGCCAGATCATATGGCAGTAGTTGCTGCAAACGGTCAACTGACATATAAGGAACTTGATGACGAGTCGGACAAGTTGGCTTCCTACCTTGTGGAGCAAGGCGTGAAGGCAGACGACTTCGTGGCTATCAAGATGGGACGTGTCAAGGAGTTTATCGTTGCCGTAATTGGTATTCAGAAGACTGGTGCGGCATACGTACCAGTAGACCCTGAGTATCCAGAAGACCGCATAGCCTACATGCTTGAAGACTCCGAGGCGAAGATTACGATAACGGAGGAAACTTTTAACGAGATTGGTAATCCTACTGCGGCGGTTCCAGGCGCAAAGCCAGAGAACCACGCCTATATGATATACACGTCTGGTTCTACTGGTAAGCCAAAGGGCGTTGTCATAGACGAGAAGTCCGTCCGTGCCTGTGCGGAGTGGAATATTGTGGCATTTGGTCTTGACCCGACGAAGAACAACTTGCACCATCCGAGCTTCTCGTTCGACGCATCTACATTTGACCTCTTTTATCCGCTATGTGCGGGTGCTACTGTGCATATCCTCGGTGAGGCTCTGAGAAAAGACATCGATGGTATGGCACGCTATATCAAGGATAACCATATCACGGGTATGACGATGAGCACCGCTCTCGGTATGGTGCTCCTCAACCAATACGACCTTGGTCTTGAATACATCATGCTTGGCGGTGAGAAGTTTATGCCAGTAAAGAAGACCAGCACCAAACTGTTCAATGGCTATGGTCCGACGGAGTTCACATGTTGTTCTTCATACCATATCATAGACCAAGACAACGACATTGACATTCCTATCGGAAAGGCAGTGCCGAACAGTGCAAGTTACATCTGCGACGAACAGGGACACTTGTTGCCGCAGGGCGTTCAGGGCGAACTTTGTCTGGCGGGAATACAGATAGCCAACTGCTATTGGCACAGAGAGGAACTCACTGCTGAGAAGTTCCGCACGGTGATGGTAGACGGCAAACCAGTGAGAATGTATCGCACTGGCGACTTGTGTCGCTACAATGAGGACGGCGAACTGATGTTCCTCGGACGTATCGACTTCCAGGTGAAACTGCGTGGTTTCCGTATCGAACTTGGTGAGATAGAGAATCGCGCCAGCCAATTTGACGGTATACAGATGGTGGCAGCAGAGGTGAAGAATGGTCAGACACTGTGCTTGTATTTCACTGCAGACACACAGGTGGACACCACAGCATTGTCGGCATTCATGGCAGAGACATTGGCGGACTATATGATACCAAATGTCTTCATGCAACTCGATGAGATGCCACTGACCCCTAACGGAAAGGTAAACCGCAAGGCTCTGCCCGAACCGGAATATGGTGTAGAGGATATTGTGGCACCTGAGACCGATGAGGAGAAGAAACTCTTTGATGTCGTGGCTGAACTGCTCAAGACAGACCAGTTTGGTGTCACCACCAACCTTGTCAGCGTAGGACTCTCTTCACTTGCAGCCATGCGTCTTGCTGTTGCTTTGCAGCGCACTTTGGGCATGCAGGTAAAGATAGCAGATATCATGAAGCATCCTACCGTGCGTGAGATAATAAGTCTCAGTGCCAACACCAGCGATGGCGGACTTGTGCTGAAGCCATACGCTAAGCAGAAGCTCTATCCATTGAGCGAGAATCAGCGTGGCGTATATCTGGAGTGGGAGAAGAACCGCGACACTACACAATATAATATACCTTATATATATAAGTTTAAGGATGCAGACGTAGATAAACTCACTGATGCCCTTCGTGCCGCAGTGGATGCTCATAGTTATGTCAAGACACGTCTTGTGATGACTGCCGACGATGTGATGCAGCAACCACACGAAGACGAGCCGGCAGTGATAATGTGCGAGAAACTCGCCACAGAACCCGATGAGGCTTTCTTCCAAAAGCAGGTACGTCCATTCAATGTATTTGACGATGTGATGTATAGGTTGAAGATATACGAGGCACCAGATGCAGTATATCTCTTCGCTGATTTCCACCACCTCGTCTACGACGGATTGTCGGCAGCGGTGTTCCTTAGCGATGTCCTTTCGGCATACAAAGGCGAGCCGTTGCAGGAAGAGCAGATTACGGCTTTTGACTATTCTCTCTACGAGAAAGAGATGCTGGCGGATGAGAAAGTTATGGCAGATGCTGATGCTCACTTTGACGGTGTGGCTGATGGCGTGAATGCCATATCCTATCCTCCTTCGTCGCATGCAGACGGTGTCGCATCTTGCCACTTGTTACATGATTTCAAGGCAGAGGAAATACAGAAATTCTGTTCTGCACACAATATTACAGAAGGTAGTTTCTTCCAGGCAGCTTTCGCTGTGGCGATGAGCATCATCACCCGTGAGGACAATCCTTATTATCTCACCGTCAGCAACGGACGTGGCGCCAATGCATCCCTTGACCGTTGTGTCGGCATGTTTGTAAGGACACTGCCCGTTTCCGTCAAGAAAGGTGAGGCAGACCAGACCGTAGTGGATTACGTGAAGGTAATGCACGAGCAGTTGCAGCGGAGTTACGAACTTGATTTCTATCCTTACACACGTGTTGTGGAGCGTCATCGTCATGATGCACAGGTGATGTTCGTGTACCAAGGCGGTTTGGATGATGAAGTTTCCATGGATGGCATTGAGGAGATACCGCTGACCCTGGATGCGGCAAAGTTCCCTCTCGACGTCAGCGTATATCCCGACGGCGACCGCTACAAGCTCCTTGTGGAGTATGACGGCACGATGTACGGCAAGCATGACATGGAAATCCTCGCCAAGGCTATTTCGTGCGCTGCAGTGAATA
>CAVABU010000154.1:0-4848 GCA_963586965.1 Gemmiger formicilis
CACTTAAAGGACTTCAACGATATGAAAGCCAGTGAGGTGTCTGTGAGGATGATGCAAGAAGAAGCTAATAATAGACAAGAACCGCTGACACAAAACTTCATGACGGAGACATCATTTCCGCCCGAAGCAAAAACGTGCCTCGCATATTGCGTCTGATGCGAAACAATCCCGACATCACCTACGCCCAACTGACTGCGGATTTAAGAATCAACACTTCCGCTGTGCAGAAGTTGGTGAAGCGCATGGCAGATAATGGCTACATTGCCCGATTAGAAAATGGCTCATGGCGTGTGATTGCCACTTCGATAATATAGTAAGAACAATGGGGTTACCTATGAAAAAAGGCCGGGGTATTTTGTACCTCGGCCTTTTTTATTTCAAATGTAATATTTCTTAGAATTCTGCTGACTTTGGTGTGCGTGGGAATGGTATCACGTCACGGATGTTTTGCATACCTGTGACAAACAGGATGAGACGCTCAAAACCGAGGCCGAAACCTGCATGAGGACATGAACCATAACGACGTGTATCGAGATACCAACTGTAGGTGCTCTCCTCCATGCCACGCGCCTTTATCTCAGCGGTGAGCTTGTCATAGCTCTCCTCACGCACCGAACCACCGATAATCTCGCCAATACGTGGGAAGAGTACGTCAGTACCCTGCATGGTCTTGCCGTCGGCATTCTTCTTCATATAGAAAGCCTTTATCTCGGCAGGATAGTCGGTCATGATGACAGGACGCTTGAAGTGCTCTTCTACGAGATAGCGCTCATGCTCGCTACTGAGGTCCATGCCCCAACCAGTGATAGGGAACTCAAACTTCTTGCCGTCTGCGACTGCCTGCTGAAGGATATTGATACCCTCAGTATAGGTAAGGCGCACAAAGTCTTCCTTCACCACAGACTCGAGAGTCTGGATGAGACTCTTGTCTATCATCTTATTGAGGAACTCAAGGTCGTCCTTGCAGTTGGTCAAAGCCCAGTTGACACAATACTTGATGAAGTCTTCCTCCAAGTCCATCAGTTCGGTCTGATCCATGAAAGCTATCTCTGGTTCTATCATCCAGAACTCAGCCAGGTGACGTGGAGTGTTACTATTTTCCGCACGGAATGTAGGACCGAAAGTATAGATGGCACCGAGTGCTGTAGCACCTAGCTCACCCTCCAACTGGCCTGACACTGTCAAGTTGGTCTTCTTACCGAAGAAGTCACGGTCATACTCCACCTTGCCACTCTTTGCCACACGGTCGAGGTCGAGAGTGGTCACCTGGAACATCTCGCCTGCGCCCTCGCAATCGCTTGCAGTGATAAGCGGAGTGTTGAAATAATAGAAGCCATGCTCATGGAAATAAGTATGGATGGCCATTGCCATATTGTGACGAATGCGCATCACTGCACCGAAAGTATTGGTACGCAGACGCATATGCGCATACTGACGCATATACTCGAATGTCTGACCCTTCTTCTGCATCGGATAGTCTGCACCGCAGAGACCATACACCTCTATCTCTGTGGCCTGTATCTCTGATGTCTGACCCTGTCCCTGGCTCTCCACGAGAGTACCATTGACAGTAATACAAGCACCTGTGGTGATGCTCTTCAGCATGTCGGCATCAAACTTCTCAGGGTCAACGACAACCTGCACATTCTTTATCGTAGAACCGTCATTGATGGCGATGAAGTCTACTGCCTTGGAAGAACGGTGGGTTCTCACCCATCCCTTGACATTGACTGCCTCACCGAAAGATGCGCTCTGCAGAATGTCTACTACCTTTGTTCTCTTTATCTTTTCCATTGTCAATCAACTGTTATCATTATTCATATGCACCCATGCGGAGCATCTCCACCTCTTTCTCGGTGAGGAAACGCCAGTCACCACGACGCACGTTTTTCTTTGTCAGACCACAGAACTGCACGCGATCCAACTTGGTCACGTGATAGCCGAGGCTCTCAAAGATACGACGCACGATACGGTTCTTACCGCTATGGATTTCTATTCCCACCTCATTCTTCTCTGTAGGTGAAGAGTATTCGATGGCATCAGCATGTATCTCACCATCCTCCAACTGTATGCCATCAGCTATCTGCTGCATGTCATGAGCAGTGAGGTTCTTGTCGAGGTGTACGTGATATATCTTTTTCTTAAGGAACTTTGGATGTGTCAGTTTAGATGCCAGTTCACCATCGTTAGTAAGAAGCAATACACCCGTAGTGTTGCGGTCAAGACGACCTACAGGATAGATACGCTCAGGGCAAGCATTCTTCACGAGATCCATCACAGTCTTACGCTGCTGAGGATCATCGCTTGTGGTGACATAATCCTTTGGTTTGTTGAGTAGCACATATACCTTCTTCTCAAGAGATACAGCCTGGTCATGGAACATCACTTTATCTGTGCGCAACACCTTTGTACCGAGTTCGGTCACCACCTCACCATTCACAGTAACGACACCTGCCTGTATGAAGTCATCAGCCTCACGACGTGAGCAGACACCTGCATTGGCGAGATACTTATTAAGACGTATCGGTTCGTTGGGATCAATGTGCGTCTCCTTGTATTCGATACGCTTCTTCATGCTATATTTAGCATTCGGATCATATCCTGCTGTGTGTGGCTTGCGGTAGCCACCCTGCTGTGGGCGCTGGCCGAAGTTATTGCGGTAGCCTCCCTGTTGGCGTGGTTGATAACCACCTTCCTGATTGTAGCGTGGCTGATAACCGCCCTGTGGACGTGGCTGGTAGCCACCTTCCTGCTGCTGGCGAGGCTGATAGCCACCCTCTTGATTGTAGCGTGGGCGATAACCACCCTCTTGCGTACGAGGCTGGTAGCCACCCTGCTGACGAGGTTGATAGCCACCAGGTCTACGATTTGACTGATAGCCACCCTCTTGATTATAACGAGGACGATAACCACCTTCCTGCTGGCGTGACTGATATCCTCCACCATTATAGCGAGGACGATAACCAGACTGGTGCTCGTCATGATTGTCTGACTGCATACCGAAACCTGCAGGACGGAATCCTTCGTCATCCCTACGCTGTACACGAGGACGAGCTATACGTGGACGCTGGCTGCGTGTCTCGGAATTGTTTTCACGGTTGTAACCTGTTGCAGGACGAGACACACGCTCATAGCGGCGTCCGTTTACATTCTGAGTAGATTGTTCCTGACTCTCAAAGTTCTTCTCTGAATCCATGTTGTAGTTGTCTTTAGCCTCACGGCTGTTTGCAAAAATAAAATATTAAATACCGGTATAGTTGCTTGGAGTAATAGCCATCAGTTCTGCTTTCACAGCATCGCTGACATCCAAGCCATTGATAAATTCATGTATTGTCTCCTTAGTCATGTGCTTATTGGTGCGTGTCAACGACTTGAGCGCTTCATAAGGATTAGGATAAGACTCGCGTCTCAGTATGGTCTGGATAGCCTCAGCCACCACAGCCCAAGTATTCTCAAGGTCTTCATCGAGCTTCTCCTTGTTGAGGATGAGCTTTCTCAGACCCTTCAGTGTGCTCTGTATTGCTATCACTGTGTGACCGAAAGGCACACCGACATTGCGCAGCACGGTGGAATCCGTAAGGTCACGCTGCAGACGGCTTACTGGCAGTTTCATAGCAAGGAACTGCAGTATGGCATTTGACAGTCCGAGGTTGCCCTCTGAGTTTTCGAAGTCTATCGGGTTCACCTTGTGTGGCATGGCGCTTGAACCGACCTCACCTGCCTTAATCTTCTGCTTGAAGTATTCCATAGAGATATACATCCAGAAGTCGCGGTCAAGGTCGATGATGATGGTATTGATGCGTCGCAAAGCATCGAATACTACGCCCATGCAGTCATAATTGCTTATCTGTGTGGTGTACTGCTCACGCTCGAGTCCCAATTTGTCAGCGACGAAAGCATTAGCGAAAGCCACCCAGTCATATGAAGGATATGCCACATGGTGAGCATTGAAGTTGCCAGTAGCACCACCAAACTTAGCCGTAAGCGGAGCCTTCTTCAGTTCGTCAAGCTGACGTGCGAGACGATAAGAAAACACCTTTATCTCTTTGCCGAGACGTGTAGGCGAAGCAGGCTGACCATGAGTCTTTGCCAACATGCTCACATCTGCCCACTCCTCTGCATATGCATCAAGTTGTGCGATGAGTTCCTCCACCTGAGGGAAGATAACATCAGCAAGAGCCTCCTTGATGGACAGTGGCACGCTAGTATTGTTGATATCCTGTGAAGTAAGTCCAAAGTGCACAAATTCCTTGAATGCATCAAGACCGCCAATGGCATCAAATTTCTCCTTGATGAAATATTCCACCGCCTTGACATCGTGATTGGTCACCTTCTCTATATCCTTCACACGTTGTGCATCCTCCACGGAGAAATCCTTGTAGATGGCACGCAGTGCAGAGAAGAGAGAGTGGTCAAAGTCCTTCAGTTGAGGGAGAGGCAACTCGCAGAGTGTTATAAAATACTCGATTTCCACCCTTACGCGATAACGTATGAGGGCATACTCTGAGAAATACTCGCCAAGAGCATCTGTCTTTGTTCTATAACGTCCGTCAATAGGGGAAATAGCGGTCAGTAAATTCAAGTCCATTATATGTTTATCCTGTTTGTGTGTAACTTTCCTGGTGCAATTGTCAACAATATGTTTGTCACATACCATTATTACGATGCAAAATTACGAATATTATTCCTAACTATATGAAACTGATAAGAAAAGTTTGATACAAAAGGATAAAAAAGTTGATTTACATAAACAAAAAAAAGGAACTACACTCTTCATGTAATTCCTTTCACTTGTGGGCGTTGACGGATTCGAACCGCCGACCCTCTGCTTGTAAGGCAGATGCTCTA
>CAVABU010000155.1:0-4766 GCA_963586965.1 Gemmiger formicilis
ACCTTTTGTCCAGCCTTCACCACGATGCTCTTCACGTTGGCACCGACAAATGATGATACCAACGCTTCGCTTTGTGGCAGGATAGCCACCGTGCCATTAGCCTCTATCTCACCTGCGAATGTGTGTTGCTGCATCATGCCCGTCGTCACCTTCAGTTGTTTCACTTGTGAGTCAGTGAGCGTCACGTCGGTGAGCCCTATTTCCGTCTCTTCCGATTCCTCTTCTTTGTTGTTATTGTTGAAGCATGCTGTCAATGAGCAAGCCACAAATGCGTACATTATGTATTTAAGTGCTTTCATAATGATATTTACCTTATATATTCCAGTTCAAATCTTGATTTCATATATTCTCCGAAGCAGTCCCAGTAGTCGAGTTGCACCTGTGAGGCATCCTTCATATTCTGTATGAACCCCACATAGTCAGTGGCGCCCTCTTGATAGCAAGTTATGGCAGCCTGTTGCTGTTCGGTGGCGAGAGGTAGCGCCGTGTTGCGATAGTAGTCGAGCATGCTTTGCCACTTGCTCACATTCTTCTCGGCAGTGGCAGTAGTGGCGTTTATCTCCCGCTGACGCTGCATATACTCTTGGTTGGCAGCCTCCCTTTCCAGTTTTGCCGACTTCGTGCGACTTGCTTGCGCACCAAATACGAGAGGCACGCTCAGTCCGATGGAGTAGGAGTAATAGCCCGATGTGCCACCAATCTTTTGCAGACCATATTCAGCAAAGAGTTTTGGTAGGAATTCAGCCCGCTCCGCCTTCTCCTTCTTGTCAGCGAGCGTGACCTTCTCCTGTGCTAAGGTCAGCGACGGATTGATGTCAGTCGGCATGGCAGTCTCCATGTCAGGTAGACTCTCGTCGGTGGTATATGAGGCAGAGTCCCCGAGCCACCTATTGAGATTATGCAAGGCTATGCTCTCGTCACTCTCAGCCTGTAGCAGTAGGAGAGCCGTCTGGCGCGACTGATTTTGAGCCGAAAGCCATTCTAGACGCGAGGTAGCCTCCAGTTCGTAGCGTCTATGTGCTGCATTCTCGAAATCCTTGTATATGGTCGCCATCTGTCGGTACACCTCCGTGCGGTGCTTTGCCACATAGAGTAGGGCATAGTCAGTGCTCACCTCCTGTAGTATCTCACGCTTGAGCACCTCCTGTTCAGCCTTTGCCACATTCTCCTGTTGGCGGAGCATGCTCCTACGAGCACCGATGCTGAGGATATCAAGATTTTGGCGTATGGTGATGATGTTAGTGATGCCGTCGGTATTGCCTTTACCCATCTCCTCACCGCCAGTTGAGAGTTCGGTATCGCCAATCTCATATGCCGTGCCCTTCATGGCGTGGGCACTCTCCACACGCAGTTGTCCCGCCTTTATCAGAGGATAAGTTTGCAGAGCCATGTCGCGTGCCTGTGATAGACATATGGGTGTCTGCGCCTTTGCTGAGAATGGGACGAGGAGCAGTAGGGCGATTATTGCAGTAGTTGAAGACTTGCGATGAAACCGCAGTTTTTCCTCCACGGCATATAGTATTGGTACGATGAGGAGTGTGAGCAGAGTGGCAGAGAAGAGACCTCCGATTACCACTGTGGCAAGCGGACGCTGTACCTCAGCGCCAGCACTTGAGGATACCGCCATAGGCATGAATCCCAGCATGGCTGCCATCGCAGTGAGCAAGATGGGGCGTAGGCGCTCACGTGTGCCCACTTTGATTCGGTCATAGACATCGATCACACCTTCCCGCTTTAGTGAGTTAAAACGATTGATGAGCACCAGACCATTGAGCACAGCCACGCCGAATAGCACTATAAATCCTACGCCTGCCGAGATGCTAAACGGCATGCCTCTGACAGCCAGGGCGAAGATGCCACCGATGGTGGCAAGAGGTACTGCCATATAGATCATCAGCGACTGCTTTACCGATCCCAAGGCGAAATATAGCAATAGGAATATCAGCGCCATGGCAATAGGCATCACTATCATCAGTCGTGCCTTGGCATCCTGCAGATTTTCAAATTCACCTCCGTAGGTGATGCGGTATCCCGGTGGCAGTTTGAGGTCTTTGTCGAGAGCCTTCTCTATGTCACCCACAAGCGACTGCACATCCCTTCCACGCACGTTTATGCCCACATATATGCGTCGTGATGCTTGGTCACGGCTTATCTGCATCGGACCAGGTTGGTAACTGATGTTTGCCACCTCTTTGAGAGGTATCATCTGACCATTTGGCAGGTCGACGACAAGATTCTCCAGGTCATTGATGCTCCTGCGCTCTGCAGCGTCGAGGCGTATCACCATGTCAAAACGCTTCTCGCCCTCAAAGACCACGCCAGCCTTCTGCCCAGCAAAGGCAGCACTGATGTATTGATTGAGTTTGTCGATGTCGAGTCCGTAGCGTCCCACCATCTCGCGGTCATAGGTGACAGTGATCTGAGGCAAACCAGCCGTGCGCTCCAGCGACACATCCTCGGCACCAGGTATGCGACTGACGATGGAAGTGATCTTCTCGCCAAGCATATTCAGAGTGTCAAGATCTTCGCCATAGAGTTTCACTGCCACATCCTCGCGTATGCCAGTGAGGAGTTCGTTGAATCTCAGCGCCACGGGTTGTGAGAAGGAGTAGTTGAGTCCAGGCAGAGTTTCCAGTTTTTCCTTCATCTTCTCGATGAGTTCGTCCTTAGACTTTGCCGAAGTCCATTTGCTCATATCCTTCTCCAATATTATGAAAGAGTCCGTGTAGTCAAATCCCATAGGGTCGGTCGGTATGTCAGCCACACCGATGCGGGCGCAGACAGTCTTTATCTCGGGAAACTCCTTGAGCAGTAGACGTTCCACTTCCTCCTCGCGCTTGATGGTCTCGCTCAGTGCGCTACCGGGACGCAAGAATGTCTGCATGGCGATGTCGCCCTCATCCAGTTCGGGGATGAACTCTCCACCCATGCGACTGAATGTCAGTCCCGTCAGCAAGAGTAGACCTAAGGCAGCAATCAGCACGCCCTTCTTATGGCGGAGAGAGAAGGCGAGCATCGGGTGGTACACCTTGTTATATATCCACTCCATCAGTCGTGCACTTCCCCTTTCCAGAGCCATCTCCATACGTGCCAGGCGACTATTGGATATCTTCGCCGGCATCATGAGCAGAGAGGATATCACTGGCACATACGTCAGGCAGAGGATGATGGCACCAATAAGTGCAAAGGAGAAGGTGTAAGCCATCGGTTGAAACATCTTGCCACTCACACCCGTGAGGAAAAGTATTGGCGTGAAGACGATGAGAATGATGAGTTGGCCGAAGAATGCTGAGTGCATCATGGTGGAAGCCGACTTATAACTGATGCGGTCCATGTCACTACGACTGAAGGCAGACCTGCCCACATGTCTATCTATAGTGCCCGCTATGCCCTCCACGATGATGACTGCGCCGTCCACGATGATACCGAAGTCGATAGCGCCGAGGCTCATGAGGTTTGCCCACACACCAAAAATGCGCATCATGATGAATGCGAAGAGTAGCGATAGCGGGATGACCGATGCCGTGATGATGCCACCACGCAGGCTACCCATGATGAGCACCAGCACGAAGACCACGATGAGAGCGCCCTCGATGAGATTGCGTGCTATGGTGCTGGTGGTGCGCTCTATGAGGTTGGTGCGGTCAAGAAATGGTCGTATCGTTATGCCCTTTGGTAGGGATTTCTGTACTTCCGCGAGTCTCTCCTTGGTGAGTTTCACCACCTTTGCAGAGTTGGCGCCCTTGAGCATGAGTATCATGCCGCCCACAGCCTCATGGCCGTCTTGGGTGAAAGCACCATAGCGCACTTGGCTACCATAACGCACATCTTTGGCTATGTCGCGGATGAGCACAGGCACGCCGTTTTGATTCTTCACGGTGATGTTTTTTATGTCTTCGATACTCTTCACAAGGCCTTCACCGCGTATGAAACTCGCCATGTGATCCTTTTCTATATAAGCGCCACCCGTGTTTTGATTATTGCGACTCAGAGCCTCATACACCTCACTGAGCGTCACCTTGCAGGCATTGAGTTGTTCGGAAGACACCGCTATCTCATACTGTTTGATGCTACCACCGAAGGAGTTGACCTCCACCACGCCAGGTATCATCGTCATCTGTCGCTTCACTATCCAGTCCTGTATGGAGCGCAGTTCTTGTGGAGAGTATTTGGCAGTGTCGTCAGGCACGAGCGTATACTGGTATATCTCGCCCAGTCCGGTGGTGATAGGTCCCATCTCAGGCGAACCGAATCCAGCTGGTATTTCCTCCTTCACCTCTTCGAGTTTTTCTTGCACCAATTGACGCGGACGGTAGGTGCCCATGTTGTCCTTGAATACCACCGTGACCACGGATAGACCAAATCGGGATATGGAGCGCACGTCCTCCACACCAGGGAGATTAGACATCGCCTGTTCCACGGGATAGGTGACATACTGCTCTATGTCGGCAGTGGAGAGGTTGTCGGCGGTGGTTATCACCTGCACCTGATTGTTTGTGATATCGGGCGTGGAATCCACGTTGATGGTGGAGAGTGACCATAGTCCGCCGACTATTATCAATACGACCAGCAGACCCACAAAGAGTTTGTGGTGTATTGAGAGATTGATAATCTTGTTTATCATGAGTGTCTTATTGTATTGTAGTGCTTCGTTTTCATTGTTGCAGTTGCAAAGTTAAAGTTTTTGTCCTGCAACTTAGTTGCAAACAATAAGGAAAAGTAGTACATTTGCAGATACATAACGTAAGGAGGACAATATTATGGCA
>CAVABU010000156.1:0-4700 GCA_963586965.1 Gemmiger formicilis
AAGGGCACTTCCGCAACCGAGTATATGTACATTGAATGCTTCCATTTGATTTGTACCTCCTATGATTACCAATGCTTGCTCCTTGCGAATGGTACGGCGGGGGCGCCGTACCTCCTAGAGGTTACCAACTCTTGTTTTGTTGCAGCGAGGACACTGCAACTACTATGGTTTCTTTTTTTACAAAAAAAGCAGTACCCCTATAAGCCGGGTTCTGTGCTCTCAGTGAAGAGAGTGTCTGTCATTAATCTACGACACAGGTCACCCCGTGCCTCTAGCGTTCTACCCTCCATTGCATCCTCGCAAATGGGGAACTCGGGCGGGCAACCCTCAGTCAATGGTATACGCGAACTTACAGCCTCCAGTCGGAACAGCCGACATGTCACCATGCCGCTGGTGGTCTCTTACACCACCTTCTCACCCTTACACGCCACACGGAGGTGGCATGCGGTAGTTTTCTTCTCCCTGCACCTGCCGTCACCGACAGCTTCTACATTAGGAAGTGGAGTGCCCTACGCTGCCCGGACTTTCCTCTTGTCATTGCTGACCAGCGACAGACCGGGGTACTGCTTTATTATTAGGTGGTAATTTATAGCACCACCCTTTATTGTTTCATCCGCTTTTTGAGTTTGAGAAGCGGTATCTTTATTTCGTCTCCTGTCTTGAAGTCTTTCTTGCCTCCATTGAATACCTCGACATAGCATTCCATGCCTTCGCCAAGCCTACTGCGACAGATGCCTTCAAAGGTTTGTCCGGCACTGAGTTTCACCACTTTGTCGAGTCCTACGATGCAATATGCGCCTGTTCTGACGCGCACATCTTTATTGTATTCTGCCTGCATCGCGTCTTGCGAAGAGGTTTTGATGGTCTCCTCTTTATTCACTCCTTTCACGTCTTTCACCTCAGTCGATGGTTTCTCTTGAGGTTTCTGCTGGAGTGTGTCGACGGTAGGTGGTGCGTCTGCGGGTTTCTGCACGACGTGTTTCCTATGCACTACGACCGTCTTGTGTGGTGTTGCTGGTCTCGCTTGCTCCGACTCTCGCACGGCTGCATTGGTGCCCATCTTGTATCCGAGACACACGGCTCCAATGAGCAATACTATGACGACGAGTGCCACCAGAAGATAGAGCAGACGGATGATTTCGCGACTGTGGGTGATGCCTTCGCGTATGAGTTCTTCGCAGAACGGATTGCGTGCTGGCACTACCGTCGTAGCGGGCTTAGCGGAAGCAACTTCTTCCTTTTTCTCTTCCTCAACTTGCTCTACTATAGAGGGTTTAACCTCTTCAGGCTTATGCTCTACTTTATCTTGTTTATCATCTTCTACGTGCGATTCTTCCTCTGCTGGTTCTTCCTCCATAGGAGCCTCCTCAACTGGTTTCACCTCTTCCGAAGGAGTTTCCGCTACAGGAGGTTCTTCCTCTTTAATCTCCTCTGATGAAACGTCGGCAGTAGTTGTTTCTTCAACAGGAACTTCCTCTACAACGGGAGCCTGCTCAACGGCTACCTCCTCTACGGGAGCTTCCTCAGCAGAGGCTTCCTCTTCGTCCTTTTCGTTATATTTTTCGTCTATGGACGTGAAGTCCATGTCATCATCGAGGTCTACGGTCTCAAATTGTGAGAAGGGGGAATTGATCCTGTCGCGCACGGCATTTTCGGGAGTGAAGCTCAACTTTGCCCTACCCTCTATGACTATACGCTCCTTGGTGTTGACGTCGATGCTCTCGCGTGCGTTGACGTCGGCAAGTTTGAATGTGCCGAGACCTTTGACCTTGACTATCTTGTCGCGGTCTATGCGGTCTCTCACCACGGCGAATATCGTGGTGACAAACTCCTCTGCCTCTTTGCGTGAGAGTCCATAGCGCTCGACGAGGCATCGCATGAGACAATCCAGTTTACTCATCTGCACCTCCTCCCTTTTGCACCTCGGCTTTCCATGCCGTCGCGGGACGGAATGCGAGGATGAGTTTTGGTGGCACGAGCATTTTCTTGCCGTTATTAGGATTGACGAGTATGCGCTCCATGCGCTTCTTACGCTCGAAGGTGCCAAATTGTGGCACTTGCAGGGAATCATCCTCCTCTATCTGCGACACGAGGCTATCCATGACGGAGAGCACCATCTTCTGCGTCATCTGTTTGGTGTAGCCTGTGCGTTCAGCCAGTTCGGTGATAAATTCCTTGTTGTTCATGCGTTGTCAATTGATATGTTTATCCGTCTATTTAGACGATCTCGCCATACAGGTCAAACTCTTCGCTGCCTGTGATCTTCACATTATATATATGTCCTGTGCAGAGTCGCTTTGTGGCGCGCACCAGCACTTCGGGGTCTACTTCGGGTGAGCAGAATTCGGAGCGACCTATGTACCAGTCGCCTTCCTTGCGGTCTATGATGACGCGCATCACGGTGCCCACCTTGCGGGCTTCCACTTCGGCGCTAATGTCCTGTTGCACAGCCATGAGCGTGTCCAGTCGGCGCTGCTTGACTTTTGCTGGCACATCGTCTTCATAGTGCTCTGCGCTATAGGTGCCTTCTTCTGAAGAATAGGTGAAGGCTCCCATGCGCTCAAATTTCTCTTCACGCACGAAGTCTACCAGTTCTTGGAAGTCTTCCTCGGTCTCGCCTGGAAATCCCACCATGAGTGTGGTCCTGATGTGTATGCCTGGCACGGCTTGGCGTATGCGGTGTATCAAGTCGAGGGTCTCCTGCTTGGTCACATTGCGGTGCATGGCGCTGAGCATGTGGTCGCTGATGTGCTGGAGGGCGATGTCGAGATAGTTGCATACGTTTGGTTTCTCGCGCATGACGTCAAGCAGATCCATAGGAAACTGATTTGGATATGCGTAGTGCAGTCTTATCCACTCCACTCCTGGTATGTCTGCCATGTCGGAGATGAGGTCTGCTATGTGTCGTTTGCCGTCAATGTCGACGCCATAGTAAGTGAGTTCTTGTGCGATGACTTGTATTTCCTTGACACCCTCGCTCACCAGTTGGCGCACTTCCTGGAGTATTTCCTCTTTGGGTCTACTGATATGCTTGCCCGTGATGATGGGTATGGCGCAGTAGGCACAGTGACGGTCGCATCCTTCGCTTATCTTCACGTAGGCGTAGTGCTTAGGTGTCTGACGTGGCGAGGTGGCTTTGAGTCGTGTGGAGGTGTGATTTATTTCGGGCAATTCTTCGGCTAACTTACGGAAGTTGAACTTACCGAAATATCTATCCACTTCGGGTATTTCCTCTTCCAACTGTTGCTGATAGCGCTGTGAGAGGCATCCCATGACATATAGTTGCCCGATCTGCCCGGAGTTTTTCATCTCCACGAGTTCGAGTATGGTGTCTATGCTCTCTTGCTTGGCATCCTCGATGAATCCGCAGGTGTTGACCACGACATACTCGCCTTGTGGGCTTTTGGGGTCGTGCACGCACTTGTAGCCTTTATTCATGAAAAGCTTGACAAGAGCCTCGCTATCAACGAGATTCTTGGAGCATCCCATGGTTATGACGTCTATCTCTCCTTTTCTCATATTAGCCAAAGAGTGAGTCTACGAATTCCTGACGATTGAAGAGTTGGAGGTCTTCCATGTGTTCGCCCAGTCCTATGTATTTGACTGGCACCTGGAGTCTGTCGGAGATGCCTATGACGACTCCGCCCTTTGCCGAACCGTCGAGCTTGGTGACGGCGAGCGAGGTGACTTGTGTGACGCTTGAGAACTGTTTTGCCTGTTCGAATGCGTTTTGTCCTGTCGTGGCATCCACCACGAGCATCACCTCATCGGGGGCTGTGGGCACGACTTTTGCCATGACGTCTTTTATCTTCTTGAGCTCGTTCATGAGTCCCACCTTATTGTGCAGTCGTCCTGCGGTGTCAATGATCACCACGTCAGCGCCATTGGCTTTGGCTGAGGAGATGGTGTCAAAGGCTACCGAAGCTGGGTCTGAACCCATCTGCTGCTTGATGACGGGCACACCTACCCTTTCGCCCCATATGACGATTTGCTCGACGGCGGCTGCGCGGAATGTGTCGGCTGCTCCGAGGTAGACTTTCTTGCCTGCCTTCTTAAATTGATAGGCTAACTTGCCTATGGTGGTGGTCTTGCCCACGCCGTTGACACCTACGACGAGTATGACGTAGGGCGTGTGGTCAGTGGGCACGTCCCATGAGTCGCTCTCCTCATTGCCGTTTTCAGCGAGCAGAGCGGAGATTTCTTCTCTGAGTATTCCGTTGAGCTCTGACGACGACACGTATTTATCGCGTGCCACGCGCTCCTCTATTCTCTTGATAATCTTGAGAGTAGTATCCACGCCGACATCGCTTGTGAGGAGCACTTCCTCGAGATTGTCGAGCACTTCATCATCGACGGTCGACTTGCCTGCCACGGCACGTGCTATCTTGCTCAAGACGCTGGTCTTGGTCTTCTCAAGTCCTTTGTCGAGCGTCTCCTTCTTTTTCTTATTAAACAGTCCGAAAATACCCATAGTATACAATTATGGGCACAAAAGTACAAAAAATTTTAGAATGTCTCATTATTCCGTCCGAATAAAAAGCAATAATAATGTACTTAGACTTGCACAACTTATTCTTTTTACATTACTTAGACTTGCACAACTTATTCTTTTCACATTACTAAGTCACTGATTTGTTACAAAATGATTTCCTTATCCAAGACGAAAAGCATATAGAGAGGAATATTGATGACCCGAGATG
>CAVABU010000157.1:0-4678 GCA_963586965.1 Gemmiger formicilis
AGACGATACTGGATGACCTCAAACTGCAACTGTCCCACGGTGCCGATGATGCGACGATTATTAAATTGGTTGACAAACATCTGTGCCACACCCTCATTCATCAACTGCTCCAATCCCTTCTGAAATTGCTTTGCCTTCATCGGGTCATCATTCTCAATGTACTTGAATAGTTCAGGAGAGAACGATGGCAGACCGCGGAAATGCAACTGCTCGCCTTCGGTCAGTGTGTCACCTATCTTGAATATGCCATTGTCAGGAAGACCTACGATGTCGCCTGCCCACGCCTCATCGATGGTAGACTTGCGTTGCGCCATAAACTGTGTGGGCGAGGAGAAACGTATGGTCTTGTTCTCACGCACATGGAGATAAGGCTGGTTTCTTACGAACTTGCCCGAGCATACCTTACAGAATGCTATACAAGAGCGGTGGTTAGGGTCAATGTTTGCAGTGATCTTGAATATAAAACCAGTAAACTTGTTCTCATCGGGTGACACCATGCGCTCCATTGCCTTTGTGGGTTTTGGTGATGGTGCTATCTCTACGAAACAGTTGAGCAACTCCTGCACACCGAAGTTGTTGAGTGCCGAACCGAAGAATACTGGTGCTACCTCAGCACTGCGGTAGTCCTCAAGACGGAACTCTGGATATACACCGCTCACCAGTTCCAAGTCTTCACGCAGTTTTGCAGCATCAGTTTCACCCACGCGCTGGTCAAGTTCGTCGGAGTCGATATCCACCTCCACCTTCTCCGTCACACGTTGTTTGTCAGGTACGAAGAGGTTGAGTTGCTTCTCGTATATGTTATATACGCCCTTGAAACGTATACCCTGGTTGATAGGCCATGACAGAGGGATGGTCTTTATCTGCAGTTCCTGTTCCAACTCGTCGAGCAAGTCAAATGGGTCGCGACCCTCGCGGTCCATCTTGTTGACGAATATCATCACGGGAGTGTTGCGCATACGACACACCTCCATGAGTTTTCTTGTCTGCGTCTCCACACCTTTCGCACTGTCCACCACGATGATGGCAGAGTCCACGGCTGTCAGCGTGCGGTAGGTGTCCTCGGCAAAGTCTTGGTGACCAGGAGTGTCGAGGATATTGACCTTGTAGTCATGATAGTCAAACTCCATGACAGAGGTGCTGACCGATATACCGCGCTGCTTCTCGATGTCCATCCAGTCGGATGTGGCGGTCTTTCTTATCTTATTGCTCTTCACTGCGCCTGCCACCTGTATCTGACCACCAAAGAGAAGGAATTTCTCAGTCAGAGTGGTCTTACCTGCGTCAGGGTGGGAGATGATGGCAAAGGTGCGTCTTCTTTCTATTTCTTGATTCATAATGCGTTCATGTTGGACATACACTTCTTCAGTGAGTCAGTCCAATAGGGTATTGTGATATTGAATGTTGTCTTTATCTTGGTCTTGTCAAGCACGCTATATGCAGGTCGTGTGACAGGGCTTGGAAACTCGTCGCTGTGGCAAGGCAGTATGTTGCAGTCAGTGTTGCCAGCAAGATTTGCTATAGCCTTGGTGAAGTCAAACCAACTGCATACGCCCTCGTTGGAGTAATGGTATATACCACTGTTGCCTTCATAGAGTCTATTCTCTACGATGTGGAATATCACGTCAGCCAGGTCGCCAGCATAGGTAGGAGTGCCACACTGGTCAAACACCACCTTTAGTTCGGGTTTTGTGGCAGTGAGATTGAGCATGGTCTTGAGGAAATTCTTGCCATACTCGCTATAGAGCCATGCCGTGCGGATGATGATGTGTTTGGCACCAGTGGCGATAATCTTCTCCTCGCCGTGCTTCTTGGTCAGACCATAGACACCTGTAGGAGTGCCCTGCTGACTTTCATTGCACGGAGTGTTGTATGGTTCTGCGCCAAACACATAGTCCGTAGAGATATGCACGAGCAGACCGTCCACCTCCTTCATGGCAATGGCGAGATTTTCAGGAGCAGTGGCATTGAGAGTCTCCACGATGTCGCCAGCAGTCTCAGCCTTGTCCACATTGGTCCATGCGGCACAGTTGATGATGCACTTGATGTCATTATCCTTCACTTCGCGTCTGATGGCGTCTAGGTCGGTGATATCCAGTTTCTTATATCCATCACACACGTCAGTGAATATATAGTTGTCCTTAGACTTCTTTGCTACAATTTGGATTTCGTTGCCCAACTGTCCGTTGGCACCTGTTACAAGAATGTTCATGTCAGAAAATACTTTTTATTGCGTCTTTACATCTCGTCGTCGTCAAAGCGGAGGCCTTCCGTCTTATCCTTTATATAATAGTCGGACAGCATGCCGAGGAATGTCGATATCTCGTTGACAGCATTTTGTGTTTGCTGTGACACCTCTTTGTTTTGCAAGCGAAGCATCATCACGCCATAGAGGGCATTGAGGCAAGTCTCTATCTCTGACACGTCCTTGCTACCCTTATTTCTTAGTTCTACGATGAATGGCAATACTTTATAGTACTCTGCGTTGTAGAAAGGAAACTTCGGGCTGGCGAGCAACTGTGCATTGAGATCATTGAGGTCCTGCACCAGTATGGTGTTGATAGAGATGTGTCCACCGTCCTTCTTGCCCTCCTGCTTTATCATGCGGATGATGTTGCCATACCAGTCGACGATCTCCTCATGCAGTTCCAAGTCAGAGACCTCAAACTTGGATATATACTCCTCCTTCATACGGCTCAGCGAGCATCCGTAAGCGCGGATGATGTCTTCCACCTGCCACATGTAGAGGATATACTCTATGATGTTTTCTTTTCTCAGTTTTTGTGCTATAATCATAATCTTAATACCATGAAAGGGAGTAGAGATTAAACACTGTTCCGATGAGGAACACTATCGACACAAGGATTACCACTGCGCCTATTATTCTATTGATAATCAGAATGCCGTCATCATTAAATCTGCCCTTGATCTTATCTATGAGCCAAGTCAGACCAAACCACCATAGCAGTGCTCCAGATAAGATGCTCAAGTAACCGATGCCCATCTCCAGGGGGTGATCAGACACCACAAACGACAACTGGGTCATGGATGCTATGAAGAGCAAGATGATGAGCGGGTTGGCAAATGTTATCCAAAATGCCGTATGGGCATTATAGAAGAGTGATGTGTTGCGCTTATTGATGAGTTGCACTGGTTTCGGTTTGCTACGAAAACAGTAGATACCGAATATGAGAAGTATCGCCGATCCAGCAATTTTCAGTGCATAGAATGTATTCTCCTGCGTGATGAAATCCTGTATGAAACTGATACCGAGACCAGTCAGCAGAGCATATATGACATCGCTGATGGCTGCGCCAACGCCAGTGGCAAATCCTGGCCAGCGACCTTTGTTAAGCGTGCGCTGCACACACAACACTCCTACGGGCCCCATAGGTGCAGAAGCGATGATGCCTATGAGTATTCCCTTGAAGATTAATTCTATTATATTGATTGGGAATGATAGTTCCATTATTTTTTTAAGAGACTACTTATCAGTATGTCACCATTGACGTAATGAGATACAAAGTTACTCCATTTTAGTGACATTTGTCCATATTGTCCCTTTTATTTTGTTTATATGCCGTTTTTTCTATCATAACCTTTTGCACTCTTTGTTTTTTTGCCTACCTTTGTGGTACGTGTCAATACTCTCGTAAAGGCATGTTGCAATAACTCGCGAAACCGAAATTATTATTAACATAAATATCTTAACAAGAATGGAAACAACAACAACAGATGAGATAAAGCCGTATGTTATCGGTTTGGATCTCGGAGGCACCAACTCGGTGTTTGGCATTGTTGACAGCCGTGGCGAAATCAAGGCCACTACTTCTATCAAGACACAGGGCTATCCCACAGCCAAGGAGTATGTAGACGCTGCATGCGAGGCACTGCAGTTGATCATTGACCAGGTGGGTGGCATCTCGACAATCAAGGCTATGGGTATCGGAGCGCCTAACGGTAACTACTATAACGGTACGATAGAGTTTGCTCCAAACCTTGAGTGGGGACGTAATGGCGTGGTGCCATTGGCTGACCTCTTCTCTCAGAATCTCGGCATACCTGTGGCTCTTACCAATGACGCCAACGCCGCCGCTATCGGTGAGATGACCTATGGCGTGGCTCGTGGTATGAAGAATTTCATCGTCATCACACTTGGCACAGGTGTAGGATCAGGTATCGTAGTCAACGGTCAGCTCGTATATGGTTGCGACGGATTTGCTGGTGAGCTTGGTCACGTCATCCATGTGCGTCAGAATGGTCGTGCTTGCGGATGTGGTCGCTTCGGATGTCTTGAGGCTTACTGCTCTGCCACAGGTGTGGCACGTACAGCCCGCGAGATACTCGCTACTACTGACAAACCATCACTCCTGCGTGAATTGGATCCAGAGAAGATAACATCTCTCGATGTGTCTTTGGCTGCAGCCAAGAATGACCAGGTGGCTCTCGATATCTATGAGTTCACAGGCAGAATGCTTGGTGAGGCTTGCGCAGATTTCGCTGCCTTCTCTTCACCTGAGGCATTCATCTTCTTCGGTGGTCTGACAAAGGCTGGTGACCTCATTATGAATCCTATCATCGAGGCTTACAATGACAATGTGCTCAATATCTTCAAGGGCAAGGCAAAGTTCCTCGTAAGCGGCCTCGACGGTTCATCGGCAGCTGTCCTCGGTGCTTC
>CAVABU010000158.1:0-4537 GCA_963586965.1 Gemmiger formicilis
ATGCCAATAAATACGGCGGTCAAGGTGCCATCACACTTTATTCTTCATTCCCCAATAAGGATATCCACTGGGAGATGACCACTGAGTATAATGCAGGTCTTGACTTCACCTTGTTTAATGGTAGACTTACAGGTAGTTTTGATATCTATCACCGCAAGACAGATGGCGCATTGGCACCAGCACCTGTGGCATTGGAAAATGGTATCAGTACATATTATAGCAACATACTCGACTTGACCAACAATGGTTTCGAATTCTCTATCGGTGGAGATGTGGTGCGCACCAAGGACTTCACCTACAACACTATGCTCAGCATCTCGTCTAACAAGAATAAGATCACGAAACTCAATGGTTCTACTCTTGACATAGCGCACCAAGACCTCTATATGGAAGGTTATGCCATGGGCACCGTGAAGGGCTATCAGGTGGCAGGCATCTATCAGAGCCAGGAGCAGATAGACCAGTTGGACGAACAGGCAGCAGCCAAGGGATATGATTTCTATCAGAGCGATGTTCATGTGGGCGACTATATGTTTGTCGACACCAATGGCGACGGATATATCTCAGAAGCAGATCGCGTAGCCATTGCTAATCCCGAACCAAAGGTGTTTGGAGGATGGACGAATACATTGTCTTACAAGAACTTTACGCTGTATGCGCTCTTCCAATATCAGTTTGGCGGTCATGGTTACTATAGCACCATGCAGGAGTCAGCCAGCGGTGCCTTGGGCATGAGCATCCTGCGCGAGATGTATGGCAATACGTGGACACCAGACCGTACAGATGCTAAGTATGCGCAGTTGATGTGGTTGCCTTCAAGCAATAACAATACACTTGCCAACGACCGCTATGTGTACTCCAACTCCTATTTCAGACTTCGCAATATCACACTTTCCTATAACTTTAATCCATCTTGGCTTGAGCGTCTACACGTGAGCAGCGCATCGCTATTTATCACTGCTACCAATCTGTTTACGATTACAAGTTGGCCAGGTCTAGATCCAGATATGTCGGCAACCAATGCCTACACCAAGATCTCGGAGAACAAGGACGTCTATCCTATGAGCCGTTCGTTCTCATTCGGTCTTAAATTACAATTCTAACTCCACCATACAAAGAATGTAGATTATGAAACATATAAGATTATCCGTCCTTACACTCCTATCTGCGACCGCATTTGCTTTCACTTCGTGCGACTTGATAGGTAGCATCGATGACATCAAGCCCGACTATGTGGTGACCGATGAAAACTACATCACCGACGCATCATCTGCACAGACTGCCCTTAATGGCGTGTATGCCTCATGGCGTAGCACGGGCGTGTCCTACTTGAGATATGGCATCGCTTCGATGGCACGCACCGAGATGCAAGCCATGGTGATGGGAGCCAGCGAGTTTGCTTCAGAGAATATAGAGACCAATAATAGTAATGTGGAGTCTGCCTATACGGCCTACTACAACGTCATCAATACTGCCAACACCTTCTTGGTACATATCAACAATACGATACCAGGACTGAGCGAAGACCAGCGCACTGAGATGGTGGCTGAGGCTCGATGCCAGCGTGCATTGGCATACCTTACGCTCTTGAAGTGCTTCGGAGAGTATTGGGACCAAAGTTCGTCCTATGGCGTTTGTCTCTTCAAAGACGAACTGGCGAGAGACAACCAACCTCGCAAACGCTCTTCGGTAGCCGACACTTATAAGTTGATAGAGGAAGACTTAGACTATGCCATCGCTCATTGTCAGCAGCAACCCACGGGCCATTACATGGTGAGCAGCCTCTTTGCCAAGGCTTTGAAGTCAAAGATGTATATGGCGCAAGACAATTATGCCGAGGCTGCTAGATTGGCTGAAGAGGTCATCAGCGAGGCTGGAACGGCAGGTTATGAGCTAGATAGCGACTATTCCAACATCTTCTCTGAGCAATTCAACTCTAAGGAAATGCTCTTTGCTCCCTACACCGCCAATCCTGATGAACTCATGGATGCCTCTTGGTTTGCTTTCACACCTGGCTCGCTTCTCACCAAGATAGCAGATGACCTGGTTGCTGACACAGAGACTGGTGGAGACGAAACAGTGACACCTGGCGGTGATGAGACTGTGGTAATACCTGATGAAGGCGAAGACCAAGTAGCGACGCAAGATGATGTCATTGTCTTTCCTGATGGCGATGGAGATGGTGATATTGTCTTCCCTGGTGGCGATGGTGATATAGTCTTCCCCGACTTCCCTGGAGGGTCAGGCGATGCTGCTACTTATGACTCCCGCTACACTTGGGCATATCAAGGCATGTCGATGACTGGTATAGGAAAATATAGCAAGTTGACTCCCGAGTTCATGTTTGAGGACTCTTATTATTTCATGCGACTGGCAGAAGTCTATTACATTGCTGCTGAGGCTGAGGCTCGCCAAGGACAGTATGAGAAGGCTCGCACATTGCTTGCCACCGTCATCGAGCGTGCAGGCTACACTCAAGATGATGTGAATGCCATTGCCGATGACTATCTCTTGGGCGAAATCCTCAAACATAAGTTGGTCGATATCAGCAATGAGAACTTGGAAGAGTGGTTTGACCTGTGTCGCTATACCCGCAAAGGCGGATTTGAGGGATGGACAGAAGACGAGGAGGCTGAGTTGCCAAGTTTTAGAAGATATCTGCTCCCTATCCCAAAGGCAGCCATTGGAGGTAATAATCTATTGGAACAGAATCCCGAATATAAGGACTAATAAGAATTATATAGAGGGTGGTTCTATAAATTAGCTTTGTCAGATTGCAAGGCTATTTTCGAGGATAAAATATTTGAGAGTGAAAGAGTATAGCGGGCTATACGACTGAACGAACAAACATTTTGGACCGAAAATAGACTGCAAGATGATAAAACGTAGATCGCCCAATAAAAAAATAACTTTAAGGTGGTAATTTATAGAACCACCCTAGAAATAAAAGATTATGAAATTAAGAAATTGGATAATGACCTTTGCTGGCTTGATGCTGGCAATGGTCTCTCACGCCCAGAGTTTTGTGATGAAGGGTGCTGTGAAGGGTGACGTGGAAGGATGTTCGGTCATGTTGCAGAAATACGACATGGACCAAGTCATCAATTTGGATAGCACTGCCATCAAGAATGGTGCCTTCACGCTCAAAGGAAATGTGACGCAACCGGAGCAATATCAGTTGATCATTGACCTCAATAAACCAGGTACTGTAGAGCCAGACTATCAGAAGATATTTGCTGCTCGTGTCTATGTGGAGAATAAGCCGATGACTTTCGACGTCGACCTGACAGGATATCCTGAAGAAAGAGACATGAGCATGATCTCAGTGACCATCAAGGGCTCTACCACTCAAGATGTCTATCAGACCTATTTGGACATGATAGCCCCTATACAGGACAAACTGCGCCAGATGAATGATAGCATCAACCAAAGCACCGACTTAGTGCAGCGAGTGGCATTGGCAAAGAAGACTTGGGATGTGCAAGAATCCCTACGCCAACAGACCTGTCAGTTTATACAGGCTCATAGCACTTCGTTGGTAGCCCTTGATTTGCTCACTGAGACTTTCTCCGCCTTGCCAACGCCTTACACCGCTACACAGATAGACGATATGGTGGGATGGCTCAAGAGCGAGTGGGGGAGTAGTCCTCAATTCTCTATGTTAGAGGCTCAGGCAGAGATGGCTAAGCACACTGCCGTAGGCACTCCTTTCATTGATGGCACACTCCTCACGACAGACGGCAAAGAGGTGAAATTGTCCTCTCTCGTCAAGAAAGGCGAATACACCATGCTGGAGTTTTGGGCTTCATGGTGTCATCCTTGTCGTCAGGAGATACCACATCTCAAGGAGGTGCATGAGAAATACAAGGACTTCAATATCATCAGTATCTCTGTCGATATGCAAGACTCCGACTGGAAGAATGCCATGCAGCAGGAGAACATGACTTGGACTCAAGTGCGCAATCCTGAAGGCTTTGGCGGAATGGTCATGGGCGAATACGGTATTAATGGTATTCCTGCTTGTCTCATTTTGGATAAAGATGGCAACTTCTTTAAGACCAATATGCGAGGAGCCTACCTTGATGCCTTCTTGTATGACTACTATAAAAGGTAAAATGCATTTCGTAGTAGGCGAAGCGTCCCCGCTTTGCCAATAGGAGGTACGGCGCCCTCGCCGTACCATCTCAAAGGGGAATATCTCAAATAGCGTGGGTACGGCGGGTGGCCGTACCTCCTATTGATTTGTCCAAAGAGATAGGTTGCAGCGGGGACGCTGCAACTACTATTACACTTGCTTTTTGGGGCGTCTCGATTATTCGCATGGCGACTTGCGCGTAATGGGATGCCCCATTGCTTTTGCTGATAAAAAGTTACGATATAGCATGGTGGATGAGATGATTTTCGGGCTGTTTTGTTTCATGATGTTGTGTGTATTGATGATTTAACTTATTGATAATTAGCCTCTAAGAGGGAGACGAAGTGAGGGGTGTGACAGTTGTGACAGTTGTGACAGTTGTATTTGAGGTAGTGCTCATTT
>CAVABU010000159.1:0-4442 GCA_963586965.1 Gemmiger formicilis
TCATATAGAACTTATACGCCAGGCTTGTCCTAAACTTCAGTCCCTTGACGATGTCAACCTCAGCAAAGACGTTGCCATCAAAGCGATAGGCTCCATTCTCATTGTGTCCGAGATTCATCATCTGCACGGGGTTCTTGAATGTGCTAAAACTTATGTCGCTACCATCCACGCAACCGTACTCACCATTGGAATAGGTCACAGGCACTGTAGGACGGGTAAACCATGACAATGAGCGCATAATGTCGGATACGGATGCACCTGATGTGAATGACTCCTTAGAACCAGACAAGTTGAGTCCAAACTTGAATATGCCTACCTTTGCATCAACATTTGAACGGAAATTAAATCTCTCGTAACCAGTATTCTTTAACACGCCTTCCTGATTGAGATATCCGATAGAGGTCATGTAGGTCACATTCTTGGTGCCACCGCTGACAGATAGGTTGTGCTGGGTCATAGGAGCCGTGCGGAAGATGGCGTCATTCCAATTGGTGTTAGCAAAGTGGTCGGGGTCAGAACCGTCTTGTATCTTTTGTAACATCTCCGAGGTGTAAGCCTCACGATTGTTGCTCTCGTTATACATCTTCGCCCAGTTGTAGCCGTCTACATAATCTGGTAGGATGGCTGCCTTCTGTATGGTGTAACTACCCGAATAGTTAATCGTCGGTTTGGAGTCATAACCTCGCTTGGTGGTGATGAGTATAACACCATTGGCTGCACGCACACCATAGATGGCTGCAGAGGCGGCATCCTTGAGCACTGACACATTGTCAATGTCGGCAGGTGCTATCTGCTGGATTTGTGAGACGGAAGCCTCCACGCCGTCAATGAGCACCATAGGGTCATTGCTACCGAAAGTGCCGATACCGCGAATGCGTATTTCAGGAGTGTCGCCACCTGCAAGTCCACCGTTGCTGGTCAGTGTGACACCTGGCAAGCGTCCTTGCAATAGGTTTGTGGCATTGGCAGCAGGAATGTCCTTCAGATCCTTGCTTGTCACCGAAGCCACTGATCCTGTGAGGTTGGCTTTCTTCTGTGTGCCGTAACCCACGACCACCACTTCGTCCATGACCTTGGAGTCGTCCTCCATAGTGATGGTGATGGTCTTACCGTTGGAGGGTTTTATCTCCCGTTCCTTCATACCGAGGAATGTTGCCACCAATGTGGCCCCAGGCTTTGCCTCAATCGTGAAGTTGCCGTCGAGGTCAGTAGCCACACCATTTCTTGTACCTTTCTCCATGATGGTGGCACCTATGACAGGTTCGCCTGATGAGTCAACAATCTTTCCTTTATAAAAGGTTTTCGACTGTCCCATCGCCGTTGCACTCAAGAGCACCATGGAAAACAAGATTAAGGTCTTCTTACAAAAGACCTTCTTCGTCTGCTTGAATTTGTTCATTACTTTTAGGTTTTTAATTACGAAATGCGTCGCAAAATTAGCACATTACGCATTTTACCTCAAAGTCCAAAACGGACAAAAAGTAATGTAAAACAGACAAGGCCGATATCTATACCACTATCTACTGACTGTGCTCCTGCACATACTGCTTAGGACACATTCCGTATTCGGCTGTAAAGCATTTTGTAAAGTAAGAGGCATTGGATATGCCGACCATATACATCACCTCCGAGATGGTAAATCGGTTTTGCTTTAGCAGTTCTGCCGCCCGCTTTAGTCTTATCGTGCGTAGGAAGTTGACAGGTGTCTTGCCAGTCAGTTGCTTGACCTTCCTATAAAGTTGCTTTTGGTCTATTGCCATCATATCGCAGACCATGGAGACATTATATCCCTCTTTGTCCATATTCTCATCGATAGACTTCAAGAGTTGCTTCATGAATAGTTCGTCAGAACTCTCGGCATTCTTATCTTCCGTGGTGACAAAGTCTATCATCTTGTCTATATGGTGGCTCTTCTTCATGTTTTGCGTGCGCTTTATCAGTCGTGCCACGTGGAGTAGGAGTTTATTGAAGTCAAATGGTTTGGATATGAATACGTCAATGCCCACCTTGATGCTTTGCATCTCAGTGTCAAAGTCGTCCTTTGCAGTGAGCATGATGATGGGGATGTTTTCCGTCAGAGCATTGTGCTTTATGGAACGTACGAAGTCCATACCATTCATGACAGGCATCATCTCGTCCACTATCACCAGGTCGGCATGATGCTTCTGCAAGACACTAAGTCCTTCCTTGCCGTTGTAGGCACGCAGACACTTATACTTTTCGCTGAGTGAGGAGCATAAGAACTCGACCACTTCGGCATTATCGTCTATGACAAGGACTATTGGGCGATGCTCTTCGGTGTTCGCATCTATCATGTGACTGTCGTTATCTAATGCATTGTCTTTCTGCTTTATACCATTCTCTATTAAAGGAATGCTTACCGAGAATATTGCTCCTTCATTATTGGTCACAGTCACTGTGCCATGATGCATTTCGACATATTTCTTCACTAAGTACAATCCGATGCCAGTGCCATGGTTTTCCTTTTTCTCTCCTTTGCCTTGATAGTGCTTCATGAATATCAGTGGCATCTCTGAAGCATCTATACCCTTGCCATTGTCTTTCACCGAAATGATGGCATTGCCGCCATCTATATGCAGTAGCACGTGCACTCGTCCCGTGTGTCTATCCACGTGCTTTATGGCATTTGAGAGTAGGTTTGTGATGACCGACTCCATCTTTATGCTATCTACGTCGAGCCACAATTGGTCTATGTCATGCGTAAACTCTACATTTACATCTTTTTCCTCTATCACAGGTGAGAAGTTGGACATGCAGTTGCCTATCATCGAGACTATCTCCACATGCGAGCGTAATGGCGTTTCCTCCGTCTCATATTTCGACTGCTTGTCATCTATAATCCTGTATATCAGACTATTCAACTTCAATGCATTGTGCTGTATGCCCTTTAGCGTGTCACGCAGTTTCTGATTGGTTGTCTCTGACAGGAGTTTGCCCAAAGGTGCTATTATTAGGCTCAAAGGAGTCTTGAGTTCGTGTGACACGTCTACGAAGAATTCCATCTTCATGCGAGTCAGTTCCATGGTCTTCTCCTTAGCCTTTCGCTCAAATATTCTCTCATTTTTTCTCTTTTGCATCTTGAATAGAATGCCAAGGAATGCGGATATTACACATATATATAATACCCATGCCCATGTGGAGAGATACCAGGGGTAGGGCACCGCAAACGTGTAAGAGGTGATCGTGGCAGACTTGTCTATGTCGGTATTGGTGAGGCTTAGGCGTAACGTGTTTCTTCCGCTTGGCATGACGGGATATTCCAGGCGGTTGTCATCCGCCTTTACCTTCTTCCACTCTTTATCACCATTCCACTTATAATAAAACGTCTCTCCTTGGGATGAGTAGTCATAGGAAGCCAACCTGATGGTGACATTCTCATATGTAGGGAGTGTGATGAGTCGGTGGTCATGCTTGTCAGTGACGGGTATCATCAGAGTGTCGCAGGCTATGGCAGAGATTAAGGCTGCCCTGCGGTGATTCTTCTTGTCAAATCTATCGATATCAAGCACTTCAAGTCCGTCTTCACCTCCAAAGAGGATACGATTGTTAGCCTTATCATAGATTGCGCTCATGTAGTGTTTGTCTGCCACATCGCAAGGAAACACATTCATTGACCGCTTGTCGATATATGAGATGCCGTCAATGGATGTCACCCAGATGCGATTCTTGGCGCTGACCATCATGACGTGCGCACTGCCGTAAGAGACTTCGTAAGGCACTTTGTGTCTTTTTTTAGTCTTTGTGTCATACCGATATATCTTACCCTAGTCAGAATACCACACGTCATCGCCATCGCATATGAAGTTGTCCATATACAAGCCCGTCTTTTCGCAATTTCCATTGGAGTGGGTTAATGCGCATAAGACCGTTATTGGTGTTAGCCCAGATGTGGCCACTTCGGTCCGAACGCAATTGATATACAGACTGGATATCCTTCGGATGGAAGAAATTCTTGTCAGTGAGAGTTATAGGATTAGCGTGACTCTTTTCCAGTTGGCTTTTGTCCACGACGATGAGACCGCTCATATAGGTGGCAATCCACATCCTGTGTCGATGGTCTTCACAGATGCCGTAGGTCCAGTTGGTGTTGTTGTGCTTGTTGCCTATCTTGCAATAGATAAATTGACGAGTCTTGTCATCCCACTTTGCCACACCTCCGTCAGTGGCTATCCATATCTTGTCGCTACGGTCACGAAAGATATCCCTCACATTGTTGTTGTGTAGTTGGTACTTGTCATTTGACGTGCTATACCATGTATTGCTGTTGCCCGTGATGTGCAAGAGGACATTTTCTCCGCCTAGCCAGTAGTCTTTGTCAGTGCCGGTAAGCAGGCTGGTGAAGAGGTTGCCTTTGACGGTGTCAATCAGGTCGGAAAGTTTTATTTCCTCCGTCAATGGCGACTGTATGGAGATGGATACAC
>CAVABU010000160.1:0-4396 GCA_963586965.1 Gemmiger formicilis
TTTAATATCTACAACGGCTCCTTTTATGATTTGCAGAAACTCTGCATCGAATAATATTGAAATATTATTTTAATACCAACATGCACCAATTATTGCACTCCTTGCGTGATTGCTCTTCCAATCCAAGAGTCTTCGCCTTCTCCAATAACAGGTCAGCATCTTCGGTGTAGAAACCGCTAAGGATGATAGTGCCACCGATATTGAGCACATCCTTAAACTTGTCAAGATCTTGCAGTAGGATGTTGCGATTGATATTCGCCAACACCAAGTCAAATACGCCACTTACATGTGAGAGCACCGAAGCGTCACCCTCCATGGCGCTGATATTGTTCACACCATTGAGAGTGGCATTGTGCAGAGTATTCTTCACACTCCATTCGTCGATGTCATACGCCACCACCTCGCTGGCACCCAATTTAGATGATGCTACACTCAGTATGCCCGTGCCGCAACCGCAGTCCAGCACCCTCATGCCTTCCTTCACAGTGCCCATCAGTTGTGCAAGAATCAGTTGCGTGGTCTCATGCGTGCCAGTGCCGAAAGCCTTGCAAGCCTCGATACCTATGGCGATGGGACTATCTATATCGGGAATAGGTTTTCTTGCATCAAAGACGAGCAACTTGTCGTCGATGTCTATCGGTTCGAATCCCGATTCCTCCCAAGTCTGGTTCCAGTTTTCGTCCACCACACCTGACAGAGTGTACTCTATGTGAGTGTTCTCTAGTGGGAAGTCAGCTATGGCGTCATCCAGAGCACCCTTGTGTAGGAATTCTATCTGTATGTAGCCATCAATGCCGTCTTCAGTGTCTTCAAAAGATTCAAACCCAGTCTCGCCAGCAATGTCGGCAAGCAGTTCCCTTGCGGTCTGCTTCAACTCCTCTGGGCAATCGATATGAAACTCAGCCTTATAGTATTTCATCTTGTTTTGTAAGGATAGTCCTTTTGTGTTAAATTCGAGTGCAAATATACAAAAAATAGGGGAAATCCTACATCCGCTTAGGGAAATTCCGTATATTTGCATGATAATAGTTGATACATTTGCAACATCAAAAAGTGAACGATAAAGACAGGAGACAATAAAATGAAAAAGCTTGTTTTAATGACAATGGTACTGCTGATGGCAGTTCCGGTCTTGGCTCAAGATGATGACTTGTACTTCACTCCAAAGAAGGATTCGGCAATAAAGGCATCCAAACAGACCTACTATGTGGGTAGTGACCGCGATGTGGATGAGTATAATCGACGTGGTCAATATCGCAGCAATACACAAGGTGTGGCTGATAGTGATGTGGTGTTCTTTGATGAGGAAAAGGGTGAATATCCCGACACCCTCGGTATAGTGAAGAGACAGAAGTCATACTCGGGTAGTTATAATGACTGCGACAGTGACGACTATGCATATTCGCGTCAGCTTAACCGTTGGTATGGAGTGTATGATCCATGGCTATATGACCGTTATTGGGGATTTTATTCACCATATTATAGTTCTTTCTATGGATGGTATGACCCATGGTATTATCCTTACTACGGAGGATGGTATGGATACTACGGATACTATAACCCATGGTATTACAGCTATTATGGCGGATGGTATGATCCATGGTGGTATGGTGGTCATCATTGGCACGGAGGTCATGCAGTGCCAGCACGTCATGATGGAGGCGTAGGAATGGGTTATTCCAATCGTGGTCACGTGAATGCCAACAGTGGTGCTGCGGGCGGTTATGCTAATCGTGGTACGACATATAGCACAGGAAGAGGTAATGTATACAATGATATAGCAAAGAGAAATCAGACCTCGGGCAATAGGGTGGTGTCATCTAACCGCACGGTGGGTTCGCGTCAGTCTGGCAATAATTTCAATTCCAGTCGTCGCAGTTATACACCAACCGATAATGGCTCATCTGTATTCTCTGGCAGTAGTCGCTCTTACTCAGGCGGTGGCTTCTCAGGTGGCGGTGGCTTCTCAGGTGGCGGTTCACGCGGAGGAGGCTTCTCGGGTGGCGGTGGCCATGGTGGCAGACGCTAACGCAGAGGGGTGAAATATAATGGAAACAGGAAACATATTATAATATTATATAGGTAGAATATGAAAAGGATACTATTCAGTGCAGCATTGCTGACATCCATGTCGGCCATGGCACAGGAGACATACACTAATGCAGAACTCGTCACCGAGGATCTCAATGGTACAGCCCGCTATGTGGGTATGGGTGGCGCTATGGAAGCATTGGGTGCAGATATATCAACTATCGGTACCAACCCTGCAGGCGTAGGACTATGTCGTCGCTCATCAGTAAACTTTAGCGTGGGCATGCTGTCACAGCAGGATGCTGGCAAAAGCAATGTGGGCGAGGCTACACATGCAAGTTTTGATCAGGTGGGATTTGTATGGAGCACAAGACCAAGCCGTTGGAGTAATTTTAATATAGCGTTCAACTATAAGAAGAGTCGCAATTTTAATAACATACTCAATGTGGGTGGCTCTCTCAATGGCCTGAGTTCGCAGAATGCCAATTCCTATATGAACCTCATGGATGCACAGTCTGCCAATCCTTCTGGTGACTGGCTCAACAGCTACTCGCTGTCACAACTTGATGCTTTGTATTACAAACGTCTTGTAGGTGACCAGGATGGCAATCTCTATTACAATGGTGCTACGGGTTATGATCTGACCCGCACGACAAAGGGTTATGTGAGCGAATATGACATCAATGTGTCGGGAAATGTCAGCAATAGACTGTATCTCGGTTTGACTATCGGATTCTGCGATGTGGAGTACAAGTCATGGACATCATATAAGGAGTCGCTGATAAATAGTAGCTATGAGGCTATCGGTGACGTGACCATCAATGACCAGCGACACATATCGGGCACCGGATTTAATGTGAAGGCAGGAGCAGTGATATTCCCCGTCGACGAGAATCCTTTCCGCATCGGTCTCTATGTGTCTACACCTACATGGTATGACCTGACCACCAGCAATTACACCTACATGATAAACAATGCCAACACGGGTGGCACGCCGATAGATGCCAACTATGACTCTGAAGGCGAATACAAGTATCGTGTTTACACTCCGTGGAAGTTTGGTGTCTCTCTTGGTCACACCGTAGGCAACTATCTTGCTCTTGGCGCCACATACGAATACTCAGACTACTCAAGTATCAGCAGTCGCATCATTGACGGTTATGACTACTATGGCGAGACCTCCTCATATAAGGATGCCAATATGAATGACCACACAGAGAAGTCACTCAAGGGTGTGTCTACCATTAAGTTGGGTTTAGAGGCGAAGCCTGCTCCCGAGGTGGCAGTGAGAGTCGGATATAACTATGTGTCACCGATGTATCGCCCAGAGGCTCTTAAGGATGGCACCATCAGTTCACCTGGCACATACTATTCATCCACTACCGACTACACCAACTGGAAGGCTACCAACCGTATCACTTGCGGTCTTGGTTACGCCAAAGGTTCGTTTGCCGTAGACCTTGCATATCAGTATAGTGTCACCAATGGCGAGTTCCATCCATTCATGGATTCACAGGCTACCTATAGATATGATGACGGTACCTCTATCTCGGTAGACAATCATGCTGATGGTGTGAATGTAAGCAATAAGCGTCACCAGTTGCTTGCAACCTTCACCTACAAATTCTGATAAGAGAAGCATAGGCTTATAATAACATAGCGAGGGCGTCGTATCCAAAGGAGGTACGGCGCCTTTTAAGATGTAAATATGTAAAGATGTAAAGATGGAAATTATAGTAGTTGCAGCGTCCTCGCTGCAACCCTCAAGTTAGCAGTTGTAATAAAGGAGTTATTGCGCCTCACCGTACCAATGAAAAAGGTGAAGAAAAAGTATGATAATACAAAATAAAGATTTATCTTTGTATTATGTTTAACTTAAAACAAGGAAGTTATGAGTACAACGAATATACAATTAAAACAGATAGATATCATAAAACAAGTGCTTAATGTCTCTGACATCAGGGTGCTAGACAAGTTAAAGGCTTTTATTGCTAACTGTAAAAAGGATGAAGAGTTGGAAAAAATAAATGGTAACTATATAACTGCTGAATTACAGAAAGAAATAGATGAGGCTCGCCAAGAATATAAACGAGGAGAGACTTTGCATTTCAATGGTGCTACAGAAGCTCAAAAATGGATGGATGCGCTATGAAATATCAAATAGACTTCTCAAAGAAAGCCGAAAAGGTGATTAAGAAATGGAAAAAGTCTAATCCCTCTTTGTTTAAAAAGTTGCGTGATATACTACCTGAACTTGAAGAACATCCCGAAACTGGTACAGGTCATCCAGAACCTTTAAAAGGTGGTAATTCGGTATATCTGCCAAAAAGAGACCTGAAAAGCTTGTAATTCATTAATAATTGGT
>CAVABU010000161.1:0-4363 GCA_963586965.1 Gemmiger formicilis
CAAGGGTCTCAACATAGTGAAGACTGCTGATGGTCGCGCAGTGAAAGTCATGAAAAGCTAACAATAACCGAATATTTATGATGAGAAAGAATTATAATGCACCACAGATATTTGTGGTAACAATGGAAACAGATAGCCTGCTCACCCAAACCTCCTACATCCCCGTGGGAGGTTGGGGAAAGCCCCGCATCAGACGTCGTGTTGTAGAAGACAGCATGGAGGAGTCCGACGTCCTCGACGCAGAAAGCGATTTGTAATACTAACTAAAAACGTTTCATTATGAAAAAGACCTTGATGGCAGCGATTGCTGCATTGATGATGCTTCCTGCTATGGTGCAAGCCGAGCAGAAAGTGGTGTTGGTCACCGTTGACGGTTATCGTTGGCAAGAACTATTTGGTGGTGCCGACCCTGTGCTCATCCATATGAGCAAATTTGGCAACGTAGACCTCATGAAAGAAAGCTACTGGAAGGAGACCCCACAGGAGCGTCGTGAGGCTCTCATGCCCTTCACATGGGACTATATAGCCCATAATGGCGTTATCATCGGTGACCGCAATCAAGGATGCACCATGGATGTCACTAATAAGATGTGGTTTTCTTATCCTGGTTATAATGAGGACCTCTGCGGTCATGCTGATGATGCCAACATCACCAGCAATGATGCCATACCCAATCCTAATGTGACCGTCTTTGAGGCAGCCAACAATACCAAGGCATACAAGAATTCCGTGCTTTGCTTTGGCAGTTGGGAGCGCTTTATAGAGATATTCAATGAGAAGCGAAGCGGTCTTGAGGTCAATGCTAAATATCGTCATGCCATGTCTAAGAATCCTACGGATAGGGAAAAATACATCGACAAACTGCAGGAGGCTTGTCCGAAGTTTTGGGATGGCGAACGCTTTGATTTCCTCACCCACGAATATGCCATGGAAGCCATGCGCACACGTCATCCGAAGGTGGTGTATATAGGTTATGGCGACACTGACGAGTGGGGACATGAGGGCAACTATCGTCTCTATCTTGACGCTGCCCATAGCACTGATGCTTATCTCAAGGAATTGTGGGATCTCATCCAGAGCGACCCTTTCTATAAGGACCAGACCACAGTCATCGTGAGTTGCGACCACGGACGTGGCGACACCGATGTCAATGCTTGGCGCGACCACGGACAGGAGACCGAGCACTCAGGTCAGACCTGGCTTATGGCTTTCGGCAAGGGCATCCCTGCCAAAGGAGTCATCACGTCGGGACAATACTATAATTCGCAGATAGCTCCCACAGTAGCCAAACTCTTAGGCATAAAGTTTGAGCCCAAGGGTGGCGGTTCGCCCATCGTATTCTAATATATAGTAGTTGCAGCGTCCTCGCTGCAACTACTATCAAATATTATTTCACCACCTTCTTGCCGTTGACGATATAGATGCCGTGAGCAGTAGGCATCTTTATTTCTCTGCCATGCATGTCATACCATATGTTGTCTACGGCGCCGTTTTCGGTGCTTTTTATGCCCGTAGGCACGTATTTGTGACTGCTATAGTAATAGTGCTGGACGCTGCGTATTCCGTCCGTTGTGGTGACTGCCTCGAGCAAATAGTCAGAACCGTCAGCGAGATATTCATATGTTATCTCATAATTATCGCTTGACTGCTTAGCCAGTCTATTCTTGTCATCAAAACTATAAACCATGGTGCCAGTCTTCTCCTTGTCTATATTATAGAAGTCGCAGATGATGTCTTCACCATTATGATAGACGTGTGATGCGACTTCAGGACCATAATTCAGTTTCCAGTCCTGTGCATCCTTGTCCCAATTGTATGACCATTGTGAAGTACTTGCAGAAGACGTGTCGCTTTCGTCTTCCGTGTCAAGCGGAACTGCAGGGACAGTATATTTCAGTTCGGGATTGTCAGGCAGGCGGGCGCTGTCGCTTGTGTACTGATACAAGTAACCTGTCTGTATGGAAGAGTCCTCCACATAATAGTAGCCATATGTCACAAACACCCCGTCATCAGAATCTATATCATGTGATCCCTCGCTCATGTCATCAATGAATGCAGCAGCCTTACGTGCTATCTTGCGTGCTGGTGACTTGTGGCTTTCATAAGTGAAAGTCCAAGGACCGTCTATAGATTCGCCTTCATACTCCTTTATTCCTGTCCACATGCCATTCTCGTCATAGACATACTCTGTCTTGATGAAAGCATCGTTTCCGTCATCATCTGGACTCACCTTTATCATGTAAGAGGCATGTCCGTTATCGTTATAGTAATAGTGCTCCTCGCTGTGGTCGCTGTGTTCCTTGTAAGTATTGTCGTCATTGTCATATTTCATGCCAGACTCATCCAATTTCATCATCACGATTTGTCCATTGTCATTCCATGTGTAAGTGACATCTTCTCTTTCTGGGAAGGAGTTTTCAAACGATGACACATACGTGCTTGTGGCAATCCTGCCGAATGAGCTGTACTTGTCTTCTGGATATAGATATACCCCTAGGCTACTATGAATGGCTTCTATGGCTTCTATGGCAGTCATCTCCTTGGCATAGTCATCTGCGTAGGTGAATGTTTCTTTGCATAGGATATTTCCATCAAGGCTTTCTTTGTAGCTATTGCTAATGAGGCGGCCTTTGTCATCCCATTCGTAAAAGCGAGAGGTCTCGCTCAGCGGTCGTGTGCCGTCAGCATTCAGTTCATAAATGTACTGTCTCTCTACAGAGAGACGGTTTTCTACATCTCCCACTGTGACATTTTTGTCTCCTCCATAGTATAGATTTTGGCAATAGAGTTTGCCGTCTTCTCCTTTTACCCATTTCTTCGCCTGGCAATAACTCACATACAGTTCGTTAGGATCCATAGTCTTTACGAGTCCTGAAGTTTTTGCTAACAGGCTGAAGGTGCGATAAGTTTCCTTAAATTCGTATGAATTGTAGTGCCCATCATATGTAGGCCCATCATATCTATTTTCCTTGTAGTAGGAGATGTAGTCAGTTCCGGTAAAAAAATCAGTCTCATACTTGATGGTTATGCTCAGGTTGCCCCACTTGTCATAAGCCTTCGCATTGACAGGGTGTAGGTTGCCGTCATCATTGTGTTCATAGGCATACTCCCATGTCAGTCCGTCTTTGACTTCCAGTTTGCCCTGGTCCTCTATGATGGTGCGGTTGCCATTCTCGTCCACCCTGTATCGAGTGCGTTGGGTGCACTGCCCGTTATCATCAAATGTATAGTCCTGCAGATATGACGCACTCGTGTCGAGTGTCCACTTCGTGTCTTTATGGTATGTCATCACCGAGGTGGTGTATCCATATTCATTATACTTGTAGATTTTGCGATAACTGTCGCTGACCACGCTGTCAAGCATGTTTACCTCGATACCCGTCTTCGTGGCTTTGATTTTGCGCAGTGGGATGTCATTCGCAGCAATGGCATCTAATGAAGCAGATGCCAAGGCTAATGCAATGACAATTTTGTAATAAGTAGAATGTCTCATAATTGTCTAAGTTAGATATGTTTCACTTTATTCGCAAAGTTAACATATTATACTTATTTCTTTCGTATATATTCACAAATATTTTCCCCATAGTCTCATAAACAATGAAGGTGCTCTATAGATTACTATTCTCTGCAAAAAGAGAATCTCTCCTTTGAGTGGTACGGCGAGGGCGCTGTACCTCCTATGGTTACAATCCTTTGTGTTGTTTGGTTGCAGCGAGGACGCTGCAACTACTATGATATGATTAGTAATTTCTTGCTTTACATAACATCACCCATGTAAGAACTTACTTCTCTTGTTGTAAGGACTCGACCTCCTACGAATGTGCGACGACCGCCATCAATGTTGCTGACGACCGCCATCAATGTTGCTGACGACCGCCATCAATTCTGTTGGCGACCGCCGTCAATTGTGCTGACGACCGTCAAAACATCGACTAACTTGAATATTTACATTGCTCAATTCAAGTTATAACATTTGACAAGTAGACTTATGTATCTCCTATGGAAATGCTAATCATAGTAGGCGAAGCGTCCTCGCTTTGCCCTTCAAGTAAGAAGTGGTAGAGTAGGAGGTACGGCGCCTCGCCGTACCAAACTCAAAGGATAGTTTCGCTTTATCTTAGTCTTGCTTGAGATGGTACGGCGGGGTCGCCGTACCTCCTATGATTACAATCCTTTGTGTTGTCTGGTTGCAGCGAGGACGCTGCAACTACTAAGAATACCTTTATAGTAGGCGAAGCGTCCTCGCTTTGCACCTCAAGTAAGAACTAGTAAAGTAGGAGGTGTTACGTCCTCTCTTGGTTGCAGCGAGGACGCTGCAACTACTAAGAATACCATCTTTCAATATTTATATCCTCATGGCAAT
>CAVABU010000162.1:0-4358 GCA_963586965.1 Gemmiger formicilis
CGCAAGACCAGGCTTATGTCAACACATGGGAAGACCTCAACGAACTTCTCATTGGAGGATGCTATGTGCCTGTAAATGCTACGCGTGAATGGCAGGACCAGTCAAATTATGGTCAGTTCGTCCATCTCTTGGCAGATGAGCTCGATGAGCGTAATGTCTCTACGTCTGGATTCCCTCTGTATGATGCGAAATACTACACTTTTGGCAACTACACATGGCAGGCACGTGCAGGTCTGCAGGAGACGTATGCTGGTGACTATTACACCGAAAATACTACATGGACAGCTTTCTACAAGTGCATCAACGTGGCTAACAATATACTGAAGAGCAGCGAGAACTTGATATTGGATACACATAAAGAGATTGCTGGATATCATAAAGTGCGTGGCGAAGCATATTTCACTCGTGCCTTCCTCTATTTCTGGTTGACCAATGCATACGGACAACCATATAATCCGTCTACTGCATCAACCGAACTTGGTGTACCTCTGAAGACATCCGAAGAGGTACTGGATACAAAATATTCGCGCAATACGGTCCAGGAATGCTATGACCTTATAGTGTCTGACCTTCTTGCAGCAGAAAGTGAACTGACACAGTATGGCGAGAAGCAGGCGTCTATATATCGTGCTGACTCCACTGCTGCACAGTTGCTCCTAAGTCGAGTGTACCTCTATATGCAGAATTGGCCAAAGGCAGAGGAATATGCACGCAAAGTAATTGCTTCGCATCCAGAGTTGCAAAATCTCAATAGCAACAAAGCATCATTTATGCAAAAGACCAACCCAGAAAATATCTTCTCCATGGGTGGTAACGACTTGCCATGTCTTGTCTTTGATGCGGTGCATGCATATAAAGTCAGCAAGAACCTATATCAGAGTTATTCTGAAAATGACCTTCGTAAGAAAAGTTGGTATTATTCCTATAGTGGATTCTATGGCATGACAAAACTGCCTGAAAATGAGACTTATGCTGGTAAATTCACGCAGAAAGACAAAGATTATTGCTATTATTGCTATTATACTTATTTAGGTTCAAAATTGCCGATTTCAAGTTTGTTCTGGTTGCGGTCGTCGGAGGCATATTTCAATTTGGCTGAAGCCTTAGCATATCAAGGTAAGACAGATGAGGCATACAAGGTGCTCAATACCCAGAGGGCAGCACGTTACCTTCCAGGTTCGCAAGAGTTGGCAATGACATATACCAACGAAGAACTTGTCAATCTGATAAGAGATGAGCGCCGTAAGGAGTTTTCTCTTGAGGGTCAGCGTTGGTTCGATCTCCGCCGTTATCGTGTGTGTGAGAAATATCCGAGCAAGATATCTTTGACGCACAACTATACATACTTTACTGAGAGAGGTCAGGACAACATGACGGAAACTCATGTCTTCACCCTTACAGAAGACGATCCTTCATGGACATGCCCTATACCACAAGAAGTGATAGAATTTAATACAGGTATGCCAAACAATGGCAATGTATATCGTAATTATGAGGTAATAGACCCTGTAAAAGAATAAATCAAGAACAGTACCTTATTTACACAATATGAGTATGAAAAGATACAAACAGCTACTATTGGTCTTGGCACTTGTCCTAATGTTGGGCTCATGTAGCAAAGAGGACGCACCGACACCAAAGTTTCATTCGCCGGCACCATTCTTCATGCCAGCGGACACGGCGACAGATGCCACATCGCAGATGCGAAGAGAATTCTTCAGTAATACAGGTTCCTATCTGCTCTTCAATGATACTATCCAAAAGACATACATGGGTAAAGATATCAATGGAGATGATGTGTATAACACTGAGACATTAGATCTTAGCTATGCCGTTGGACAAAGTTTGTCTACTGACACATATACGTTCATATATATTACAGACTATGAGAATCAGAAGGCGATGACAGAATTTGTAGACAAATATGTGCGTAGTCATTTTACGGGTAAGGCAAAGCCATTTCTATATTTTATCTGTAGGACCATACAAATAAAATATGTTGCAGGTAATACATCTACACCTTATGCGTCGTCTGGTCAGAGAGGTGTAGCCATAGCCACTGACTATCTGCTAAAGAAAAATCGTACGGAGGAGAAGAAGAAATCCTATGCCAATAGTATCATAAACATCATGATAGGTCAGATAGCAAAGAATTTCTCTGAATATTTCACTGATTTCTATACTTATAGTTCTGCTTATTATAGTTCCTTCTGGAGTGATTATGGTACAGATAAAGAGACGACACTTGCCAAATTGGGATTCATAGGTACAGGATCATATGGCGCATACTGTCCTGATCAGTCATCAGACTTGGAACAGTATTCTATGGCTACTTTGTTGTATACGCCTGAAGAATGGGAGAAGAAATACAAAGACTATCCAGTGGTGATAACCAAATACAAATTCGTCAGAAAAGTGCTCACAGAGTTGGGATTTGTTTACGACAATTAGAGAAGAGTATGAGAAAAAAGACAATAATTATTCTTATGGCAATAGTTGCAACATGTGTATTCATGTCATGCAGTAAAGATGATGATGCGGTGCCAGCTAAGGTGCCAGCGTCTGCCAGTGGTACATGGACCGACCCACGTGATGGCAATGTATATGGATGGGTGCGCTATGGCGATACTGAATGGATGACGACAAATCTGAAATTCTATGTAGATAGTTCCTACATATATCAGCCATATAGTGTCAGCAATGAGTATATAGAAAATAAGGATATACTTGAAAAGTATGGTCGTCTATATACATATGAAAGTGCCCAGAAGGCATGTCCTGATGGATGGCGCGTGCCTACTGATGAGGACTGGCAGAAATTGGAGCAACGCCTTGGTATGTCTTCCGCAGAATCCAATGCTTTGGATTGGCGTGGTAACATAGCGCGTAATATGCTGACCATTAATGGTGATACATGTGACCTTGGTCTTCAGCTTGGTGGATATTATACGGACCATACAATCATGGGCGGTTCAGGATTTAGATTTATGGGTGTGTATGCATTTTATTGGACAAGTACGCCTGACACCGACAAGGAGGGACAATACTACTATTACAGAAAACTCACTTATGCGAGCAACGCCGTCTATCGTCAGAGCATGGAACCTCTACAGCAGTATCTCTATGTGCGTTGTGTCCGTGATGCACAGTGATGAATATCAAGATAACAAAATTGTTATATTATAAAGGTTTTATTAATTTTTTAATCAAAAACAGTATGAAGAAATTATTTACATTTCTCGTTTGTGTGCTTAGTAGTCTTGCCGCAACTGCAGGTAACACCTATTATGCAAACTATGTGCAGTTGACGGCTTGTCCTACAGGTGTAGGTAAAGTTTACGCTGGAGAAGCCAAAGCAGATGAAAACTCTAAATGGGCTGATCAGTCTGAGCTTCAATCAGTAGCTCGCTATGGTAATATCTATCTATGTGCACAACCAGAGGATGGTTGGCAGGTGGCTGGCTTTAGCAAAACCACACTTGATGAAGATACAGAGGAACCAATTGTAAACTATGAAATATTTAGTACAGAAAATCCTGCTCAAGTAGGTGTCTCTACTTCAGAAATTAGTGCTGATAGTGAGTCAAAAGCACAAGCCGCTATGCCTAATGAGCCAAATCAGGTATTCTTGGCACTCTTCACACGTGTGAAGCCTGGTTATCTTGCACAGATGGACTCTCTTGGAGCTATTAGCATCGACAAAGTTTGCAATAATATTGGCGATGAGGTGACTTTGACTGCTACTCCTAATACTAAGTTTGACCCTACTGCAAAGTTTGACTATTGGGAAAAGGCAAGCACAGGAGAGAAGATTTATACCAATCCTCTTACTATAACAGTGACAGGCGTTGAAACCTACAATGTACACTTCACTGCAGATCAGGCTAAAGTGATACATTTTGCAGAAGAAGGAGAATACAAGTTGTGGTATGATGACTCTTCTGTCAATGGTCACTGCTTCCCTGATAATGTTTGGAATAGCACTATCACACTTGTTGACAAGAACTATACAGATGAGAATGATGAATCTAATAAAAATACTACAGGTAAGACTTATGCAAATGTAGCGCAGAATTCTCACTATATGTGGAATAGTCACACTGCATGTCTGCTCTATGGTAAGGGTGATGCCACTATCGTCGTAAGTGGTAATACAGAAGAAGATACAGAAGAAAAGGACGTAGTTTATACAAAGGAGACTTTGAATGTTAACGAACTTTCAGTAGCTTACAAGTACTACTCTATCGACATCCCTAACCAGGTGTTCCGTCTCCTTGATGACGATGCTGTGATCCCTGCAAACTCTTTCTATATCCAGTTTGATGCAGAAGGCTTCTCTGATGAAGAGTATCCAGAGA
>CAVABU010000163.1:0-4329 GCA_963586965.1 Gemmiger formicilis
TTCTTCGAACTTGGTGGTGACTCCATCAAGGCTATCCGTCTTGTTAGTTTGCTCCGACAGAACGGTATAAACATACAGGTGGCAGATGTGATGAAGCTCAAGACCGTGCGTGCTATTGCCGGTAATGGTATGGCTGAGACTGTCACCATAAGTCAGGAACCATGGAGTGGTGTCATAGAAGACAGTCCTATCATATCGTTCTTCAAGGATTTGAATTTGAATAATCCGTCACGCTTCCACCAGTCAATGTTGCTGCGTTGCAATGGTAAGGCAGACGTGGCAATCCTACAGAAGTGTATTGATGCCCTCATCTTGCAACACGACTCTTTGCGTGCAGTATTCAATGCCGATGACAGACTGGAGGTTCGTGGTGCAGATACACATATTAATATTGTGGAGAAGAACGTTGGTGCGTCTGAGAACATCAACGAGACGGTGGACGCTTGCATCGGAAACCTTGATATGCGCACCGCCCTGTTCATTCCGACACTGTTGCACACCGCAGATGGCGATCTGCTTCTGATGGCTACGCATCATGCAGTGGTTGACGGAGTGTCTTGGCGTGTCATAATGAACGACATGGAACAGGCATACCAGCAGTGTCTTGCCGGACAACAGATAACATTGCCTGAGAAGACACATACATATAATGACTATGTTTGTGCTGTAAAGAAGTACCGTGACAGTTACGCTCTAAGTCTTGAAATTCCATATTGGAACAAAGTACAGGAGAAACTTCTCGCCCTTAAGACATCTGACGGCAAGAATCTGTCTCGTCACTTCGACCATAAGACAGTGCGTATGAGTGGTGCTGACACACAGTCATTCAAGAACGCAAAACTCAGCATGCTGAATGCTGACGCTAATGACATACTCCTCACCGCAGTGAGCCGTAGCTACATCGCCAATGTCAGTGACAAGGCCAACGCAATATCGGTACAGTTTGAAGGACACGGTCGCGAACCTATCGGTGCCGACCTCTATACCGACCGCACCGTGGGATGGTTTACCTCTGTATATCCAGTTGTGATAGACGGCATCAGTGGTGATGTACACAGTGACTTGCGTCATGTAAAGGAAACGCTCCACTGCATACCAAACAAGGGTGTGGGCTACAATATACTGCGCTTCATGGATGGCAAGAATGCCGTGAATTATCCTACCGACAAGGTAGCGCAGATAGGTTTCAACTACTTGGGCGAAATGGATGCTGACGATGCAGGCAACGAAGGATTCTTCACTATGGCATCGTATGAGACTGTCTCTTCGGGTGACACAGACCATTTCGGACCTGATTTGACTATCAATTGTGAAATAGCTAATGGTGAGTTCTCACTCGCTCTTGACTATAACAGTGATGCATATACAGAAGATGTAGCACAGCGTTTCGCTGACGGTATCCTTAGCGAGATAAAGACTCTTGTGGACTTCCTCTCTGGAATGACGGAAAAGGAAGTGACCGCTTCAGACCTCGGTGAGACTGAGTGGACTGACGAAGAGTTTCAGAATGTAGAGAAAGACTTTGCAAGTCGTGGCGAAAAGTTGCAGCGCATCTATCCTCTTACATCAATGCAGGAGGGTATGCTGATGAAGCATCTTGAGGAACCCACATCTTGGGCTTATCGTCTGACAAGCGTCTATGAGGCTAACATCCTGCCTACACAGGAGCAGATGGAATCCGTATTGGAGCGTCTCGGTAAGAAATACGAAGTATTGCGCACAGCTATCATCTATGATGGTGTGGAACAATACAGACAAGCTATCGTCGACAGGAAGTTAAGTTGCTCGATGGTAGATGTGAGCAACGAGGCTGACCCAGAAAAGGCCGTGCTGAAAATGCGTGAGGACATAATGACCAACGGCTATGACCTTCAGCGCAAATCGCTGTTGCAGGTCGTTTGTGCGAAGAAGTCAGACAACAGTTGCTATCTCATCATTTCCACTCACCACATCATTGTGGACGGATGGTGTCTGCGTCTGTACATGAAGGATCTCGTGCTCTTCATGCAGGAGGAAATCAATGGCGTAAGATACGACAACTACGAGAATCTTGACGGACGATATGAGACTGCCGTACGCGACATTCTGTCGAAGGATAAGACTGAGGCTCTTGGTTATTGGCGAGAGTTGCTGTTTGACTATGAGACTCGTGCCGAGATACCATCTTGGGGCGATGTGCCAGAGGAGCAACAGACTGCAAGTAGCAATATGTCGATGACGATTGACAAGGATACCACAGATCGCATCGCTGCTCTTTGCCAGCATGAGCAGGCAACCATGAGCAATGCTGTGGAACTTATCTGGGGTATGGTGCTCCAGACATATTGCCGTACCACTGATGCGGTCTTCGCCAAGGTGGTGTCTGGTCGTGATAACACGAGTGTGGATGTCAGCGAGATTGTCGGTCTCTTTATCAACTCTGTGCCTGTACGTGTGAAGTGTGAGAAAGGTAGCACAGCACGTCAGATGTTGTCAGTACTGCAGCATCAAGCGGCAGAAACCAACCGCTATGACTTCTGCTCGCTTGCTGAGATACAACAACAGAGCGAACTGGGTAGCCAGCTGTTGCAGACCGTAATGGCATTCGAAAACTACAACAGTGGTATGGAGGATAATGACTCTATGGAAGATGCCTCTCTGCATATCACCCCAGTAAATGTCACGGAGGAAAACTTCGACGAACTGAATGTGACCACCAATATTGACGACAATGGTTGTCTGGCACTTCAGATAATATTCAATAACAAGCACTATCGCAAATGTGAGATAGAGCGTGTGATGGCTCTCTTCAGAAGCTTTGCTGAGGGCATCGCCAATAATCCTGATGCAGAACTCGCTTCTCTGCCACGCCTCAGTGCGGAGGACGAGCAGAAGATGATAGCACTTTCCGCCGGCGAGGTGATGGAATACGACACCAACGAGACATGGATCGATATGTTCCAACGTCACGTGAAATCGCAGCCCGATCATTTGGCGGTAGTGGCAACCAACGGACAACTGACATACAAGGAACTTGATGAGCAGTCTGATAAGTTGGCTTCCTACCTTGTGGAGCAAGGAGTAAAGCGCAATGACTTCGTCGCCATTATGATGAAACGTGTCAAGGAGACTATCGTTGCGATATTGGGAATCCAAAAGACTGGTGCAGCATACGTTCCGATAGACCTGGAATATCCAGAAGACCGCAAGGCATACATGTTGGAAAACAGCCAGGCAAAGGTAGTGATAACAGAGGATACGTTTAAGAATTTGGGCAATCCTACTGCTCCTGTACCAGGTGCAAAGCCAGATGACCACGCCTACGTGATCTATACCTCTGGTTCGACAGGTAAACCAAAGGGTGTTATTATAGAAGAGAGAGGTATGCGCGCTCTTGCGGAGTGGTTTATCCCGTTGTTGGGTCTTGACCCGACGAAGAATAATCTGCTCCATCCGAGCTTCTCGTTCGACGCCTCAACTGCTGACCTCTTCTATCCACTTTGCGCAGGAGCTACCATACATATTATGGATGAGGCGCAGAGAAAGGATTTCGACTGCATGGTGCGCTATATCAAGGACAACCATATTACGGGTATGTTGTTGAGTACCGCTGTCGGTATGGCATTCTTCAACCAGTATGATATCAACATTGACTATGCTATCCTTGGTGGTGAGAAACTTCTGCCTATCAAGAAGACCACCACTAAGATATTCAATGGTTACGGTCCGACGGAGTTCACTTGTATTTCTTCCTGCCGTTTTGTTGACCAGGACAAGGATGGGGATATTCCTATCGGTAGACCAGTACCTAACAGTTCTGACTATATCTGTGACCCAGAAGGACATCTGTTGCCACAGGGCGTTGCGGGCGAGTTGTGTTTGGCTGGTGTGCAGATGGGCTATGGATACTTGGGCTTGGAGAAACTGACAGAAGAAAAGTTCTGCACGCTCACGATAGGTGGCAAGCCAGTGAAAGTGTACCGCACTGGCGACTTAATGCGTTACAACGAGGACGGAGAACTCATGTACCTCGGTCGTATCGACTTCCAGGTGAAGTTACGCGGATTCCGTATCGAACTCGGCGAGATAGAGAACCGTGCCAGCCAGTTTGATGGTATCAAACAAGTGGCGGCAGAGGTGAAGGACGTTAATGGTCAACGCCGTCTGGTGCTCTATTTCAGTGCATCGTCACAGGTGGACACTGCCGCGCTGCGTGAGTTCATGGGCGTGACATTGCCAGATTACATGGTTCCTGACGTGTTCGTGCAACTTGACGATATGCCGATGACACCTGCAGGAAAAATCAACCGCAAGGCTTTGCCGATTCCGACTTTGGAAGACGAGAACGTG
>CAVABU010000164.1:0-4206 GCA_963586965.1 Gemmiger formicilis
CCGCTGGATCAATATCGAATAATATTTCTTCTTCACCTCCATCAAGTTCTAAACTCTCAAATAAATTATCATACTGCTTTCCTACAACATTCGATATTATTTCTAAATGTTTTTTTACAGCATTAATATTTTCTTTTATTAATTCCATAAATGAATAAGATTAAGCACTATACATATTCTCATAATACTTCTGATAATCCCCATTCGTCACATTTTCTAGCCATTTCTCATTGTCGAGATACCATTTCACGGTTTTCTCTATGCCTTCCTCAAACTGTAATGATGGCTCCCAACCGAGTTCCTTCTGGAGTTTGGTGGAGTCGATGGCGTAACGTGCGTCATGGCCGAGACGGTCTTTTACGTAGGTGATGAGGTTGAGGTCTTCACCTTCGGCTCTGCCAAGCAAACGGTCTACAGTCTTGATGACGGTCTTGATGATGTCGATGTTCTTCCATTCGTTGAAACCACCAATGTTGTATGTCTCTGATATAGTGCCTTTGTGGAATATAAGGTCGATAGCGCGGGCGTGGTCCACTACATACAACCAGTCGCGCACGTTCTCGCCTTTACCATATACTGGCAATGGTTTGCGGTGGCGGATGTTGTTGATGAAGAGAGGGATGAGTTTTTCAGGGAATTGGTAAGGTCCATAGTTGTTAGAGCAGTTTGTCACGATTGTGGGCATGCCGTAGGTATCGTGGAAGGCACGGACGAAGTGGTCACTGCTTGCCTTGGAGGCGGAATATGGACTGTGTGGGTTATATTTCGTCGTCTCGTAGAAGAATTCTTCTCCGTAGGCGAGGTGATGATTCTCAGAACTTGCCTTGGTGGTGAACGGTGGCTTGATGCCTTCGGCGTGCGTCATCTGCAATGCGCCATATACCTCGTCGGTGGAGATATGATAGAAGCGCTTGCCTTCGTATTTTTCGGGCAGTGACTCCCAATAGAGTTTGGCGACTTGTAGTAAAGTCAACGTACCCATCACATTGGTTCTGGCGAAGGTGAATGGGTCTTTGATAGAGCGGTCTACGTGGCTCTCTGCAGCAAGGTGTATGATACCGTCTACGTGTTCGTCCTGCATCAACTTATAGAAAGTATCGAAGTCACAGATGTCCATTTTGACAAACTTATAGTTGGTCTTGTTCTCTATATCCTTCAAGTTAGCAAGGTTGCCTGCGTAGGTCAAGTTGTCGAGGTTGATGATTTTATACTCGGGGTATTTGTTGACGAAAAGGCGCACTACGTGGGAACCGATAAAACCAGCACCGCCTGTAATTACTATTGCACGTTTATATTGTGTCATGACTATTTTCTTTTGAATATTAAAACTCGGGATAGAGATTGTTATTAAAGTTGAAAGGTGAATCTAAGTCTTTCAATAGATTGTGCGTCGTGTCTTTCTCGCTTAGTATCGCATTCTCTGTTGGTATCTGCCAGTCTATGCCGAGGCTGTCGTCAAGGATACTGATGCCACCATCTGCTTCAGGGTGATAAAAGTTGTCGCATTTGTATTGGAATATTGCCGTTTCTGACAACACGGCAAAGCCATGGGCGAAGCCACGTGGCACGAAGAACTGGTAGTGGTTGTCTTCTGTCAGTTCCACGGCTACGTGCCGTCCGTATGTGGAACTGCCATTGCGAATGTCTACTGCCACATCAAGCACTCTGCCCTTTACGCAACGCACCAATTTGCTCTGTGTGAACGGCGGACGTTGGAAATGCAAGCCTCTCATCACGCCATAACTTGACATACTCTCGTTGTCCTGCACGAAGTTTATCTTGCGTACCTTTTCGTCGAACTCTCGCTGCGAAAAACTCTCGAAGAAATATCCTCGCGCGTCCTTGAATATGCGCGGCTCTATGATTACCACGCCATCTATCGCTGTCTTTATTATTTCCATCTCTTTTTTAGTTCTGTAGGTTTTTAATGCAGACTTTCAAACTGTCTGTCCAATATGGAACCTTTACTCCGAATGTTTCCTTAATCTTGCTCTTGTCAAGCACAGAATACGCGGGACGCTTTACTGGACTTGGATAGTCTGCACTATAGCATGGGGTTATCTCACATTCCGTGTGACCGCTATAGTCGGCTATCATCTTGGTGAAGTCATACCATGAGCAAACGCCTTCGTTGGAGAAATGATAGATACCAGTTTTGACGTATTCAGCAGAATCGGATGTCTGCCTGTAATCCTCTATGATTGTCTCTATTGCTTTGGCAAGGTCAAGGGCGTAGGTGGGTGTGCCGCATTGGTCGAACACAACTTTCAAGGCTGGCTTTGTGGCAGTAAGGTTGAGCATGGTCTTGCAGAAGTTCTTGCCAAACTCCGAGTAGAGCCATGCCGTGCGGATAATAACGTGCTTGCAACCAGTGGCGATAATCTTCTGTTCACCATAAAGTTTAGTAGTGCCATAGACTCCTGATGGTGTTCCCTTTTGGTCTTCTTTGCAAGGAGTGTTGTAAGATTCTTTGCCAAATACATAGTCTGTTGAAATCGACACAAGCAAACCGTTCACCTCTTTCATCACCTTGGCAAGGTTCTCTGGGGCATCGGCATTGAGTTTCTCGGCGAGTGCAGCAAGTTTCTCGTCTGTCTCGCAAGCGTCTACGTTGGTCCATGCTGCGCAATTGATTGTCACATCCACCTTGTTGTCATTTATCATCCTGCGGATTGCCTCCAAGTCGGTAATGTCAAGATAGGTAGTCTCTACGCCATCCACTGCGCTTATGTCCGTGAAGATATAGTTGTCATTACTCTTTTGGCTAATGATACGCATCTCGTTTCCGAGTTGTCCGTTAGCACCTGTTACAAGTATATTCATCGTTCCTTTGTTGTTTTATTCGTACGTACGCACTCAATTACTTCTAACCTACCTGAAATAGAGGCCGGAGAGCAGTTGAAAAACAATGAATTGTTTCTTTTTATAGTCATGCCATGGACAAGAGTTTCATCATTTTTCACCATACAGTCTACTCATAAAATTCATCATGCGCAAATCTTTTGCTGATGGGCCCTTCTTGCCTTGCAAGGCGAGGTCGAGATAAAAGTTATAGTTGGTGGACAATGCCTTGCGGAGATCTGAGGGCATGAGCATATGCCATTCCTGTTTTTCCTCATCACAGTATGTTACTACGAGGTAATACTTCTGGAGGATATAAGCGGATTTGCGCTTCTTGCGGACTACATACGTAGTGTTGTCGCCTTTTACAAACTCGTCTATGATTTGTAGTTCGGTTTTGCTCAGACGGCTGAGAATTTCTATAGGGTTGGCAATTGTCTCATTGGCTATGCGACGTGCAGTCTCGTCCTTCGTTAGGTTTGGACTGACATACAGGTTGAACTTCTTGCAAACTTTAAGCATATTCACCTTGGTAGTGGAAGCAAGTATCTGCGAGAGACGGATATCTTCTGCCGTGTATGTTTTGTCGGGTAAGGTTATCATGTTAGTATATTCTTTAAATGTTTCAGTCCATAATGTATAACATGCTATTCAGCATTGTTTAATCTCTTCTAAAAATATCACGTGTATAAACCTTAGATTCAACATCTTTCAGACAGTCATCAAAGCGGTTGGCTATAATTGCCTTGCTTTGGGCCTTGAAATCGGCAAGATTGTTCACGACTTTGCTGCCAAAGAATGTGGTGCCATTCTCAAGGGTAGGCTCGTAAATGATAACCTCTGCGCCCTTCGCCTTAATGCGCTTCATAATGCCCTGGATGGCGGATTGGCGGAAATTATCGGAGTTGGACTTCATGGTAAGGCGGTAGACGCCAATAACACAATTACCTTGTTCTACGCCGTATTGATTATTGCTTGTATAGTCGTACCAACTGGCTTTGCGCAAAACTGCATCGGCGATATAGTCTTTGCGGGTACGATTGCTCTCTACAATAGCGGACATCATGTTCTGCGGCACATCTTGATAATTTGCAAGAAGCTGCTTAGTGTCTTTTGGCAAGCAATAACCACCATAACCGAATGATGGATTGTTATAATGTGTACCAATACGTGGATCAAGACCGACTCCTTCAATGATGGCTTTACTGTCAAGCCCTTTTACCTCTGCATAGGTGTCCAGTTCGTTGAAGTAAGAAACGCGAAGGGCAAGGTAGGTGTTGGCAAAAAGTTTCACCGCTTCGGCTTCCTTCATGCCCATAAAGAGTGTGTCGATGTTTTCCTTAATCGCTCCTTCCTGTAATAGGG
>CAVABU010000165.1:0-4191 GCA_963586965.1 Gemmiger formicilis
TTGGGGAATGAAGAATAAAGTGTGATGGCACCTTGACCGCCGTATTTATTGGCATTGAAATACTGCAGGTAGGAGAAGTCAGACACATTGGTAGAACCTGTCTTACCCCAACTCAGACGGAGTTTCAGATCGTCCACTTCCTTGGCTGAAGCCATAAATGGTTCCTGATTGATGCGCCATGCCAAAGACACTGCAGGGAATGTGCCACGCTTCTTGCCAGGGCCAAACTTAGAAGACTCATCTGAACGAAGACTGACGTCAAGCAAATAACGTGAGAGATAGTCATAACTCAGACGGCCATAAAGCGAATTGAGACCGCTCTTAGAATAGGTCTCTGTAGGTTTGTTGGTGGTCGTAGCCGAACTTGCATTATTGAGCACATCATCATTGGGGAAACCGCTGTATGCCTGATCGTGCTCTTTGCTCCAGTAGCGGTCTGCACTGTAGCCTGCCATCACATCAAAGCGATGGTCCTCGGAGATGGAGAACTTGTAGTCTGCACGGAAGTTGATGGAAGTGTTAGTGGTGCGATAGTTTGACTCTGCGAGAGTGGAAGTCGCCTCCATGCCCAACTGCTCTGGCAGGGAAACTTTCGGAGAGAAATAACTATTATTGAAGATGAAACGAGACACATTGGCATCGGCATGGAGGGTCAGTCCATTGATCGGTTTGATGTCGATGTAGGCGTTTCCTGAGAATTGGTCATTCTCATAGCGTGTCTTTCTCTGAAGTTTGCCCACGGGGCTTGCATCCATGTAACTGTCGGCATAGAGTCCAAACTTATCTACTCGCTGCAGATTGCCTTCAGCATCGTATATCGCCATGTCAGGACGAGTCTGCCAAGAGTCGTTGTCATAGCCCAATGCTGGGTCATTGCTACCGCTCTTGCGAGAAGAATAGGTGTAGTCCACCACTCCGCCGACGGTGATGTATCTATTGATTTCAGAATCCAGGGAGAGTCTGGCTCCATATCTCTCCATGCGGTCGTTGAGCAAAAGACCTTCCTGATTCATACCGTTGAAGGAGAACGAATAGTTGGTCTTGTTGCCACCTCCTCTGATTGCCACATTATACTGGTGAGTAGGGGCATTCTTATTGATCACCTCCTTAGCCCAGTTGGTATTACTGTTGCCATAGAGGCTTTCGTTGAGTCCATTGTATGTGTAGAGACCAGTCTCAGCATCCTGACTGATGTTGCCATATTGGCTGAGATAGTCGGTGATGCCATATAAGTCGACAATGGAGGCTCCACTATTGATACCATTCACGGTGTTGCGCAGTATCTCGTCTTGCACATTTTTATATTCAGCCGTGTTAAGCGGTTTGTAGTTTTTGATAGGATTGCTAAACGAGAACGTGTAGCCGAAGTCCACCTTCGTTCTTGCATTACGCTTGCCATTCTTAGTCTTGACGATGATCACACCATTGGCACCACGCGAACCATAGATGGCGGTGGCGGCTGCATCTTTCAGCACATCGATGCTTTCGATATCGTTGGGTGAGATGTTGATGAGCGGATTGATGCCCATATCCTCCATAAAGGTGGGCACACCATCAATGACATAAAGCGGTTGGTTATTGTTGCCCTTGCCCGACTTGGGGTAAGGCGAGGTGATACCACGGATGTTTAGTTTGAGCGTAGAACCCGGTTCGCCATTGGAGGTGGTGGCGAGCACACCCTTCACCGTGCCCTGTAGGAGTCCGTCGAGCGTCGGCGTGGTGGCAGCCAACTTACTGATTTGCTCTTGAGAGACTGTAGATATGGCACTTGTGACATCCTTGCGACTCTTGCTACCATATCCGATGACAACGATATCATCCAGGGCCACATGATCTAATTCGAGCATCATGTTTTGTTCCTTCATCCCCTGGAAATTGAGACTCTTCGACTTGTATCCGACGCAGGAATACACGATCTTGGGATGCGACATAGATGGGAACTCTAAGATGTAGTTACCATCGGCGTCGGTGATGACACCATAGCTTGTGCCCTCGATTTTCACTGTGACACCTACCAGGGGATTCCCGTCAGAGTCAATTACTCTACCTTTCACGAAGGTGTGTCCTTTACCTTGCACTGCTTGCATATTGGTCGGTACACCAACATGCACTGGTGGCGTGGCTTGCACAAAGCCTGCTGAGGTTGTTGCCAAGAGGAGCAACAAGCATTTTCTTGTATTCATAACAACTAAATGTTGGTTAAATTGTATAAGGGTGGTTCTATAAATTACCACCTATAATATTTTGCAAATATATGAAATTTATTTAACAACCTAACATTTTGCCGAATAAATATCACCGTAATGCTTTATTTCTACACATTGCTCATTATTTTCTTTGCAAAACGATAGTATTTGAAGGATTTCCGAGTACTTTGTGATGACACAATAAATCACATTATTCTCTCCAACACCTTGTCTATCACCCCTACATAATAGAATGGAAGATTGACCAATCTGAAAGGATGCCCCGTGGGAGACACCACATCATCTATGCTATATTCGCCTGGCCAAATCCTGATAGCCACATCGGGAGCATCGGGCTGAGACATGAAGGAATGAAGAGAGCGCAAGTGAGCATTCGTGCCCGACTTCACCTCTATCGGAAGGATGGCTGACTGATGTTGCCACACGAAATCCACCTCAGCATTAGATCCCTTCTTGTCGCGCACCCAAAAGTATTGCTCATTACGATAATTGCGGTCCAGCACCACACGGAGTTCCTGAGCCACAATCTGTTCGGCAGCGTGCCCCTTCCACACATCCAGTAGCGAACTGCCTTGCAGATACTCCGTCTGTATATCGACCGAGAAATTCATAATGCCCGAATCCACCCACACGAGTTTGGGTTGGCGAGTCTGGGCAGGGATGGCAGGAGCCTTGACCGCCGTGACGGGATAATCCAAGTTGAGCAAAAACGCTTTCTGCATCACCTCCAATGCCTCGTGCACCTCCTTGCTGGTATAGTTGCTTCCACCAAAACGATTGAAGGTAATAGTCTGTCCTGCCTCCGCCCAACCATGGGTGAGAAGATGGCGAATCACTTTCACCTGACTGTCATTGCGAGCATATTTCTCCACATCCTCATTGTAGCCATCGAGCAAAGAGCGATACACTGGAGCCAAGCGCACGATGTCGCCATGCTGAGCATAGTCAGCCAAAGCCTCAGGCATGCCTCCCACAAGGGTGTAACGATTGAAATGACTGATGAGCATCTCGTGATAGACCGCCGACACCTCCACATCATTTATCATCCGTGCCAAAGCATCCTCACCCATAGCACCAAGATATTCCAAGAAACTACAAGGACGCAGTGACAGATACTCCACTCTGCCCACGGGAAATGATATGCGTTGCTTGATAAGCGTCTGAAGGCGAGAACCTGCTGCTATGATATGGAGCCAAGGCATCTCCTCGTAGAAATAGCGAAGCAAGCCTACCGCCTTTGGTTCATTTTGTATCTCGTCGATAAAAAGCAGGGTGCGCTTAGTGTCATCCATGACCACACGCTTCTGCACGCAGAGATATTGATATATTTCACGCACGTCATCCGACTTGGAGAAGATGAATGCATCAGCGCTCTGCTCCAAGTTGAGTCGGATATAAACATCATACCGCTTGCTAAATTCATCGACAAGCGTGGTCTTTCCCACCTGTCTAGCCCCACGTAGGACAAGCGGTTTCCGATTCTCTTTCTCGCTCCATTCTTGGAGTTCCGTCATTAATTGCCTATATATCATTGCATTCCTTGCTTATTTTCTATTGCAAAGATACAATTTAGTCCTAAAACATAGGCAACACAACTATAATATTTTCCTAAAACATAGGCAAAAGCATTATAAAATGCACATAAAACATAGGCAAAGAGTCAACATAGCATAATGAACGAAGTAAGAAGATATCTTCATCGGCTGGAGAAGATAGCTGCGTTGGGCAGAGAAGATAGCTGCGTTGGGCAGAGAAGACAGCTGCGTTGGGCAGAGAAGACAGCTGCGTTTTAAATAGGAGGTACGGCGCCCTCGCCGTACCACACGCTATTTGAAATATTCTCCTTTGAGATGGTACGGCGAGGTCGCCGCACCTCCTATATTACAATTGCTTGGTTGCAGCGGGGACGCTGCAACTACTAATGAGTATTATTCCCACTCGATGGTTGATGGTGGCTTTGAGGAGATGTCATAGCATACGCGGT
>CAVABU010000166.1:0-4137 GCA_963586965.1 Gemmiger formicilis
ACTGAAACATGGTGAAGCCATCCATCTGCAACTGTTTGCGAAACAAAGCATAGGCACGCTTGTCCTTCTTTGTTTCCGTAGGCAAATCAAAAAATACCAATACCCACATAATTCTGTATTCACTTAATTTGTCCATAATGCCAGCGCTTTCTTTTTATCAAGTCTTCATCTCTCAGGATAGGCTATGCGTCTCAACTCACCACTAAAGCACTTATAGAGCGATGCTGTGGTTTGTGTCACCCCAACCATCAGCGGGCTACGCTTACCAGAGATTACGACATCAAGTGTAGGAATGGAGAGAAGTCTGGCTTTGATTTCATTCGTCAGTTCCATGTCTTCGCTGGAGTGGTTCTTGACGATGTCAAACACCAGTTCGTCTACATACGGGCGGAAAGGTTCCATGATGTCATCGGCAAGGCAATAGGCATTGTAGCGATTATGATGGTGGATGCCAAATGTAGGCAACATGCCACTGCTTACCAACGCCCTCGCCACAACGGCTCGCAGGATGGCGTACCCATAGTTTAGTAGGTTGTTGGGTGGTATACCTTCGCGGTCGCGTGTGAAATTCTTGAGCGTTGGTATGGGTGAGAAAAAGTTCTTCCAATAGTAAGCGGCAGCACGCGCCTCTAAATTGCCCGCATCTCCGCTCTTTACGTCTTCACTCCACCGCTGCATACACCCTACTTCCACTTGTGAACAGAGGGACAACACCCGTGCCTGGTTTTCTATCTTCGCCTTTATGGTCTGTTGCCATAGCTGTTTGCGCAAAGGTTGCGAAGCCGCTATCTGGCATTGGAAACGCTCGCTCTGTATGGTATTTCCACACAAAGGGAGCATCAGTCCGACGGGCATGCGGTGGCTGTCACAAGTTATCACGGCACAGTTGTTCTCAAGCAAGGCTTCAAGCAAACCTTGCGTGAGGGTTATCTGCTTGTTGTCAAGGATGACAATGCCGATATCCTCTATAGGTCGTGTGACGACAGAGTTCTCCTTTATCACATTTGATAGGTCTTTATGCTTTTCGACCTCAGGAAGTTTTATCACCATTTGCTGCATGCGTAGCGAAAGGTACGCAGGATTGCCAAAGTAGAGCGTTTTCTTAATCATAGTCGTGGGGATTATGGTAGACTTTGCTGACTTACATTGCTTACATTTTTATGATGTTGCCCAATCTGTCAACCTTTATCGGAATGCAGATTTCTTTTATCATCTCGCCTGTCAGAGCACGTTCCATCTTATTGAGTGGCGAGAATTCAAATTTATCTTGTATTGAAGAAGCTACTCGCTCTTGAACAAAATACACTTGGAGTTTACTTGCAGACACCATCTTGTATATTCTCTCCTTATCAAGTGGCATATTCACCTTGCCTGCTTTGCGCTCCTCTTCTGTAGGAACATACACAAGGTCGTTGGGCGAAAGGATGAACGCTGCATCAGCATCAAGTGGTAGTCCCTGCTTCATTTTGTCTATTGCCTCATTGAGAGGGATAGTTCTATAGCTACGTTTCTTTATCTCTTCGCCAGTCTTCTTGTCAATGGTGTCCTCTTCATACACAGCAAAGAAGAGGTTGGTGCCCTTTGCAGCTTCCACAAACTTACGACCTTTGTTGCCCGTCTGTCCCACGGCAAATTTGTCTGCTTTTTCATACACGCGCACCTTATATATAGGTTGATGTGGCTTGCCGTCATTAAGGCTCACTATGTCTTGATTCATCTCGTCGATGCCATCAGGAGAGAAGGCGAGATCTGCATTACCGTCATATCGCTCAAGATGGCGTAGCATGATTTTCTGTATAGCCGAGTCGGCAATCTTCTCCTCTATGCTCTTTCGGTCGAAAGACGTGTCGATGCTCTTGCGTGTGGCGAAGAATCGGTCAGACGTTTCCTTGGTAAAGTAGTACATCTCTATCTTCTTTAGGTTTACGTCTTGCCATATGTCACGATTATTATCAAAGTATGCCTTTATCTGCCTCTCTGTAAAGTTGAGGCGCATTAGTTCTGATAGTTCCTTTCTAAAATCACGATTCACGATGCGTTGTGGTCTGAGCATAGCATCCTTCAGTCCGCAGGTCTTTTTGCGCAGTAGGTTGATCTCGCCAAAGACAGTCTCCTTGTGCATAGATTTCCTAATAGCCCAACTATCGCCTGAGGTCTGCGGCACGAGTTGCTTCTTGCCATTGACAAAGCGCAGTGAATGGTTGGTGGTCTTATTGATGACACGCAGGTTTTGCTTGAAACTGACAATGATGCCATTCAAAGACTTCTCTACATCGGCGTGAAATGTAGCCCATGGCAACAGAAACTCCTTGGCTACGGAAATAGTCTTCTGCTCACCATCACGGTTTACCATCACTTCTTCATAGCGACGTAACTTGTGCGATAGCTGATAACGGTTGCTCTTGTTTTTTGGCAGTGCCGCCTCATTGCTCAAGAGATTGACATGGTCGCGTGTGGCACAGGCTATGACTATGGCATCCATGGCGTGGTGGCGATGGTCTATGCGCTTCTTGCTGAACCCTTTCTGTAGTTCCAGTGGCATAGCGGGTATGAGATGACCGCCAGCGCTGACAGAGGTAAACATATCCGATTGAGTTATCTCGTTCATGCGTTGGAATCGTGGCAGTATGATATGATTCCATACGTCATTTACGCCCCAATCCTGTTTTAGCCTGTCGGTGACACCACCAGTGCATACGATGACATTCTTTGATGTGGCTTCCTGTTCGCCATCTTCACGCACTATGTTGGACAACAGCCCCTTGACCACTCTGCTGATATAGCGACTGTCGTTCATTTGTCTCTCGATAAACTGCTCTGGGATGTCTTCCAACAGGAGCTTGCGCATCTTGCTTTTGTTCTTCTTGCCGTATGTACGCTGCACCAGGTCGCAGTAGTTGTCAGTCTCAAGTATGGTGACGGTGCGTCCGCCATTGAGCATGACCTTCTCTCCGTGGTGTTGCTTGATAAATTCATAGCCAAGTGTGTTGTCTTTCAGTTTGTTTACCTCAGCTTCGCATATCACCTTATTAGACATGGAGTCGTCAAAATAGCGTGACTGTGGTATGACGTGCTCTATCTCATAGTCTGTGGTGAAGAGGCGCGCAAGGGGTATCGTCTGCCCCGTATAGGGTGATATATAGTGTTGTTCGAGCCATAGTTTGTAACGCTTGACATCTGAGAGCGACGGGTGGGTCTTGGCATCAGTAAACTTCTTGAGTATGTCGTTGATGTAGTCGTCAGGTTCGTCCACGCTGTTGAGGGCTGTGTCCTCATATATGCGTAGTAACTCCTGCTGACTTGGCGAGTAGGGGCGCACATTCTCTATGCCGAGTTCGGGATTGAGAAACTCCGTCAGCAGAGCTTTGATGCGGAGGTTGGCATTCTCGTTTTGCAAGGCACGTTCCGTCATCTGCTTGCGTTTGTCGGCAGGATTCTTCATCTCTCGTCCCATTTCCACGTGTATCTCGTCGATGTGGCCATGCTTCTTCCAGATGTCCCTGACGGTGCGCAAAGTCTCCATGATCACTTGCTCTACGACGGGATTGCGGAGTGAATGTTGTTTGAATTCCTTCAAGTACTTGTCAATATCTTCTGGAGTGTGCCACTTAGTGGTATCGCTTGCCTCGCTATGGCGGTCGTACACCACATAGCATGCCAACCACAATGGTAGGGCACGGAATTGCTTTATGTTCTCCAGATGCATCGCCTTCTCCCTGACACGTGTGCGTATGCTCTCGTCCACCTCGCCGTCGAGTATCTTCTGTATGCGCACTCGGGTTGCGGAGTCGATGTCGTCCTGGTTCCAGTGGTGTCCCATGCGCATTAGTGGCAATAGCTTCTTGATGGCTTTGGCGGAGTATGCCCCATAGTCGGCGTCAAACGGCGGAAACTTGGCCATCGTGTCGACGAAAGCGTCATCAAGGTTGTGGTGTTGGGCGTAGTGGGAGAGGGCGGTGCGCAATTCTTCGCGGTCGTTGACACTATAAAGTATGTGCCACAGGTCTTCTTCACTCTTTTTATCTTCTTCACTCTTTTTATCGTTGAGAAACGCTGTGTCTACGCCGGCCTTGTTGAGGTGTGCCAAGATGTTGCCACGCGTCTCGTTGCAGGGATAAGCCCTGTCGCGCACATAGT
>CAVABU010000167.1:0-4125 GCA_963586965.1 Gemmiger formicilis
AGTTCGGGATTCATGCTCATTGCCACGTCAAGGAATTCCTTGTCGAGGAATGGCACACGGCCCTCGATACCCCATGCTGCCAAACTCTTGTTGGCGCGCAGGCAGTCGTAGAGATAAAGTTTGCCGAGCTTGCGCACCGTCTCCTCATGGAATGCCTGTGCATTTGGTGCCTTGTGGAAATACAGATATCCACCAAATATCTCGTCAGCACCCTCGCCCGAGAGCACCATCTTGATACCCATACTGCGGATGACGCGAGCCAAGAGATACATAGGTGTCGAGGCGCGTACCGTTGTCACGTCATAAGTCTCGATGAAATAGATGACATCACGGATGGCATCAAGACCCTCCTGTATGGTATAGTTAATCTCGTGGTGCACCGTACCGATGTGATCAGCCACCAAGCGAGCCTTAGCCAAGTCAGGCGCACCCTTCAGACCCACAGCGAAGGAGTGCAGGCGTGGCCAGTAAGCCTTGGTCTGTTCACCATTCTCTATGCGGTTTTCTGAGTATTTCTGTGCTATGGCAGAGATGACAGAAGAGTCAAGACCACCGCTGAGGAGCACTCCGTAAGGTACGTCGCTCATCAGTTGACGCTTCACCGAAGCCTCCAGTGCGTCATGGATATCCTTCACAGTCTCATCATAGTCTGCATACTTGTCTTCAGTAGCGCCATATTTCATCCAGTCGCGGGTGTAATATTTGCGCATGCCAGGTGACTTGCTATAGTAATAATGTCCTGGGAGGAATGGCTCGTAGTGGTCACACTGACCCTCGAGAGCCTTCAGTTCGGAAGCTACGAACACCTTGCCGTCCTTGTCATAACCTATATAAAGAGGTATGACACCGATGGGGTCACGTGCTACGAGAAATTCATCACGCTCTGCATCATAGAGTGCAAAGGCGAAGATGCCGTTGAGCTGTTCCATCATCTTCACTATGCGACGGTGCACAGCTTCCTCATCCTTATATATAAGTGTGGTGAAATCAGTATCCTCACGCATCTCGCGATAGAGCGCCAGCACCACCTCGCAGTCCGAGCCAGTCTGAAACTGATACATGCCAGCAAAGCGTGCACGAATGTTCTGATGATTGTATATTTCGCCATTGACTGCCAGCACTTGCTTCTTGTCGGGAGCAAACAGTGGTTGGCGTCCGCTCTCAGGGTCTACAATACTCAGTCGCTCGTGTGCCAAGATAGCCGAACCGCCACAATAGATACCACTCCAGTCTGGTCCGCGGTGGCGTATTTTCTGACTCATTCTCAATGCTTGCTGTCTCAATTCAGGAGTCTGCTCCTGAATGTTGAATATGGATACAATTCCGCACATAATGTCTTTTGTTTTTCCTTTATTGTTGTCCTAATAACAAAATGGTGTGTTTCATTTACAAAGTTACAACAAAATGATAATATACAAAACTATTATGCTACGTTTTGTAAAATAAGGCGCAATATTTAACAGAATGTCATGGTTTATGATCGAAAATTGCATTAATTGTAATAATACTTAGTCTCTTTACTTACAGTTGACAAATTCTAGGAGGTACGTCGCCCTCGACGTACCATTAGCAAGCAATGGTAAAATAGTAGTTGCAGTGTCCCCGCTGCAACTATCGCTATTGAGAAATACTTCCTTGCAAGGGCAAAGCGAGGACGCTTCGCCTACTATGGATTACCACTATATGCTAGAGATGGTACGGCAGGGCGCCGTACCGTACCTCCTATATTTACCACTATTTGTTTGAGGATTGCAACGGGGACGCTGCAACTACTAAAAGAGGATGCGCCAGTTTTGGCACATCCTCTGCTGAAATAAAGGAAACGTATGGTTGATTGCCGTTTCCCGGGGAAATCCCTCTCTTACATAGATTGCTTGGTCTTAGTATTCTTTCTTGTGGGTGTCTGTTATCTGCTGGAGTAACTGCTCTCTCCGTGTTCGTAGATGTCGAGTCCTTCATCTTCCACTCGCTTGTCTACACGCATGCCTATGGTCTTGTCTACCACCTTATATATAATATATGTGACTATCACACTGTAGATGATGCTCACCACCGTGGCGACAACCTGTATCCACAACTGATGCCAGTCGCCATAGAGTGCTCCCTGCACGCCGCCTTCTCCTGTGGTGGCTTGTGTGGCGAAGATACCTGTAAGGATAGATCCTAGGATACCACCTACGCCGTGCACACCGAATGCATCCAGTGCGTCATCATACTTAAACTTAGCCTTTACCACTGCCACCATGAAGAAGCATACGCAGGTGGAAATGATGCCGATGAGGAATGCTCCGAGTATGTCGGTCGATCCTGCCGCTGGTGTTATGGCTACAAGTCCTGCCACTGCACCTGTGCAAGCACCCACCGTCGTCGGTTTCTTGTTGACCACCCAGTCTATTATCATCCAAGTCACGGTGGCTGCGGCTGTTGCTACGTGTGTCACCATGAAAGCGTTGGCTGCGAGTCCATCGGCTGCGAGTCCGCTACCGGCATTAAATCCAAACCATCCCAACCAAAGGAATGACATGCCCATGAATACGAATGTGATGTTGTGTGGTGTTATAGGGTGTCCCACGCGGTAGTCTTCACGTTTGCCCACGCAGAGTGCCATCACCAGGGCTGCCACACCGGCATTGATGTGTACCACCGTACCACCGGCAAAGTCTATGGCTCCCATCTCCTGTAGGAATCCTCCGCCCCACACCCAGTGTGCCATTGGCAGATAGGCGATGATGACCCATGCGATGATGAATGCCACATAGCCAGTAAACTTTACTCTCTCTGCAAAGGCGCCGAGAATCAAAGCTGGCGTTATCAGTGCAAACATACACTGAAACATGGCGAATGTCATCTCTGGTATACCTGTAGGCATCAGTGTGTTGATGGTCAAGCCGTGCAGGAAACACTTGTCAAAACCTCCCATGATGCAAGCCAGTGGGTTGCCACTATCGGCAAACTGTGTGGAGAATGCCCATGAGTAACCGAATGCCACCCATATGAGACTGATGACTGCCACGATGAAGATGGTCTGCATCAGTATGCTGAGGATGTTTTTCTGTCTCACCAATCCGCCATAGAATAGGGCGATGCCTGGTATGGACATCAAGAGTACGAGCACGGTGGCAGTAATCATCCATGCTGTGTTACCTGTATCGAGTGTAGTCAAAAATAAACTGCTCATATCTTTTTCTTTTTACCTTTTATATCAATTACCTATTACCAATTCTCGATTGCTGATTGTCAATTCTCAATTACCAATCACCAATTCTCCTATTGTTATTTCTCCTGCTCTGCATTGTATAGAGCGATGTCGCCGCGCTCACCAGTGCGTATGCGGATGGTGTCTTCCACTGGGATGACAAAGATGCGTCCATCGCCAATCTCTCCTGTCTGGGCTGCACTCTGTATGGCGTGGATGGTCTTCTCCACGTTCTTGTCGCGCACCACCACATTGAGCAGCATACGCTCTATACTGCTGGTGCTATACATCACACCTCTGTAGATGCGCTCCTGTCGGGTTTTTCCCTCACCTCTCACGTCGTAATAAGAGAACCACTCGATGTCAGCAGCGAGTAGGGCCTCTTTCACGTCCTCAAACTTTGTCTTTCGGATAATTGCTTCAATCTTTTTCATCTTATTCTCTCTTGGTTGAATAAATAAGTAACTATAACGTCGATTAAACTAACTTTCTGTCTTTTTCCTGGTGCAAAGTTATGACAAAATGATAACACGTCAAAGTGTATGACGACTTTATGTCAAATGCGTATCTGTATAATTAGCATATTGCAATAGGTAAGATTACATTACTATTCAAAGTGTAAGTAAAACATATTAGTTTGCTTTCATATCGTAAGTAAAGGTTAATTTTTAGATTCTTGTAGTAGATATGGCGGTCATGTTGATCAAGGTGCTCTCGTCAGAGAAGATATCTTCTCTGTCCAACGAAGATATCTTCTCTGGCTGATGAAGCTATCTTCTCCGGACGATGAAGCTATCTTCTCTGAAACTCGCGTTTGAGTGGCAAAGCGAGGACGCTTCGCCTACTATGAATACCGTCTTTCAATTTTTTATATCGTTTCGTTTGTTATTCATAGTAGTTGCAGCGTCCCCGCTGCAACCTCTCGTTGG
>CAVABU010000168.1:0-4084 GCA_963586965.1 Gemmiger formicilis
GCCAGAACAAGGCTGCGGCCAGTCTGGACGGCACGAGTGCCGGCACGGTGAGCACTATACTGAGTGGCAAGTGGGATGGAGTGAGTGATGAGATGTGGAAGAAGATCGCATCACAAGTGGGCACTGCTACCCCTGGAGCATGGCAGATAGTGGAGACCATTGCAGCGAAGGAGATGATCTACGCGATGGAAGACGCACAAGAGTGGAAGAACGTGACATGGGTGGTGGGAGAAGCCGGATGTGGCAAGACCACCTCAGCGAAGCTCTATGAGCGGGAGCACCAGGGAGCCTACTATGTGCTATGCTCCGAGGACATGCACAGGAGCGACTTTATCCGTGAGGTGGCGAAGAAGATCGGACTGAAGACCGACGGAATGACACTGAGAGATATGCTTGAGAGCATCATCAGACAGTTGATACAGACGGAGAGCCCCGTGCTGCTGTTTGACGAGGCCGACAAGTTGACCGAAAGAGTCTTTCATTATTTCATTGACCTGTACAACAGGTTAGAGGACAAGTGCGGGATGGTGTTTTTCTCTACGTCGTATATCAAGCGGAGGATGCAGATGGGCCTAAGATATGACAAGAAGGGCTATAACGAGATACACTCCAGAATTGGGCGTAAATTTTTTGACCTTGAGCATACGAGTGTGCATGATGTGTATGCGATATGCGTGGCCAACGGGTTGACCGACAAGAAAGGTATAGCCGAGGTGGTACGCGATGCAGAGCAGTATGACTTCGACTTGAGGCGAGTGAAGAAGGGCGTACACAGGGTGAAGCGGATGAAGGATTGAAAGACGATTGAACAGTGTTCAAAAAGCGTTCAAACGGTATGAAGAGAGCGATAAGTGTGACGGAACTGCTATCGATGAAGAAGCAGACATATAAATTGAGTGAAGAGTGGCGCGCAGCCTTTGGTGAGCCTGAGAAGAACGGCGTGTGGTTTGTATGGGGACGGAGCGGAAGTGGCAAGACCAGTTTTGTGCTGAAGCTATGCAAGGAGCTTTGCCGATTTGGCAAGGTGGCCTACGACAGTCTGGAGGAAGGATCAAGTCTGACGATGAAGAATGCCTTTATAAGAGCCGGGATGCAAGACGTGGCTCGAAGGATGGTGCTATTAGATGGCGAGAGCATGGAAGAGCTGGACAAGAGGCTACAGAAGCGTAAGAGTGTGGATGTGGTGGTGATAGACTCATTCCAGTACACGCAGATGGACTTTTCGGCATACTTAGCCTTCAAGAGTCGACACCCGAACAAACTGTTGGTAATCATCAGTCAAGCTGACGGGACTAGACCCAAAGGGCGGACGGCGGTGAGCGTGATGTATGATGCGTCGCTGAAGATATGGGTGGAAGGGTACAGGGCGATATCGAAAGGGAGGTTTATCGGCGATGTGGGCTATTACACGATATGGAAGGAGCGAGCCGAAGAATACTGGAAGGAAGATGTGGCCTCTCCCCCAGCCCCTCCCTCAACTTGGGGAGGGGAGTGATATAAGAAAGATGTAAAGATTGAAATATGTAAATATTGAGATATGGAAAACGAGTATAGAGAAGGTGACACCATCTACATATTGTTGAAGAAGACGCAGGCAGAAGGCGTGCTGAATGATTGGCTTGAAGGCCGATGGGAGTGTGACCTGAAGGTGCACAAGAGTCAGAAGACCAAAGGATGTGTGGTGGTGGAGACGACGAGTCTGATGTGGATGAGTCGCATCATCAGATGGTATGGATATGAGAAAGTGAGTTATAAACATCAAAAATAGAGAAAGCCTATGGAAGAGATTATGAAGAAGATCGTGGAGTATGCGGTGGAAGCCAGTGCAGGAATGGGGCCAGACGACCGCTACATGCTACTCAATGATGTGGCGCACCAACTGGAAGCGAAGGCAGACAGGCTGATAGCGATGGAATATATGGAGGGCGTCGAGGATGAGTAGCAAGCAGAAGATAATAATCCTGTCACCTCCGCTCTATGAGAGTCGTGAGGAGGTGGTGGAGAGTCGCGGTCACGAGTGTGGCTACTGTCACGGCACGGGAGGCTTTTGGGGAGACCGGCTGAGTGCATGTGCAGACGAATGGAGAGAATGCCCCGTGTGTGAGGGGTGCGGCAAGATGGACGCCGAAGTGACCATCAAGTGGAAACCAAATAAACAATATAAAGCAAAATGAAAAAGATGATTGAGAGAATGAAAGAGTGTCTGAGAGAGAATCGTCAGGTACGTAGAGAGAAGAAGGCAAAGCAGCGTCACGGGTCATTGGTGAGAGAAAGCGAAGTGGTGGTGCAAGCGAGGGAGTTTGAAGGCGAGATGTTTCTATGTGTGGACAACGAGCCGATAGTGCCGACCGATGGCTTAGCGTGGGACCTACCGACAGCATTAGCTGTGGCCCGTGAGTCATGGGTGAGATGGAGGGAGAGAAATATTGAAAGATGTAAGTATGGAAACATTTAAATATGGAAAGATGGAACTAATGAATAATTACGGCAAGTTTTATATGTTGCTGAAGCGTCTGCCTGGTGCAGACAAGGAAGGGATAGTGTCGGAGTTTACCGATGGGAGGACGACGAGTCTGCACGAGATGAAGGGCGAGGAATATGAGCTGATGTGCCGAAAGATGGAAGAGTTGGTGGGTTGGGACGAGAAGAGGGCAGCCTACCGCAGGGCCCTGAAGAAAGCGCGGAGCAGTGTGCTCCATCAGATGCAGAAATGGGGAGTGGACACGACGGACTGGAAGCGGGTGGACAAGTTTTGCCTGGACAAGAGGATTGTGGGGAAGTACTTTCGATTTCTGGATACAGAGGAACTGAAGGAGCTGGAAGTGAAATTGAGAATGATGAACAGGAAGAAAGAATAAAAGAAATATGGATACAAGACTGAGAATATACAATTGGTTTAGCGAGTTGGTGGCAGAGGAAGTGCCGTCAATACTGTATGTAGACCTATGGAATGAGAATGTGGACTATGCAGAGGAAGAGTCTCCGTATGAGTTACCAGCGCTATTCGTGGAATTTGACAAGATAGAATGGGGCGTGGTGAAGAATAGTGCGAAGATAGGTCCGTACAGTATAGGGAAAGGTCTATTGCGTCTGCACTTAGTGACGGACTGCAATGACGGCGGATATGAGAAGAGTTTCAGTATACTGGAGGAGTTGCTACAGGCGATAGCAAACAATAAATCAGAAAACTGTACTTGTTATTATCCGAGTGCGAGCTACACGAATCATAGCCACATGGAGTTACTGGAGAATATCGAGGAGCTAAGAGTGGAGTATGTGAGGGAATATTGAAAGAGGTAAATATTGAACTATGTAACTATTTAAAAGGAAGAATTATGGAACAGACAAATGAATTGCTGAAAGGCATGAGTAAGGAACAGCGTGATGCCCTGCTGGCGCAACTACAGGCAGAGGCAAAGAATGAACGCCAGTCGAAGCGTGAGAGCTATGAGGCCCTGCGCGGTCAGTTTATGCACGAGGTGCTGGAGAAGGTAGAGATGGTGGAGAGCGAGGTGAGCGGATTTAAGCAGTGGCTTGATGAGGAGACCACCGCCTTCACGAAATTGATGCGTGAGTATGGTGCGGTGAAGAACGAAGGTCAGCAGAGCTACACCATCACGGACGGCGACTTCAAGTTGGAGGTGAAGTTTCAGAAGGTGAAAGGCTTTGACGAGCGTGCCGACATGGCGGCAGAGCGACTGGTGGACTATCTGCGCAGATACATGGAGCAGAGTGCGAAGGGCGTGGAAGACCCGATGTATCAGATGGCGATGACGCTGTTGGAGCGCAACAAGACGGGCGACCTGGACTACAAGAGCATCTCGAAGCTGTATGAGCTGGAAGATAGGTTTGACGAGGAGTATGCTGAGATCATGACACTCTTTAAGGAGTCGAATGTGGTGCAGACGACAGCTACGAATTACTACTTCTCACGCAGGTCAGTGGAGACAGGTGTGTGGACTCGGATAGAGCCGAGCTTCTGTAGGCTGTGAAAGCCTCTCCCCCCAGCCCCTCCTGACCAGCCTCTCCCCAGCCCCTCCCCATGGAGGGGAGGGGTGATATAAGAAAGATGGGCAAAGCGGGG
>CAVABU010000169.1:0-4039 GCA_963586965.1 Gemmiger formicilis
TCGTGAAGCACGCCTCACCACTACTTGCCAACAGAATATCGCATGTGTGGAACTCCCTGCCATCGCAACTGGCTAAGGAGAACCGAAAGTTCATCTATCAGCTTGTACGTCCTGGTGCAAGAGCCCGAGAATACGAGGACGCACTCACATGGCTGCAAAATGCCGGACTGATACATAAGGTAAGTCTCTGCCAGACTCCACAGATACCGTTGAAGTCATACGAGGATTTGAGCATTTTCAAAATCTACTGTCTTGATATTGGCCTGTTGAGAGTTCTTTCGGAACTAAGTCCAGAGGCATATCTCAGCGACTCACCGACTTTCAAGGAATACAAGGGCGCACTTGCCGAAAATTACATTCTGCAAAGTCTGCTTGCAAATGGAATAAAATGCTCACGCTATTGGGCTTCAGGAAACAAGGCTGAAGTGGAGTTTATCGTGCAGCAAGGCATGGAGGTAATACCGATAGAAGTGAAATCTGGAACGAGTGTCACAGGAAAGAGTCTCATAGAATATAACAAAAAGTATTCACCAAGTCTGCGCATCAGGTTCTCCATGCTCAATCTGAAGCGTGATGACACGCTGTTAAACATCCCATTGTTCTTGGCTGACCGAGCTAAAGACTTGTGCAATATAATGTAAGGTATATGACAAAAACATCATCATACGAAGACCTCAAACTGCTGGCAGAGCCTTCACGACATCGTGATGTTCCGGCTATCTTCCAACTCGAAGTGATAGAGACTGACGAGTTGGAAGAAGGCGGATGCTCACATTATCCTATGTATCATGTGAGAACTTATAGCCATGCATATGCCACGACATGGGCAGATGCGGAGAGACTGATGTGCCAAGACATACGCTATCGGAAGAAGCAGAAGGAGACGGATGACTGGATGAGGGATGTGTTCTGCTATTACATTTCAGAGAAACCTTTAGGCATCATGCTCTCCAAAGGCGAATTTCTCTCACAGCGTATGTATGATGCAGAAGGCAGATGCATCGACAAGAGTCTTTGCTGCACTGGCTTCGGCACTTACAATCCGAACATCTGCAATATGTCTGAGTGTGACCACCATGATGATGAGACATTCTATGGACGCAATGAAGAACAGATAAGGTTTCATAAGGGCGACATCGTAGAGGTTCTTATGGGACATGAGGTGAGACTTGCTGTTGTGGTCGGCACACCGCCTACTGCCGAATGGATAAGCAAGAAGCGGAAAGAGATACAAGCCAGGATGGGGTCGGAAGTCATGCCGTTTGACTTTGACAGTTCTGATGACTCCTATACGGTGATAGACGGACCGGGATACGACTATCATGACCATGTACCCACAATGCAGGTTTTTGCCCCTCATTACCCCATTCCGCACGACATTCAAGAGAAATATAAGGGGTTTCTGCACTTTTTATAGTCTGAATTTTCTTATCTCGGAAAAACAGGGTATTATTCGCGCGACAACATCTAAAAAATTAGAAATATGACAAACAACAACTCTACAACAAACAGTGAGAAGAAGCCAGTTATTAACAATGATGAGGCTCTGCGCTTGATTGACCTCATTCAGCAAGGCAACACCACGGCCGAGAACGACTTGGCTGAACTCGGCACCGTATTCATCAAGGCTGTGGCAAAGCAGTATATCGGCAAGGGACTCTCTGACGATGAACTCATCGCTGCCAGCCGCTACGGAATGCTTCGCGCCAGCCATAAGTTCGACAAGTCACGCGGTTTCAAGTTTGCTGCGTATGCCGTGTGGTGGATGCGCGAGGCCATACTGCAAGAGATCCGCAAGAAAGAGAACAACAACTAAAAAACAACGAAACATGACATCATATAAAAGTGTAGGTGACGTTCGCCATTTGACTGCATTGAAAATAATGATGGAGTTGGACACAACAGAACTGACCGATGACCAGTGCGGTGAGTTGACTCAAACTCTCTTGCACGACCATGAACTGTGGTCGGAAGAAAACAAAGACAAATTCTATACCGTAGCTACCAAGTTTGCAAAAGATTGGGTTGCACGACATAAATCGCAACAAGTATGAAAGAGATAGGAGTAGAAGTATTGCTGAATGAGGATTATGAGGGTGAGACAATAACACTCTCTGATGAAGATGCCGACAAGTTGCTTGCGTTATGGCAAGAAGCTTTGGGTACTATTCTCAAAGACATGGAGGACGAATACTATTGGCAAAAGTTCGACCCGTGGTTGAAAGCGCAGGATGCCAAACTCTACGACGAGGTGATTAAAGGCTATTGGGAAGCGTTTGGTACACGAATGTGTGGTGACACATGGGATGGTGATGATTTTGTCTCCATGTCTCGTGACATAGACGGAGTATATTTTGATGACAGCAATGAAATCGTTGTCAATCAGATAATTCCTCTTTCAAAATAAAAAATCAAGAGAACACTATGAAGATATATCTTAGAGCACAGAAGGATTTTGCATGGAATGTGTGCCATTTTTGGAGCAAGTATATCAAGGAACAGATTATAGAAACTGTCAACTCGGTGTGCGGCGACTATAACGGCTTCATCTATGAGAGAGGTTTCTTCCCCACATTTTGGCAGCAGGACATTCATGCCCGCCGTATCAATGTGGGTGTTCCTCCCAAACACAATGAATGGCTCTCAATTCCTTATTATACGCTCAGCTTCGTATGGGAGAAAGCCGACTTTGACGACTATGATGACTACTATCAGCTATGCGATGAAGCCAAACTGCCGTATGACTTCACTCTTCAGCCGAGAATAAACAAATTCTACACCGATGACGTGTATATCGGCTCATACGTGAAAGGCCAGGAAGAACCGCTTACGCTCCCTGGACTTCTCTTTGACAATGAAGAACCTGAGAACGGTGAAGTATTGGCTGACTGTATGTTTGTGGAACTCAAAAAGAATAGAGAATGACAAAGTTTGCAGTCATTGCCGCATTTCTCATGCTTCTTATATCATGTCAGAATAAGGCTGTGAAGGAATGTCTCGATAAGAGTGACACCAAGTCTGACTCTATCGAGACTTACCACACCATTGTCTCTGATGACAGTCTTGTAACAGCCGTATGGTATGACACTGGCGAGGGTGGAACGGCACCCGACATTGATTGCGTGGTGAAGTTCAAGTCTGATGACGGCAAACTGCATGAGGAACATCGCCCATTGCTGAAGATTGCCAATCCTAATGATGACTACAGCCATCGTGAGATACGGAAGATAGTAAGCCTTGACGATGAAAACGGCAACCGCTCATACGTGTTTTTCCTTTACGGCAAGGTAGACAGCAACGTATATTCTCATGATATTGTGGCTTTTGAAATAGCGGGCGACAGTCTGCGACCATTGTACAGCTATAACATAGATTAAGACGATATATGGAAGAAGACATAACAATAGACTGGGAGACTTTTGTAAAGTCGCAGTTGCATTGGATAAGGGTGGTCTACAAAATAGAAGGCAGACAAGAAGACCTGCAAGAGATACATGGTCTCTACAATGAGTTTACCAGCAAAAAACGTCCCGTCATGGAAGATGACGAGGAACCTGGATGGGAAGGCAACATCATCCTGGCTCTCGGCATGGACTATGGCGATCGCAATATCTGTGGAAACATCCTCCATTGTGAGCTTGCAGACGGCATACTAAAAATGGAAGCAGAGGAAGTCTTGTTCCTCACCAAATTCAAGGATATGCTCGAAAGTCACTACAAGGACATGAAAGTCTATTTCATCACAGAAGACGAAGAAGATGCCATATATACCACCAACGATGCCGACCGCAAGTATTTCCACGGCTTGCCCAGCGACTACATCGTTGTGGAATGAATTGTGGAAGCATCGTAACATAAGAAAATCGAACATGGGCATAAAAACATTCCTCGCATCACTGATAATGCAGACAACCATAGCCGTAATGTGTTCACCGTTATACCTCGTTTGGTATGGACTGACGATGAACGGCTCTGTGGCTGTGCGTATAGGCTTGATAGTCATCGGACTTATTCTGTGCCGACTATTCAAGCCTATCTC
>CAVABU010000170.1:0-4031 GCA_963586965.1 Gemmiger formicilis
TGCAATAGCTTTAATATCTGCCATAATATTCTAATTTTTTTTAATTATTCTTTTTGTTTATGTAATGTATTAGTTACTCAGGGCGTTCTCCCAGTGTCTTAAGCACACCATGGATAGTGCCGGCGCCAGACTGCAGTGCAGAAATGACGTTCTTTGCAGGAGACTGGAGGAGTGCGACAACATCTGCGATGAGCTCGCTCTTGCTCTTGATGTTTGCCAGTTCCTCGAGTTTGTCTGCTCCCACGAAGATGCTCTCTTCAGCGTAAGCAGCCTTGAGTGCAGGAACACCTTCCTTCTTATATTCCTTGAGCAGCTTGGCTGGAGCGTTAGCTACAGTGCTGAACATTACAGCAGTGCTACCCTTAAGTGAATCGTAAACAGGAGTAAGGTCCTTGTCAGAAGCCTCAAAAGCCTTCTCAAGAAGAGTATTCTTCACCAAGACAAGCTTGATATCATTCTTGAAGCACTTGCGACGCAAGTTACTTGTAGCCTCAGCATTCAGACCTGCCATGTCGACAAGGTAGAAGTGAGGATATTGGTTCAGCATCTCGCCGAGACCAGAAATGATTGTATCTTTTATTTCCTTTTTCATCTTGCTAAAACTTTAGAATTATTCAACAGTCTTGGTATCGATCTTGATACCCTTACTCATTGTACTGGAAATAAAGACACTCTTCATGTAAGTACCCTTAGCAGCTGCAGGCTTGAGCTTGATAACAGTAGCTATAAACTCTTTTGCATTCTCGTAAATCTGATCAGCAGTGAAAGATACCTTGCCAATAGAGGTATGGATGATACCACTCTTGTCAACCTTGAAATCTATCTTACCCTGCTTAACTTCCTTAACAGCCTTTGCAACATCCATTGTCACAGTACCGCTCTTTGGGTTTGGCATCAAACCACGAGGACCGAGGATACGACCGATAGGACCTATCTTACCCATGCATGAAGGCATAGTGATGATAACGTCTACATCAGTCCAACCACCCTTGATTTTGTCGATATACTCGTCAAGACCAACATAGTCAGCACCAGCTTCCTTAGCGGCAGCCTCCTGATCAGGTGTACAGAGGGCGAGTACGCGTGTCACCTTACCGGTACCATTTGGAAGTGACACAACGCCACGTACCATCTGGTTAGCCTTACGAGGGTCAACACCCAAACGTACATCGATATCTACAGAAGCGTCAAATTTGGTAGTGGTGATTTCCTTTACCAATTCTGCTGCTTCCTTCAAAGAGTATGCCTTCCCTGCTTCAACCTTATCAGCTACTGATTTTTGATTTTTTGTCAGTTTACTCATTTTTCTAATTGAAGTTTAAATTATTTACCAGGGAACTCCCCTTGTACTGTGATACCCATACTTCTAGCAGTACCGGCAATAAGACGCATAGCAGACTCTACTGTGAAGCAGTTGAGGTCAGCCATCTTATCCTCTGCAATACCCTTAACCTGATCCCAAGTTACAGTGGCAACCTTCTGGCGGTTAGGTGCTGCAGAACCACTCTTTATCTTAGCTACCTCTTTGAGCTGTACAGCTGCAGGAGGAGTCTTGATAATGAAGTCGAAAGACTTGTCGGTATAGTAAGTTATAACGACAGGAAGAATTTTACCTGCCTTATCCTGGGTACGGGCGTTAAATTCTTTGCAGAATCCCATGATATTGATACCCTTCGAACCAAGTGCAGGTCCTACCGGAGGAGAAGGATTCGCAGCGCCACCTTTAATCTGTAATTTGATTAATCCAGCAACTTCTTTAGCCATTTTCTGATTTGTTTGAAATTAATATAGAAGGAGGATAATATCCGTAACAATGATTATCCTTCTTTCTCAACTTGCATAAAACTCAACTCCAAAGGAGTCTTTCTGCCAAAAATCTTGACCATGACCTTCAGCTTGCGCTTCTCGGCATTCACCTCTTCGATGATACCACTGAAACCACTGAAAGGACCATCTGTCACCTTTACAGTCTCATCAACCATGTAAGGAATGTCAACCTCGTCCTGAACGAAGGTCTCCTCAGCAGCGCCGAGCATTCTGTTTACCTCTGATTGTGGAACTGGTACAGGGTTGTCCAAACCACCAAGTACACCAAGAACGTTAGGGATGAAACGCAGTGTGTGCGCCACCTCACCGCTCAAGTCAGCCTGAATAAACAAGTATCCTGGGAGACGTAATTTCTCCTTTTCCACCCGTTTACCATTACGCAAAGCAGCATGCTTCTCTGTAGGAAGAAGAAGTTCTGAAACATGCGAAGACAGAAGTGAATTATGCTTCATTTCCGCCTCAATATATTCCTTCACCTTCTGTTCCTTACCGCTAACGGTGCGAAAAACATACCAATTCTTTCCTGATACAGCCATCACCTTGTTAATTTGGATAGACAAGACTTAAAGCAAAACCAAACACTTTATCCATGCAGAAGACCACTACCGCGATGACAAGGGAAGCAGATAATACAACCACCGCAGTATGAGTCAGCTGGCTACGTGTTGGCCAAGTCGTCTTATGCATAAGCTCATCATAGCAAGCCTTGCAATAATTTGCTATCTTTTTGAACATATTATCTTTAATGTGGCACGGGAGGAAGGAATCGAACCCTCATTGACGGTTTTGGAGACCGCTTTCCTACCATTGAAAGACTCCCGTAAAAAGAGCTCCCACTACCCAGTGCAATGGGAGCCTTTATGATTAATCCAGATCTTTGGAATCAGATTAGTCTTCGTATACCTCAGTGATCTGACCTGAACCTACTGTACGACCACCCTCACGGATAGCGAAGCGGAGACCAGTGTTAAGAGCCACAGCGTAGATAAGTTCTACAGTGATCTCAACGTTATCACCAGGCATTACCATTTCTACACCCTCTGGGAGAGAGATCTCACCTGTACAGTCCATTGTACGGAGGTAGAACTGAGGACGATACTTGTTACCGAATGGAGTGTGACGACCACCCTCTTCCTTCTTCAGTACGTATACAGAAGCCTTGAAACGCTTGAATGGCTTAATCTGTCCAGGATGGCAGAGCACCATACCACGCTTGATTTCGTTCTTGTCAATACCACGGAGGAGAAGACCTACGTTGTCACCTGCACGACCCTCATCGAGGAGCTTACGGAACATCTCAACGCCAGTTACAACTGACTTCTTGTCTTCACCAAGACCGAGGAGCTCAACCTCATCACCTACGTGGATAACACCAGTCTCGATACGACCAGTAGCAACAGTACCACGACCTGTGATTGAGAATACGTCCTCAACAGGCATAAGGAATGGTTTGTCTGTAGCACGTGGAGGCTCCTGAATCCATGTATCACAAGCGTCCATGAGTTCCATTACCTTGTCTGTCCACTTGTCTACTCCGTTAAGAGCACCGAGTGCAGAACCGCGGATGATTGGAGAATCCTCCTCATAGCCGTACTGTGTAAGGATTTCGATAACTTCCATCTCTACGAGCTCGAGCATTTCCTCATCGTCTACCATATCGCACTTGTTAAGGAATACAACAAGACGAGGAACGTTTACCTGACGAGCGAGAAGCACGTGCTCACGAGTCTGTGGCATAGGACCGTCAGTAGCAGCCACAACAAGGATAGCACCGTCCATCTGAGCAGCACCAGTAACCATGTTCTTCACATAGTCAGCGTGTCCTGGGCAGTCTACGTGTGCGTAGTGACGATTTGCAGTCTCGTATTCGATATGAGCTGTATTGATGGTAATACCACGCTCTTTTTCCTCAGGAGCGTTATCAATCTGATCGAAAGACTTAATCTCCTCGCTACCGAAACCCTTATCGTGAAGAGTCTTAGAGATAGCTGCAGTAAGAGTAGTCTTACCGTGGTCTACGTGACCGATAGTACCAATGTTTACGTGTGGCTTGGTACGTACGAATTGTTCTTTAGCCATAGCTTTAATTATTTATTTTTCAATGAATAGTTACACAAGATTGTTTTTCGTTCTCTTTCTGGGGTTGTCAGAAAGAGCTGCTTCCGAGAGTTGAACTCGGGACCTCTTCCTTACCAAGGAAGCGC
>CAVABU010000171.1:0-3858 GCA_963586965.1 Gemmiger formicilis
TACGAGGAGACCTTGGAACAGCTCAAGCTGCATTACGACGGCTATCATTTCAGCATCAACAGCGAGGACATCTTCAATCCCTACAGCATCATCAACGCCTTGGATGACAAGGAGTTCAATAGCTATTGGTTCTCATCAGGCACACCTACGTTCTTGGTAGAGCTGATGCAGCAGAAGAACTTGGACATGCTCAAATTGAACGATATGTGGATTAATGATGATCGTTTTGATACCCCTACCGAAAGGCTCACAGACCCTATCCCTGTTCTCTTCCAAAGCGGATACCTTACCATCAAGGGATATGAGAGGAAGGGCAAGTTGTATCACCTCTGCTTCCCCAACATGGAAGTAAGGCAGGGGTTCTCGAAAAGTCTTGTCAGATATTATACTGCGGAAGACATGAAGCGGTATGATGCCATTGTGTATGCTTATGCTATGAATGTGCTCATCAATGACGACATGGCATCATTCATGCCCCACCTGAAGGCATTCTATGACAAGTTCCCATATACTATCATCAATAATAACGAGCGTCACTACCAAGCCGTGATGTTCACCATCTTCACCATGCTCGGTGAAGATGTGAGAGTCGAGCATACCACATCAGATGGACGGATAGACCTCTTGCTCAAGACTGACAAGAGCATCTTCATCTTCGAACTAAAATACAAGAAGTCTGCCGACGACGCCCTAACGCAAATCACCGACAAGGACTACGCCAATGCTTTTGCCGAAGATAGTCGCAAAGTGGTGAAGGTTGGCATCAACTTCTCGGAAGACCAGAGGAGCATTGAAGGTTGGGTAGTGGAATGATGGCGGGAGCCATAGGAGGTACGGCGCCCTCACCGTACCATTCGCTAACTTACAAAATGACAAGAGTTTATATCTTTTACAACTATTTCATATCATAGTTTACGTTATTATAGGAGAAGATGAGAGGATAGCAAAACTTGCGTATCATACCTTTCATTCCCTTTTGATTCTTACTGTAGTAGATGTCGTCACCATATTTGAGGCAAATCACACACAACCGCATCAATGAAAGAAGTGATTTACTCAACATATAGCCAGCCATCCTATGTGCTATAGCATGTTTTTTATCATTTGTATACTGATATATGTAGGTGTAAAGACGTTGCCAGTTGGCTTTTCTCTGCAAACGTCTATAGTTTTTTATTCCATACAAATATGGTTGATATGTGGGACGTTGTGTAGCGTTTACACCATGTTCTTTTAGTTTTACACTACATGCAGACTCTTGATTGATGCGGTGGAGATTAAGAGGTTCGTCTATCATGACAATACCTCTATGCAACTGTGCACATATGGCAAGGCTCCAGTCATAGTTAATATAGTCAAGCCAAAACTCATCCGTTTGGATAAAGTCACGTCTAAGGAGCATCGTATGGCCTGCAAAAGCACAAAAGAGCAATGCCTCCAGTGTGTATTGTGGATTTACCAAACGGGTAGGGTGATTCATATCTTTTCCGCGCAGATGAGTAGAGAAGCAGATATCATGGTCACCTATAGCAGACACTTGCTTGGCTATTTTCTCAGGAAACCACACATCATCTTGGTCACTTATTGCAACATAGTCGCCCGTAGCTTTCATTGCAGCAGACTTAAAATTGAGATTAAATCCTAAGTTGCGTTCGTTGCAAGAGAAATGTATGTTCGGATGCTTAGTAGCATACTCTTCGCAGATAGCCACCGTGTCATCCTTGGATCCGTCATCTTGGATTATTATTTCCTTAATAGGATATGTCTGCGCAAGGATGGAATCGAGTTGTTCCCTTATATACTTTTCACCATTGTAAGTACCCATTATAATAGATACTGTCTTGTGTTCATTCGTTTCTGTCATTCCTACTCTATGTATAAGCTAATCGTAAAGGTAGTCATTTATTTTCAATAAACACGTGTACAGAAAACATTTGTTTATTTGCTCATGTATTATTTTTATTCTATCTTTGTATGACAAGAAGTTAATAGCATGGCTACAAAAAGCATGACAAACAATTAAACGTCTACATGGTCAGCAAACAATATACACCAGAGGAACTTGCGAGACTCCACGAAGAACTATATGGCATACTTGCAGAAATAGTTCGCATATGCGATAAATGCCACATACCATATTTCTTGATTGGGGGTTCTGCCATCGGTGCTCACTTTTGGGAAGGTATCATTCCGTGGGATGATGATATAGATGTAGGTCTTACCCGCGAGAACTATGAGAAATTTCTCAAGGTAGCACCACATGAAATGAGAAAACCTTACTTTCTTCAGTGGATAGAAACTGACCCACATACACCATTCTATTTTGCTAAAGTAAGGAAAGACAACACACTATTTGGCGAACAAGATTTCAGACATTTAGAGATACATCATGGCATCTTTGTAGACGTGTTCCCATTTGACAGAGTACCTGACAATGCTACTTTGCAAAAGGCTCATAGAGTAATGTGCAATTTTCTTAATTGTTGTTTTATGGGCAAAGACATCTGGATGTGGAAGCACATGCGGAAGTGTGAAATCGAAAAGCCACATAATAGAGGATTTGTCATGTGTTTCCTCAATTGGCTTGTCGATATAAGTTTATCAAAGAAGATTATATACCGATTGCTAAGCAAGACTCAGGGGATTTTCAACTCATGCAAGACAAAAGACTACAACATGGTGCTTATGCCACGAGACCAGATACCAGCAGAGAGCCTTGAACATCTGCAACAAATGAAGTTTGGACCTCAGATAGTGACAGTACCGTCCAATCTTGAGAGTTACTTGCATCATCATTATCACAATCTGAGAAAGAATATTCCCAAAGAAGAACAGGAGAATCATAGACCACTGTATCTTTCTTTTGACACTGAATGATTTCCGTATGTGCAGTGGGCAAAGCGGGGACGCTTCGCCTACTATGAATATATAGCATTATCATGAGTTAATACAACTTAAAATAGGGGATTTTGCAACTTTTTAGATATTAAGATTTGGGGATTTTGCTAACTTTGCAGTAAATAAAAATGGGGATTATGTAGATGGATACATTCAAAAGAAAGATATACAGCCAGTTGCGTAATTGGAAAGAACGCGCAGGTGGAAGACGTGCCTTGATGATAAAAGGTGCCAGACGAGTTGGCAAGTCAACTGTTGCAGAAGAATTTGCGAAGAAGGAATATCTGTCGTACATTCTAATCGACTTCGGACAAGCTCCTAAGCGAGTTGTAGATTTGTTTGAGGACTTGTCGGACTTGAATTTTATATTCTTGCAACTTCAGATGATTTATAAGGTGAAGCTGGTGGAACGTAAGTCTGTAATTGTCTTTGATGAAGTCCAACTTGCGCCTAAGGCACGCCAAGCCATTAAGTACTTGGTTGCTGATGGACGCTACGACTATATAGAGACTGGTTCTCTTATCGGTATCAGAAAATTCACAGAGGGTATTTTGATTCCAAGTGAAGAGACTGTTGTCGAGATGTATCCTATGGATTATGAGGAGTTTAGATGGGCAATGGGTGATGAGGTCAGTATCCCTTTACTTAGACAATGTTTTGAGTCAAAGAGAGCACTGGGCGATGCTGTCGTTAGACAAACTCTTCGAGATTTCAGACTTTATATGTTGATTGGCGGAATGCCTCAAGTAGTGTCTGAATATATCAAGACAAATAATTTTGTAGATGTCGATGAGATGAAGCGTTCGATAATAAGTCTTTATGATGCAGACTTGCAAAGAATAGACTCTACCGGGCGTGCTTCATTACTCTTCAATAATATTCCTGCCCAATTATCTCATGGAGGCGGTCGTTATCAGGTAAGTTCTGTGATTGATAATCAAAGAGCTGAAAACATTCTGC
>CAVABU010000172.1:0-3757 GCA_963586965.1 Gemmiger formicilis
CTATATAGCCAACCAGGTTAAGAAGATGTATACTCGACCTGGCACATGGGAACTTAATGGCCAGTGGCTGATGAGGGAGGACGTGCAGGATGTGCCTCAGATGTACGTATCGTCTGTGAAAGACAAGGAGACAGTGACCATCTACAATGACATAGGCACAAGCAACGATGATTTCCACACTGTGGCTATCGCTTATAGCGCTTTCCACAACAAGAAAAACCTTAAGACACTGAAGTTTCAGGAGCGCTATGGCAGTGGCTCGCGCTCACTGGCAAAGGGTATGACGCTGGCTCTGCCTGACTCTATGTTTGTCGGTTGTGACAACTTTGAGACGCTCGACCTTATCAACTACACCACGGGCGCACACAGCGAAAACCATGCCTACAAGAGTCTGACACCTAACAATTTCATCCCTATGGGTGACATCTTTGCTGGTGTGGATAAGTCGAAGATAAAGATAAAGGTGGGCAAGGACGTGATCAACGAGTTCCTCGAGGATGATTACTGGTCGAAGTATAAGGACATGTTTGAACCTTGTGACGTATCGATAGTAAACAAGCAGACTGAGTGGAGTTGCAATTATGCCTTGGCATATGACAAGAACACGCTCCCACTGCGCACTACGGTGTCAAGCCATGACATCGACCACGTGATGATCTATGGTGCGGATGATGCGACCCTGAAGTCTAACGGCGGTCTTGCAGCATTGCTCAACGACTTCGGCAACTGGAACAACTACAAGCTCGACTATGTAGCGAAGGGCGCTTTCAAGGGCAATGACAACCTGCAGATAGTGGATATATGCGATACGCACACCAACACATCTAAGGTATACACATCATTTGACGTGATGTTAGAAGACTCAGCGTTTGCTCACTGTAAGAACTTCACCGACTTGAATCTCATCTACCAGGTGACCGTGGGCTCTAACCACACTGAGAGCATGAGTCCAAGCCAGTTTACTTTGGGCAACGGTGTGTTTGACGACACACCAAAACTGAAGATAAAGTTTTGTCTCGACCAGGAGAATGCTTTCCTTGCCGACACTGCATGGGTGAAATATAAGAATAAGTTCGCACCATGTTTCTTCGAACCATTGGATGAAAAGGTGGGCAAGATACTGCTCCATCCATATCGATTCCTGACGAGTCTTAATGACGGTACAAACTTTGACCACGTGGACGCGACACGTGCCAAGCCTGAAGAACTGAAACCACTGTTCAAGGGAACGGAGATAGCCTCATTTGACGAGTTCCGTGCATTCGCATCATGTGGACTTACCGAGGTCTATGACGACATGTTCTCTGGTTGCTCAAAGCTTCAGACCATCATGCTCCCAGATAGCATCACGACCATCGGAAGCAATGCTTTCAAGGACTGCTCATTGCTCTACAACCTCACCATACCATCGAAGGTGACATCTATCAAGGAGAATGCCTTCACGGGTAGTGGCATCAGTACGTTCACCATGAAGAGCGCTGTGCCTGCCGACATTGACGCCGCCAAGGTCTTCGCTGGACTTACCAATGCCGACACATATATAATATATGTACCCGACAACGCCGTAGATACCTACAAGGCAAAATGGTCAGACGTGGCAGGCCATATCAATGGTGTCAGCCAGCGTCGCGGTCTGGTGACTGTAAAACTTGACGAGGCAGGTACTTTGGCAGAGAAGTTGGGGCTCACCTACGAGTATACGGAAAACATACTCTACAACAACCATCTCTATGGCAACTACGCACAGTATGACTCGCTCCGCATCATTGGTCCTATCGACGGACGCGACATTGGTGTGCTCCGCTATATGGGCGGTCGTGACGTGGACGATAACGAACCGACTATAGGTCACCTGAAGTACCTCGACCTCTACGAGGCTGACTTGAAGTCAGCAGGTGGATACACCTACAACCGCGCCTACTTGATACGTGGCAATTCGGTCAATGCATGGCACAACCAGAAGATCAACAATGACAACGAGGTTTCGGACTTTATGTTCTGGGGTCTTGAGCAACTCGAGACGCTCATCCTTCCGAAGTCTGCCACCCGCATGGAGGTCGGCGCAATAGAGTATTGCACAAACCTGAAGACCCTTGTGGTGGGCGACAATATGAATTATTTCCAGGAGTATCTGTCGCTGAATACTCCTAACAAGGTGGCCATCGTGATGCTCAACAAGAAAGCACCCGAAGCACACTACTACGCATTCTATCCCGCCAAGGGATACCATACGGGTTCTGCCGTGGGTGCTGACGATAGATCTCTCAGCACTCTGACAGACGATAACTCACGCTTCTCGGCAGCCATTGTGCCATACAACTCAGTGAACGACTATTCTGCAGTGGCAGGAATAACGCTGGGTTGCGACAGCATCATCCCTAACTTCCAGGACGAAGCTCTTGTAGAGGCACTGAAGAAGCAGCATATATTCTCACCGCTTGACATGGTGACTGTGCAAAACATCAGTGGCATGCTGAATGGTAACACAGAGATCCAAAAGATCAAGGAACTATACTATTCGTCAGTGACCGAACTCGGTGACAACACTCTGACTGGCATGACAGGACTGAAGGAAATGCATCTTCCGATATATCTGCAGAAGATTACCAAGAATGCATTTGCCAACTGTAAATCTCTTAGGGAGATATATGCCTTTGGCATGAAGGTGCCAGAACTGGAGTCTGGATCCTTTGACGACCTGCCTAAAGACTTCGTCGTGTATGTCGCTGAAGGCACAGAGGATGCTTACCGCACAGCATGGCCCGAATATAAGGACCACATCCAGAGCTATCGCGCTGCTCGTGTCGACATCCGTGAGATAACACTCACTGAGCCCAACACACTGGCAGACGCACTGAATGCCACATTCAAGATGGATGGTGACAAGATCGTGGCAGTGGGAGGCGACCTCTCTGGCATCACCGGTCTGAAGATAAACGGACCTATCGGTGGCAAGGACATCGCCCTGATACGCTATCTTGGCGGTCGCGAACCAGACTGGAATGAGCACGTCTACACCACCAAGCTCAAGTATCTCGACCTCTATAATGCAGAGCTCAAGAAGGACAACTACTACTTCTTGCTCCGCTGGAATAACCGAAAGATAGAGAATGACAACGAGGTGCCAAAGGACATGCTTTGGAGTTGCGACAACCTGGAAACTGTAATTTTGCCTCGCACCGCCACCAAACTGTGCTATGAGGCATGCTATGACATGTATTCGCTGAAGACACTCGTCATCGGCGACAAGACTACCGAAATTGATGACGATGCCTTGGGCGAATGTCGCAATCTCGAGGATATCATCTTCCTCTGCGAGAGCAAGCCAACGCTCGACGGTGATGCATTCACTGATGTCATCGGCAACGATAACAGAAAGGTGAAAAGGATGTTCGTACGCAAGTCGTTGATACAGGATTACTCCAACGATGTCGAGTACACGGATCATACCAATCAGATTACCTCAGGCTTTACTGACATCGATGAGTTCCGTGCTTTCGGTTGTAAGGCTATCGCCACGGAGGATGATTTGGCAAGTATCACAAAGATTGACGGATGGTTTGACCTCTTCCCTAACGTGACCAAGCTCGATATGCTCAATAAGACCAAGATCACCAACCTTAGCAAGAGCACCCTGGACAACCTCACTAATCTGCAGCAAGTAGCACTCCCGTCTACGCTCAGCACGATAGATAAGGGAGCCTTCAGCAATAACACAAATCTGCACTGGGTAGACCTCTCGGAGTGTGACACGCTG
>CAVABU010000173.1:0-1300 GCA_963586965.1 Gemmiger formicilis
CCTATGACCTCCAGATTATGAGTCTGTTGCTCTAACCAACTGAGCTACAAGTCCGGCAATTTCTTATTGCGGTGCAAAGGTAAGCACTTTTGCGCAATAATCCAAACTTTTATACGAAAAAAGACGTTAAAATAAGGGCGTGGCTTTTGCCTATAGGGCATTATTGAGTAATTTTGCAGTACTTAACATTCTGATATGGAGAAAGACAAGGCTATAAAGAATATTATCTTTGATATGGGTGGCGTGCTATTCGACCTCAACGCCAAGCGATGCGTGGAAGCTTTTGAAGCCATAGGCGCACACAAGACTGCATCCTATGTGAGGGATTTCCGCACCGAAGACATGTTTCATCTGATAGAAATCAGCAGTGGCACTACGGCTCAGTTTTGTGACGAGGTGCGCGCACTCGATGGCATTGATGACTCGGATATAGCCATCATTTCCGCATGGAACGCCTTGCTTGAGACCACACCTGAGAACAAGCGCCAACTGCTTCTCCAACTGAAGAATGCGGGATACAACATGTATCTGCTCAGCAATACCAACGAGATACATTGGCATAAGGCGAAGACTCTCATTGCAGGAGATGGCCATGACATACATGATTTCTTCGATCACATATTCCTCTCATATGAGATGAATCTCCGCAAACCTGACATGGAGATATTCCGCCAAGTACTGCAAGTGGCTGGAATATGCCCCGAGGAGACAATCTTCATCGACGACAATGCCTTGAATGTGGCTGCGGCAGAGGAGTTGGGCATACACACATTTCATGAAACTGATGGTCACCGCTGGGTAGACCTACTCACAACTGTTATAGCAAGATGAAAGACAAAAACGCTAACGCTTGTTGTGCCACGATAGGATTCTTTGATGGTGTGCACCGCGGTCATCAGTATATCATATCACAGTTGCAGTCTGATGCGCGGAGCCACGGCATGGAGTCTATGGTGGTCACCTTTCGCCAGCATCCGCGACAGGTATTGCAGAAGGATTTCATCCCCAGCCTCCTTACTCCATCTGACAAGAAGGAGTCGCTACTGAAAGCCACTGGCGTAGACCATGTCTTAATGCTCGATTTCACTCTCGAGTTGGCAAGTCTGTCTGCATGCGAGTTTATGTCTTTCCTGCATGACAAATATAATGTGCAACGTCTGCTCATAGGCTATGACAATCGCTTCGGTCACAATCGCGAAGAGTCGTTTGCTGATTACCAACGCTATGGCAAGGACCTCGGCATCACAGTGGATGCCATGACATCTTACCATGACGATGACACCACCATCAGTTCATCCGT
>CAVABU010000173.1:1413-3742 GCA_963586965.1 Gemmiger formicilis
GTTTCCCTACAGCCAACCTGCTTGTCGCACCCGAACAACTCATCCCCAAGCGTGGCGTATATGCCGTCATGACGAGAGTGGAGGGTATGGATGGCGAACTTATGGGTATGATGAATATAGGCAACAGACCCACCTATGGTAATTTCAATGATACTCTTGAGGTAAACATCTTTGGACTCGATGCCGATATATATGGCAAGAAGGTGGAGGTGACATTTGTAGACCGCATACGTGATCAGATAAAGTTTGATAGCATAGACATCTTGCGCGAGCAATTAGTCAAAGACCGTGACAAAGCGATACAAATGCTGAAAAGGATATGAATAACACCATGCGCAATGCCATAGATGCCATCATCTATCTCATACTTTTCTATGTCATACAGATAGTCTTCAATATCGTGTTTGCTTTAACCTTAGGCAATGACGCTCAGAGTGTCACCTTAGGGTTTGGCGCAAGTGCTGTCGTGACGATATTGCTATTTCACTTTGCCAAGTTCTCCCCGCTTGGAAGTTTCTGCACGAAATCATATCCCTGGACGCTACTGGCGTGGATGGCACTGCTTGCCATAAGCCTCATTGCCCCACTGCAGTATCTGGAGGAACTCATACCCACGGATATGCCCAGCACTACTGTTGCTGCGCTTTCGGCAATACTCCTTCATCCTCTCGGATTGATTATCGTGGGCATACTCACGCCTATAGCAGAAGAGATGGTCTTTCGTGGAGCCATACTCCGCAAACTCCTTTCCTGCGTGCATAATCCATGGATTGCCATTGTCATCTCCGCCGTAGTTTTCGGCATAGCACATGGCAACGTGCCACAGTTTATTCATGCCACCATCGTGGGCACGTTGCTCGGTTGGACCTACTATCGCACGCGGAGCATACTGCCAGCCGTCGTAGTGCATTGGGTAAACAATCTTACTGCTTTCCTGCTATGTCGCATCAATCCCGACAATATCAGTGCCACGCTGCCAGATATATTTGGTGGCAATCTCTCGCTGATGTATTGCGTGATAGTCATATCCTGCCTTGTCGCCGCCTTCAGTCTATGGCAAGCAGTCAAGTCCTTGCGGTAGTGCAAACAAAAAGGCCGACCTTCTACAGGCCAGCCTTAAAGCATATTGGTTTTAATGTAATTGAAACTTATATGTTTCGGAAAGGTTGATTGTTTTGACTTATTTCATTATAAAAGCATTCTCTTCCATATTGTCCGACTGGAGCGACTTTGTCATCTCTTCATTTGACAAGCTTGACTTTCTTAGCGAGTCCACGGTGACTGAGTCATACTTTGCCACATTCACGCCATTGTGATTCACATGCTCCACGGCAGCGGAGTTGCCGTGTCCGGACTTATAGTTGAATGACATCTGGATGGCATTTGCCATGGTCAGCACGATGGCCACCACTGCTGCAGCCCTAAAGAGAGGTCTCATGCGCTGGGCTATGCTTATGCGACGTGCCTTCACTGGAGTCTCCTTGCCTATCAGCGAGAGCATGCGTGCATCAAATGCGTCATCCAAAGTGTCTTCCTTGGTCTCATTCAGTTCATAGACAAACAGGTCACGATATGGCAACAAGCTTGCCGGGATGTCGTCCTGGCTGAAGAACGCACGAAGGATAGCTTCCTCCTCGAGAGTGGTCTGGCACTCCCAATAGCGCTCCAAAAGCTGATTGATGTATTTGTAATCCATATCTTACTTTTTGTCTGTCTCTATAAGTAAGACGAATGGGGATGAAATAAGTTACAAAAAAAGTGTTATTCCAAGCGAATTTTTTCTTTTATACACTTTCTCGCGCGGAATATATTGATTTTTACTTGTTCCTCAGTGATGTCAAGGATGGTGGCTATCTCCTTGTAGGTCTTGCCCTCAAAGTCGCGCAGTTGCATACAAGTGCGCTGCTTCTCAGGCATGGCATTCATGAGATTTTTTATTCTTTCTATATTGGTCTTGTGCGTAAGACTCTGCAGTGGGTCTTGTGATTCATCAGCTCGGTCAAAAGGCATATCGTCGAGCGACAGATTCATCGTCTCGTGCCTTTTTAAGTGGTCGAGCGACAAGTTGCGACATATAGTCATGGCATAAGCCTCGATATTGTCCATCATATCCCAAGCCTCTCTTCTATTCCACACCTTGAGCATCGTGTCTTGCACGATGTCTTCCGCCTCCTCCCGATTGGCTGTTATGCGCAGTGCCAATCGGTAGAGTCTATTCTTGAGGGGCAATATGTCGGTTATGAAGTTCAATTTCTGATGGCTGTTCCTCCGTCCAGATTGTCGGCGCGTGTTATTCTCACTTCCTTCACACCCTGCTCCACGGCAGCCA
>CAVABU010000174.1:0-3644 GCA_963586965.1 Gemmiger formicilis
ATCCACCAGCAGATCCACAAGGACTGGAATGAGATAAAGACCTCTGTACACGTACGCGACACTGCTGCCGTACACATCAACCTCCCAATACCTTTGGAGTATCAGGCAGTCGCTGACGACTTCGCTATCCGCTCAGGCAAGGACTACGCTTACACTGAGGTTATCAAGGCTTCCTTCACACTTGCTGAGAAGGAGTACTCATTCCCAGTAAAGATTGAGCACAATGCTGCAGGCATCGACATCTACATCGACTGCACTACAGACGAAGCTAAGGAAGCTCTTAAGATAGCACGTGGCGTTTACGCTGACGGTATCACATTTGAGATACACAGCTATGTGAAGCCAGAGGTGGCTACAGATCAAATCTGGGAGTGGCTAAAGCAGACCAAACTGCCAGACACCAAGACTGCACAGTGGCCAGCAGTAGGCGACATCTGCACTTACACTCATGGTCAGGTATCTTCTGCATACAAGATGGAAGAGATGATCAAGTTTGATGAGCATCCACAGAAGTAAGCATCTACATCAGATAAAGGCAACATTTACAGTTATATAATTATTTAGAGCATGCACCCCTTGAGTTGCATGCTCTTTTTTTGTTTTAGTAGTTGCAGCGTCACAGCTGCAACCATTCTCAAGCAAAATGATACTATGTATAGGAGGTACGGCGCCCTCGCCGTACCATTCGCTAAGGAGTTATTGCTATTTAAGATATGTTGCTTGAGATGGTACGGCGGGGGCGCCGTACCTCCTAAAGGGCAAAGCGAGGACGCTTCGCCTCCTATGAATTCCATCTTTCAATATTTACATATTTCAATATTACATGAAGCTTCGCCTACTATAATTAGTAGTTGCAGCGTCCCCGCTGCAACCATTCTCAAGCAAAATGATGCTATGTATAGGAGGTACGGCGCCCTCGCCGTACCATTCGCTAAGGAGTTATTGCTATTTAAGATATGTTGCTTGAGATGGTACGGCGGGGGCGCCGTACCTCCTAAAGGGCAAAGCGAGGACGCTTCGCCTACTATTACTACTATAAATTTACAAAAAGCTATACTCCAGATATCGCAAGAACATGAAAAATGATTATCTTTGCAAAGATGGCTACATTAAAAGAAAAAACAGGCAACGGTCTCTTCTGGGGAGGCATGAACAATATAGTGCAACAAGTGATTGGCGTCGTCTTCGGCATCATCCTGGCTCGCCTATTGTCACAGTCAGACTATGGCATGATGGCGATGATAGGCATCTTCTCACTCGTTGCCACCGCTCTGCAAGATAGCGGTTTCAAGACCGCATTGGCAAATATGGACAATCCCAGCCATAGAGACTACAACTCCGTGTTTTGGTTTAATATCATCGCCGGACTATTGCTCTATGGCATACTGTTTTTCTGCGCACCATTGATAGCGCGATTCTATAGCAATGGCGCACTCATCCCTCTCTGTCGCTATGCATTTCTGAGCATAGTGATCGCCTCATGGGGCACAGCGCAGAATGCATGGCTATTTAAGAACCTCAGAGCCAAGCAACAGGCGAAGGCTGGCATGGCTGCCGTATTGCTATCGAGCACCGTGGGCGCCGTGATGGCATTCTGCGGTATGTCCTATTGGAGTCTCGCCACACAGGGGTTGGTCTTTGTGTCAGCCTACACCATGCTGGCATGGCACTATAGCCAGTGGCGACCCACGTTGACAGACATCAGTTTCCAGCCCGTCAAGAAGATGTTTCGCTTCTCATGCAAGATTCTCGCCACGTCCATCACGACCATCATCAATAATAATGTGCTCAACATCCTACTCGGACATTATTTCGGAGAGAAGAAAGCCGGCATCTACAATCAGGCATACCAGTGGGACATGAAGTGCTTCTCGCTCGTGCAAAACATGATCAATCAGGTGGCACAACCCGTATTGGTGGACCTGCGTAGCGACAGCGGACGACAGGTTAACGCACTGAGAAAGTTGATGCGATTCACCGCCTTCATCTCCTTCCCCCTCCTATTGGGATTTGGTCTTGTGGCAAAAGAATTCATCCAATTAGCCATAACGGAGAAATGGCTTGCCAGTGCCGAACTCATACAAATACTCTGCATCAGCGGAGCCGTGATGCCATTGGCCACACTACTATCCAACATGGTGATATCCAAAGGCAACTCGGGCATATATCTCGGAGTGACCTTCGGCCTCGGACTGGCACAGATACTGACCATGGTGATGATATTTCACATGGGACTGCACGCCATGGTGGTGGCATACGTGATACTCAATATTCTGTGGACATTCATCTGGCACGGTTTTGTGTGGCATCTCACTGGCTACAACATCCTGCAGTTTCTCAAGGACACCATCCCCTTTGCACTTGCCGCAATTGGAGTGATGGTAGCCGTGGGCTTCGCCACATATCGCATAGAGACATTGTGGATATTGCTGCTGACACGCATCGTATTGGCAGTCATAGGCTACTATGCCGTGATGAAGATAGCCCGCGTGCAGATATTAAAGGAATGCGAACAGTTTGTAATAAGCAAGATAAAGAAATGAAAAATATAGCGATAATACTTGCCGGCGGCAGTGGCAGCCGCTTTGGAGCCGATATGCCAAAGCAGTTTCTGCCAGTAGCAGGCAAGATGATAATAGAGCACACCATCGATGCCTTCGAGCGTCACCCGCTGATAGACGAGATCGCCATTGTCAGCCGTGCAGACTACATGGACGAGATGAAGGAGATGGTGAAGAAAGACGGATACCGCAAGGTGACACACATACTGCAGGGAGGAAAAGAGCGCTATCACTCGTCACTCGCCGCACTGAAGGCATACACCGATGACGACGACAATCTGCTCATTCATGACGGCGTGCGCCCTCTCGTGTCAGAGAGGATCATCACCGACTGCGTCAATGCACTCGCAGACTATGAAGCAGTAGACGTAGCCGTGCCTGCCACAGACACCATCATCGAGATGAATGAGGACGGCAGTATCGCACGCATACCTCAGCGCCGTCTGCTCCGCAATGCACAGACACCACAGTGTTTTCGTCGTCGCGTCATCGCCAAAGCCTTTGACTTGGCACTGCAAGACCCAGACTTCTTCCCCACGGATGACTGCTCGATAGTGCTGAGATACATGCCAGAGGTAGCCATAAAGGTGGTGGACGGCGAACCCACCAATATCAAGGTCACCTACAAGAGCGACATAGAGATGATGGAACGAATAATCACCGAAAGACAAGGCTAATAACGACGTGGAAGCAAAGAAACGCATCGAATGGATAGACCTGGCCAAAGGTTTCTGCATACTGCTTGTGATGTTTTGGCACACTAAGGAACTCTATAGCAATCGCGGTTTTACTGACCGCAACCATTTCTTATATATGGGCACATATTTCCGCATGCCACTGTATTTCTTCCTGTCAGGACTATTCTTTAAGAAATATGATTGCTATGTGGATTTCCTTCATCGCAAGACCAACAAACTATTCGTCCCCTACTTGGTCTTTGCATTGCTTGGCATCGCCTTCTCCTTCATCTGGCCAGAGAAGATGCCAAGGCAGTGCGACTGGCAACGGTTGTATCCTTTTCTGCCGATATGGTTTTTGTGGTGCCTATTCATGATGAACAATCTATTCTATCTGATAAAGACG
>CAVABU010000175.1:0-3537 GCA_963586965.1 Gemmiger formicilis
AAAATATTGCACATATTTCTTGGCTATGAGCAGAGATATGACTAACTTTGCACACCATTTTATATAATGTGCATCTGTCTAATCTATGGACATAATCAAGACAATGAATATACCAAGCTTCAACGAAATTATAGAAGAAAGCATCAAAAAGAACTGGGATCTTGATGCTTTGACGGATTTCCGTGGCCAGACTCTGCAGTATCACGACGTGGCTCGCAAGATAGAGAAACTCCACATCATGTTTGAAAACTGTGGACTCCAGCAGGGCGACAAGGTGGCTCTCTGCGGAAGAAACTCTGCCAACTGGGCTGTGGCTTTCCTCGCCACGCTGACCTATGGCGCCGTGGCTGTGCCTATCCTCAATGAATTCCTGCCCGAACAGATTCACAACATCGTCAACCATAGCGAGGCCAAACTGCTCTTCGTGGGTGATGTGGTGGCTACTCAGATTGATGCCACACAGATGACTGACCTCGAGGGCATCATCAATATCCCTGACTACTCGCTGGCGGTGAGTCGCACTGACAAACTCACTTACGCTCGCGAGCATCTCAATGAAATCTTCGGCAAGAAATATCCTAAATATTTCCGTAAGGAGCATGTGCACTATTATCGTGAGTCTTCTCCTGAGGAGTTGGCTATCATCAACTATACGAGTGGCACGACAGGATTCTCCAAGGGTGTGATGATACCTTATAGGGCTGTGTGGGGCAACTTTGACTTCGCCAAGACTGTCTTCGGTGACAATATCAAACCTGGAGACAAGACGGTGAGCATCCTGCCTATGGCTCACATGTATGGCATGGCATTCGAGTTTCTCTTCGAGTTTGGTTCGGGTGTGCACATCTATTTCCTCACCCGCACTCCATCGCCTGCCATCATAGCACAGGCATTTGCCGAGGTGCGTCCACGCGTGATCATCGCCGTGCCTCTGGTGATAGAGAAGGTGATAAAGAAGAAGGTATTCCCTAAGGTGCAAGGGTCGCTCATGAAGATGCTTCGCTCCACACCTATCCTCAAGGACAAGATCAACGCAAAGATCTGCGACCAGGTGTATCAGGCATTTGGTGGCAACTTCTATGAGGTCATTATCGGCGGTGCCGCATTCAATCAGGATGTGGATGCCTTCCTCCATCAGATAGACTTCCCTTACACCGTGGGCTATGGCGCCACTGAGTGTGCTCCTATCATCGGCTATGAGGATTGGCACTATTTCACGCCAGGATCATGTGGCAAGGCTGCCAAGCATCAGGAGGTGATCATCGACTCTCCTGACCCACGAAATATCCCTGGCGAGATCCTCACTCGTGGCATCAATGTCATGCTAGGCTACTTTAAGAATGAGGAGGAGACTGCCAAGGTGCTCGATGCTGAGGGATGGTATCACACGGGTGACCTCGGACTCATCGATGATGAGGGCAACATCTTCATAAAGGGTCGCTCTAAGAATATGCTCCTCGGTGCCAACGGACAGAATATCTATCCTGAGGAGATAGAGGACAAGCTCAACTCTATGCCTTACGTCATCGAGAGCGTGGTGGTGCAGCGTGGCGAGAAACTCGTCGGTCTGGTCTTCCCTGACCGTGACGAGGCTAAGAGTGCTGGCATGAGCCACGCCGAACTGGAGAAGGTGATGGAGGAGAATCGCCTGCAGCTCAATCAACTCATCCCTGCCTACAGCAAGGTCATCGCCATCGAATTGGTGGACGAAGAGTTTGAGAAGACTCCAAAGAAGAGCATCAAGCGATATTTGTATAAATAGTAGTTGCAGCGTCCCCGCTGCAACCATCAGACACGCATCATGAAGACAAAAAACGAATACATATCACTGATATCATCACATAGTGACGAACTGCGGTCGTCCTTTGGTATCAAGTCATTGCGTATCTTCGGTTCGGTGTCGAGAAATGAGCAACACGAAGGTAGTGACGTAGACATCTGTGTGGATATGGCTCCGAAAGCATATCTACTAGTAAGACTAAAACGCTTCTTGGAAAAGACGCTCCAGTGCTCGGTTGATGTCGTAAGACTTCATAAGCACATCAACCCCTATCTCTTGGACGAAATCAATAAAGACGGAATCTATGTCATACGATAATCGTGTTCACGCCCTTCTAATACAAATATCAAATGCTATAGACCAGGTCATAGCATGGAACGTGAACATTCATGACCCTGAAGATTACTACAACTCACCGGAAGGTATGAAGGACCTTGCGGCGAGTTGTATGTTGATAGAAGCTATAGGCGAATCTATCAAGCAGATAGACAAGATTACCGACTCACAATTATTGGTCAATCGTCCAGAAATACCATGGCGTGACGTGATAGGAATACGCAATCATATAGCTCATGGTTATTTCGATATTGATGGCGACATTGTCTTTGATGTTGTCAAAAACAATATACACACACTAAAAGATGCCATCACTTATTTCCTTGAAAACTACTAATATCGTCATATTTTTATCAGCAACATAAAAAAAATACCATTTTATTGTTGCATATAAAAAATAATTACTACATTTGCAATAACTTCTTCTCTTTGAACTATAAACGCTCAGGGGGGGGGAGTCTGAACAAGCAAAATGGCGTTTACACGACGCTATGTTTGAGACATCGCGGATTCACATGATCCCCATGTTTGCCGTCTCAAACAAAGCAACGGTAGATGCCCTGGATGTGGCATCAGCAAGGGCTCTACAGTTGTCCGTTTGACGGCAGGGGGAAAAATGACTGCGCGATAACGACGGATATTAGTAACGCTAAATAGAGACAATTATGAAGAAGAGAGTATTTATTTATGCCACAGCCGCCTTACTTATGGCGAGTTGTGCCAACGACGACTTCATAGGCGATACCACGAAAACACAAAATGGAGAGCAGCCTATCTTGTTTAACATGCAGGGAGTTGCATCATCACGCGCCCAGACCACTGGTTCTAACGCAGCCACAGCCCTCGGCAACGAGTTTATAGTTTGGGGTGAGAAGACAAACAGTGGCACTACCACTACCGTCTTCAAGAACTACCGCGTGCAGTATGTAGGTACAGACCAAGGCACTACTTCTGGCAACTCCACCGTCACCAACACCAGCGGATGGGAGTATGTGGGTATCGCTCCGTATGCGAAGGTAAGCAACGATGATGTCGTAAGTCCGAATATCTTGTCTACTACTGACGTCACTCAGACCATCAAGTATTGGGACACCACTCAGGGTACCACCTACAACTTCACCGCCGTGTCAGCAAAGCAGGATGATATAAAGGATGGTAAGGTGAAGATCACAAGGCATCCTTCAAGTAGCACAGATCAAACATCAGAGGGCTACACCATCGTGCTGACAAATGGTGCGGATGCCACTAAGATCTACGTGGCTGATAAGCAACCGAATGTGTCTCCGCTGAATCAAAAAGATGGTACCACCCAACCAGTGACAATGGCATTCCGCAACTTCCAGTCCAAGATTCGCTTCGGATTCTATGAGACCGTGCAAGGATATAAAGTGCAAATCACGGGAGTGAAGTATAATAATGCT
>CAVABU010000176.1:0-3502 GCA_963586965.1 Gemmiger formicilis
TCCCCTACTCTTTTCACGGACATTATTATATAATATAGTAGTTGCAGCGTCCCCGCTGCAACCAAATATGAATAGTATTAATAGGAGGTACGGCGACCTCGCCGTACCATCGCAAAGGAGAATTCTTGCTTAAGGGGTGCAGCGAGGACGCAGCACCTACTACGTTACCATTTTCTTGCTAGAGTTTGGTACGGCGAGGGCGCCGTACCTCCTATTATTAGTCTGCCCAATCTTCGCCATCGCTATTATCGACGGTACCTCCGTTGATGCCAGAGGCTTGCAGCACACTATACTGCATATCGAGATAGATGACTTCAGTCGCGGGTTGGATATATATCTTCTTCATAATATGCCTCCTTTCACATTACTTTACCACGATCTTCTTGCCTCCTGCGATGTATACGCCTCTCTTGAGGCCATCGGTAGAAGAAGCATTGGCACGCACGAGATTGCCAGTAAGGTCGTAAATATTAACACCACTAATCATGCCGTCTGCCACTGGCATGTCAATGCCCGTAGTCTCATCCATGTCGGCTACACCATTGATGGCAATGATAAATGACTGCTTAGCACCGCTTTCTGATGAAGTCTGCAACCAACCGCGGAAACCTTTGGCATGGCTTGTCTTCTGCGTATTGTATTTCCACTTACCACCGCTTATATAATAGGAGTGCACGGGAATGACGTTCTCTTTGCTCACGTAAGAGCCCATGAATGTCACCTTGCCCTGAGTATTGTAGACCTCAGCACCACTGTCGCCAGTGATGTTTGCAGAGAATTGCGTATCCTGACCATAGGTACCGTCGAGGGCATAGTATGTACCCTTTGACAAGGTTATATTGTCGTCAGCCGAACTTGCGATGTCACCACCTGTCGAATTAAATGCCACCTGTGTGGGATAGATGACATAGAGGTTGCCTGCCTGTATGCCTTCCGAGGTGCAGTCGGTGAAGTTGATCTGGTTTGGCTTATCCGAGTCATTGGCACCTGCGAGTTTGGATATCTTCGCTTCATCACCAAACACACGCTTGAAAATATCAGAAGAGATGGAGAAAGGCAGCACGATGGAGTTCCACTGATTAGCCTTGAGAGTGCGGTGCAGGAACATGGTGGACTGTCCAGACTTAGCCACTTCATCATTCTGAGTGTTCATGTATGAGATGTCGGTCTTGTCTTCATCGAGCACAACCTTATTGCGCAAAGCACCGAGGTATGTCAACGTGAAATTGTCCATACAAGTCCAGGCATAGTCTTCAGCATCTGCGACCTGCACACCGAAGGTAAGCGGTTTGATATTGCCCTCGTCATCCTTACCCACAAACACTTGCACGCTCAACTGGTTGGTGGTCTCATTAGTCAGCGCTTCAGCGTTCACAAAACTTGTCGTGCCAGACAGTGCGGACTGTGTGGCAGGAGTGGAAGCCTTGCCAGTGGAGATAGTCTCGTCGCCCACCTGAGCAAAGAGTTTCACATTCTGACAAGTCGTGGCATTGGTAGCCACGCCAGCAGTCACCTTATACCAACCAATGGTAGCGATATCGCTTATCGTCTGCTGGATGGTGCCATTACCAAAGATGTTGGCAGTCCACTTGCCACCATTACTTGACTGTTCGCTGGCATTGACATCATAGCCATTGCCGACATAATATGTAATGGACGGTTTGCTTTCATATGTAGGCACTGACACTGCGGAGGTGCTATTGGTCAAAGCTGTCTTGGTGCCATCGGATGACAGTCCTACCCATGAGCCAACGTCCACATGGTTTCTACCGAAATCATAGTCTTTGACAAGGAATGTGCATGGTGCGTAAGGATTGTCAAAGAGAGTCTTGCTCTCAATGGCAGTGCTGACGAGTTTCTGTTCGCTCGCTTCCTGTGTCACGAGAATCCACTGGTCAGAATTATCATCTACCGATGACAGGTCACTGCTTGACATGATGCATATGCGCAGACCTTCAGCAGCACCTGCAGTAGTGCCAGACACAGACTTTGCCACCATATAGTAGTTGCCGTTGTCATAACTGATGCGATACTTGCCACTGCCCTCAGAGGTCTCAGTGAAGTTGAAGCCGTATGCCGTACTGTGACCAGTAAGGAAATACAGTTTGTAAGTGTCACTGTTCTCAATGGATACAGGACAAAGATATTGATTCTCTGATTTTTGCTTTAAATAATAACAGTTGTACTCACTGTTAAGGCTTATCTGATAAGGCAGACCTACGTCTGAAAGCATGGCTTCCACGCCCCAGTTGCCTCCCTGGCCGAGAAACATCTTTTTGCCGACATTATAAAGATAAACAGTCTTTTGCTTATCAGTTCCATTTACTGCGTCGGTTGGTGAAATGCCTTTCCAATCAACGTCAATGATAGCCCAAGAATTTGCTCCAACAAGAGTAAATAAAAGAATTAATGCTACTGCCTTGATTTTCATCTCTACAGTTCTCCCTTCTTTTACGGGTGGTACTACAAATTACCACCTTTATAATTAAAAATGCCTTTTAAAATAAATCTTTTTGACGGATAATCTAATCACCGTCACGAGACCACTCCCAAAAATGAGTCCCGTCATGTAGTTCGTTTATGGTAGTATAAAGTAATAGTAAACAAAAATCCCGCCCCCGTTTTTAATGAGAGCGGGATTTTTATATCCGTGTTTGCTTTATGTCAGATTATTCTGCAGTAGCCTCTGTAGCCTCAGTAGCAGGAGCTTCCTCAGTAGCAGCTGGCTGAGCGTTTTCAGCAACAACAGTTACAGGAACCTTTACCTCTACCTCCTTGTGGAAGTGGATAGTAGCCTCGTAAGAGCCGACAGCCTTGATATCCTTCATAGTGATAATCTTGCGGTCGATATCGAAGCCCTTCTCCTTCAGAGCGTCAGCAACTGTAGAAACGTTTACCGAACCATAAGTAGCACCAGAGGCAGCCACCTTGGCAACGATAGTGAGAGCTACACCCTCGAGAGCCTTGCCCTGCTTCTCAGCCTCTGCTTTAGCAGCTGCGAGCTTAGCAGCCTGCTGCTTGAGGTTCTCAGCGAGCACCTTGCGTGCAGACTCAGAAGCGATCACACCCTTTCCCTGTGGGATGAGATAGTTGCGACCATAGCCTCTCTTTACGTTTACTATATCATTCTTGTATCCAAGACCAATGATGTCTTCTTTCAGTATTATTTCCATATGTTCTCCTCCTTTTTTATTTCATCAAATCGGTTACGTATGGAAGCAGAGCGAGCTGGCGAGCACGCTTCACAGCAGTAGCAACGCGACGCTGATACTTAAGAGATGTACCTGTGATACGACGTGGAAGGATTTTACCCTGCTCATTGAGGAACTTCTTCAGGAACTCAGGATCCTTGTAGTCGATATACTTGATGCCGCTCTTCTTGAAACGACAATACTTCTTCTTCTTGACATCAATTGATGGAGCGGTCAAGTAACGAATTTCTGATACTTCTGCCATTGCTTAAGCCTCCTCTTTTTTAGCATACTTGGCACGACGCTTCTCT
>CAVABU010000177.1:0-3149 GCA_963586965.1 Gemmiger formicilis
CGCAAGACCAGGCTTATGTCAACACATGGGAAGACCTCAACGAACTTCTCATTGGTGGATGCTATGTGCCAGTCAACGCCACCGCTGAGTGGCAGGATAAGTCCAATTATGGTCAGTTTATCCATCTCTTGGCTGACGAACTTGACGAGCGCAATGTGACAACTACGGGACATAAACTCTTTGATGGAAAATACTACACGTTCGGTGACTACACGTGGCAAGCTCGCTCAGGTCTGCAGGAAACATATGCTGGTGACTACTTTACAGAGAATCAGACATGGACGGGTATGTATAAGTGCATCAATGTGGCCAACAATATTCTGAAGAGCAGTGAGGGACTCGTACAAGATACTCCTGAAGAAGTAGCTGGCTATCATAAGGTTCGCGGTGAGGCATATTTCACCCGTGCCTTCCTCTATTTCTGGTTGACCAATACATACGGACAACCATATAATCCGTCTACTGCATCAACCGAACTTGGTGTACCTCTAAAGACCTCAGAAGAGGTATTGGATATAAAGTATTCGCGTAATACGGTCCAGGAATGCTATGACCTTATAGTGTCCGACCTTCTTGCTGCAGAGAGCGAATTGACACAGTATGGCGAGAAGCAGGCGTCTATATATCGTGCTGACTCCACTGCGGTACAGCTGCTTCTAAGTCGAGTGTACCTCTATATGCAGAATTGGCCAAAGGCGGAGGAATATGCACGCAAGGTCATCGCTTCACATCCAGAACTGCAGAATCTCAATAGCAATTCAGAGCGTTTCATGCAGAAGACAAATCCTGAGAACATCTTCTCTATGGGAGGCACAGATCTGCCGTGCCTTGTCTATGATGCAGCTCGTGCATACAAGGTAAGCAAGAGTCTTTACCGTAGTTATTCGGATAACGACCTTCGCAAGAAAAACTGGTATTATGTATATAGTAGTTTCTTTGGTTGCATAAAATTGCCAGATTGCCCAGCCTACGCTGGCCAATTCACTACGAAAGACAAGGACTATAGTTACTATTGCTCTTACTATTATGCTGGTACCAAAATATCTATATCAAGTTTGTTTTGGTTGCGCTCGTCAGAGGCTTATTTCAACTTGGCAGAGGCACTTGCTTATCAGGGCAAGGATGAGGAATCTCTTAAGACATTAAACATGCAAAGAGCGGCTCGTTATGTGCCCGGTTCGCAGGAGTTGTCAAAGACATACACCAACGAAGAACTAGTCAACGAGATAAGGACTGAGCGCTTTAAAGAGTTCTCACTTGAGGGTCATCGCTGGTTTGATCTCCGTCGTTACCGTGTGTGTGAGAAATATCCGAGCAAGATATCTCTGACCCATAACTATACTTACTATACTGAGAGAAATGATGACGTGATGACGGAGACTCATGTCTTTACCCTTACAGAGGATGACCCGTCATGGACGTGCCCAATCCCACAGGAAGTGATAGATTTTAATACTGGTATGCCAAACAATGGTAATGTATACCGCGAATACTCTGTCATTGATCCAGTACAAGAATAATTAGAACAATACTATATCAACATATGAGTATGAAGAATTACAAACTGCTAATATTGTTTTTTGCCATTGCCTTGACGATGGGTTCATGCAGCAAGGAGGATACGCCGACACCACAGTTTCATTCGCCGGCACCATTCTTCATGCCAGCGGACACAGCTACAGATGCCACATCGCAGATGCGCCGAGAATTCTTTAAGTCCACTGGATCCTATCTGCTCTTTAATGACACCATACAGCATGTGTATTTGGGAACGGATATCAATGGCGATGCTGTCTACAGTAGTGAGACGTTGGACCTGAATTATTCCATAGGTTCCACGCTCAGCACCAATACATATACATACACATATATCACAGACTATGAGACACAGAAGGCTATGACCGACTATGTGAAGGAATATGTGCTCTATCACTTTACGGGAAAGGTTAAACCATTCATGTATTTTATTTGCAAGACAATGTCTATAAAGTATGTGAATGGATCACATTCCTCACCTTACGCCTCGTCAGGTCAGAGAGGTGTGGCTATAGCGACCAACTATCTGTTGCAGAGAAACCGCACTGACTCACAGAAGAAAGCCTATGCAGAACGTATTATAAATGCAATGATAGGTAATCTGGCAAACAATTTCTCTGAGTCATTCTCCGATTTCTATGCATATAGTTCTGCATATTACAATGTTTCTTGGTCTGCTTATGGCTCGGATAGAACCTCCACACTTGCCAAAATGGGATTTATCGGAGTCGGAACAACATTGTCGATTTATACTCCAAGTCAGGAAGACGACTTGTCACAGTATTCTCTGGCGACATTGCAGTATACACAGGAAGAATGGGAGAAAAGATACGAAGACTATCCTTTAGTGATATCAAAGTTTAAATCAGTAAAAAGAATACTCACAGAGTTGGGATTTGTTTACGACAAGTAATGGCCGATATGAGAAACAAGACTGTATATTTTTTAATGGCAATGGTTGCCACTTATATCTTTGTGGCATGCAGCAAAGATGAGGATTCTGTTCCCGCCAAGGTCACGGCATCAGCCAAGGGTACATGGACTGACCCACGTGATGGCACAGAGTATGGATGGGTGCGCTATGGTGACACTGAATGGATGACGGAAAATCTGAAGTTTAAGACTGATAGTTCGCTAATATATCAAAATTATAGCGTGCGTGACCAGGAGACGGAGGATAATCTTGAAAAGTATGGTCGCCTTTACACTTACTACAGTGCTATGAACGCATGCCCCGAGGGATGGAGAATACCTACTGATGAGGACTGGCAGAAATTGGAGCAGCGTCTTGGTATGTCTTCCGCGGAATCCAATGCTATGGACTGGCGCGGAAACATTGCCCGCAACATGCTGACGCTTAAGGGCGACACCTGTGACCTTGGTCTGCAACTCGGAGGCTATTACACCGATCATACCATCATGGGTACGAGTGGATACAGATTTATGGGTGTCTATGCCTTCTATTGGACAAGCACTCCTGACAACGATAAGGAGGGACAGTACTACTATTATAGGAAACTAACTTATGCGAGCAACGCTGTTTATCGACAGAGCATGGAACCGCTAAAGCAGTATCTCTATGTGCGTTGTGTCCGTGATGCACAGTGATGAAT
>CAVABU010000178.1:0-3106 GCA_963586965.1 Gemmiger formicilis
TAGATTACAAATCAATTGGCCTTGTCAACACCAAAGACATGTTCGCAAGAGCCGTAGATGGCGGTTACGCTATTCCTGCATTCAACTTCAATAACCTCGAGCAGCTCCAGGCTATCATCGCAGCAGTATCTGAGCTGAAGAGCCCTGTGATCCTGCAGGTGTCTAAGGGTGCGCGCAACTATGCCAACGCTACTCTGCTCCGTTACCTCGCTGAGGGTGCTGTAGCTTACGCTAAGGAGCTTGGCTGCAACCATCCTGAGATCGTGCTTCACCTCGACCACGGTGATAGCTTCGAACTCTGCAAGGACTGCGTAGACATGGGCTTCTCTTCAGTTATGATCGACGGTTCTTCTCTGCCTTACGAGGAGAATATCGCTCTGACAAAGAAGGTTGTGGAGTATGCACACGCTCACGACGTGTCTGTAGAGGCTGAGCTCGGTGTCCTCGCTGGTGTAGAGGATGACGTAGTAGCTGAGGAGTCTCACTACACAAAGCCTGAGGAGGTGATCGATTTCGCTACACGCACAGGTTGCGACTCACTCGCTATCTCTATCGGTACATCTCATGGTGCTTACAAGTTCAAGCCAGAGCAGTGCACACGCGACCCAAAGACTGGTCGTCTTGTACCTCCACCACTTGCTTTCGACGTACTGCATGAGATCGAACAGAAGCTCCCTGGATTCCCAATCGTGCTCCACGGTTCTTCTTCTGTACCACAGGAGTATGTTGACATCATCAACAAGTACGGTGGCAACCTGCCTAACGCAGTAGGTATACCTGAGGAGCAGCTCCGCGAGGCTTCTAAGAGCGCTGTTTGCAAGATCAATATCGACTCTGACTCTCGTCTGGCTTACACAGCAGGTGTTCGCGAGACTCTCGCTTTGCACCCAGACTACTTCGACCCACGTCAGTATGGCAAGGTAGCTCGTGCTTACATGACTGATCTTTACAAGCACAAGGTAAAGGAAGTTCTTGGTTCAGACAACAAGCTCGCTAACTGCGACTAATCTTTGAGTCTGCACAAAGCAACAAACTATATAGGGGTGTCCTTTTTCGAGGGGCACCCCTATTGCATTTATTAGGAGGTACGGCGCCCTCGCCGTACCATCTCCATTAGAAAAACTCTTGTATGATGGTACAACGAGGCGCCGTACCTCCTAATTATACCACTAACTTGATGAGAAATATCTACACATGAATTGTTATGTCGATGAAAAACATTAACTTTGTGTATTACTAATCAAACGTTAACTAAAAACATTTTATAATCAGACCAATATGAAAAGGATTTTATTGCTTTTGTCCCTCGTATTGCCGATGATGGCGCAGGCGCAGGACAAAATGAAAGGATTCATCGATGAACTGATGGCTAAGATGACCTTGGAGGAGAAGATAGGTCAGCTTAACTTGCTTCCTGCTGGTGACATAGAAACTGGAGGTGCTCTTAATAGTCCTCTTGGCACCCTTGTGGCTCAAGGTAATCTTGGTGGTATATTTAATATCAAGGGCGCTGAGAAGATAGAGGAACTGCAGAAGATAGCCGTGAAGAAGAGTCGCCTAGGTATACCTCTCATCGTGGGCATGGATGTCATCCACGGATACGAGACGGTGTTTCCTATCCCGTTGGCTCTGAGTTGCTCGTGGGATATGGATGCCATTGAGCGTAGCGCCCGTGTGGCTGCACTCGAATGTTCTTCGGCAGGCATCAACTGGGTGTATTCGCCTATGGTGGACATCGCACTGGATGCACGCTGGGGACGTATAGCCGAGAGTGGTGGCGAAGATCCTTATCTTGGTAGTCGCATAGCAGAGGCTATGGTGCGTGGATATCAGGGAGATTTCACCAAACCATATAATGTCATGGCGTGTGTGAAGCACTATGCTCTCTATGGCGCAGTGGAGAGTGGTCGTGATTATAACACGGTGGACATGTCCCACTTGCGTATGTTTAATCAGTATTTCCCTCCATATCATGCTGCTGCAGAGGCGGGAGCTGGTTCGTTTATGACCTCCTTCAATCTTGTCGACGGTCAGCATGCCACAGCCAACAAGTGGCTTATCAAAGATATCTTGCGTGATAAGTGGAAGTTTGATGGTTTTATAGTGACAGACTACGGTTCGATAGGCGAGATGACCATCCATGGCTTTGGCGACCTAAAGCACAACTCCGCCCTGGCTCTCAAGGCAGGTACCGACATGGATATGTGCTCATCTGGCTATATCGCCACACTCAAGCAGAGTCTTGCCGACGGCACATTGACGGAAGATGATATCAATACTGCTTGCCGTCGCATACTCGAGGCGAAGTATAAGTTGGGACTCTTTGAAGACCCTTACAAATACATAAATGCTAAGCGTGAGAAGAAATATATCTATACGGCAGACAACCGCAAGGTGGCACGTGACATCGCTGCCGAAACTTTTGTGTTGCTCAAGAATGAAGGCAACATCTTGCCTCTGAAGAAACAGGGCAAGATAGCCCTCATTGGACCTCTTGCCGACACTCGCAACAATCTCACTGGTTGCTGGTCAGTGGCACAGGCTCCTGACAAGTATAAGACTCTGAAGGAAGGTTTTGAGGAGGCGCTAAAGGGGAAGGCCGAGTTGCTCTATGCCCAAGGCTCTAATATATGGGCTGACCAGGCGCGACAGGTGGCTGGTGAATATGGCAAGACGATAAAGAGAGTTGACGATGCTGCAGCAAAGGCTGAAGCTCTGCGTATAGCCAAGCAAGCCGATGTCATCGTGTGTGCCATGGGCGAGAGTGCTGACATGTCGGGCGAAAGTTCTTCGCGTGCAGATCTTGTGATGCCAGACGTGCAGATGGCGCTGCTCAAAGAACTCGTGGCGCTGGGCAAGCCACTCGTGCTTCTCAACTTCTCTGGTCGTCCCACAGTGATGGAGTGGGAGAGCGAGAATGTGCCTGCCATCATGAATGTGTGGTTTGGCGGTTCGGAGACTCCTGACGCCATCTGCGATGTTGTCTTCGGCGACAAGGTGCCATGTGGAAGACTTACCACATCCATGCCTAAGGCTGTAGGTCAAGAGCCCCTCTACTATAATCATCTCAACACCGGCCGTCCTGTGCCAGACAATGCAGAGGGCT
>CAVABU010000179.1:0-3097 GCA_963586965.1 Gemmiger formicilis
TTGCAGGGATAAGCCCTGTCGCGCACATAGTTCCAGCGGTAGGGGTGTTCGGTGCCTTTCCCTTTGGGCTTCTTTAGATGGAAGTATTTTGTAAACAAGTCTTCCTCCTTGATGTTAGCACGGTCGTTGAGCCAATCAAATAGGCGGGCACGGCTTTCCTCATCAGGAAAGAATTCTGCTGTCACATCAATGTCATCTATGGGTCTTCCAGCTTTGTCCACGCCAGCTTTGTAGATGCGCAGGTTGCCAATAAACTGCCACAGGCGAAACTCCTGAAATAGTGGGTGCGACTTGGAGATGCACTTGACGTATTTCTTTATTTTCTTGCCATCCTTTAGACATTCATGATATTCGTAAGGACACTCATCTATCATCGACTTTTTGCTCTTGAGCGGACGCTGATAGAAGATGATGTCGTCAAGGAAGAGGTAGGTGAAGTCCTTTGATGCAATAGACCTGCGGTAGGCTTCGTTTTGCGGATACAGTTCGTTGATGCACTCCAAGTACAAGTCTCTGTCGCTTAACTCAGGGATAAACTCCTTCTGCGCTTCAAGGATAAGTCTCAGTTCTTCCTTATAAAGATCGCGCTCTATGGTGCGGACCAGCTCGCCTTTGATCTTCTGCTTCGGGTTGCGCAAAAGAGCACCGAAGATGTATTCTCCGACTGTAAGTTTGGAAGTGCGTATGTCGTCTTCGGTCTTAATCTTTATCAGTCCCCAGTCATCCTCTCCGGGCATGCGAAAACTTCTCTTCACGTTGCCTTCTTTGTCCGTCTTTGGAGTCCCGTCTTCATTCACTTGGGTGGTAACAATAAATTCTTTCACCTTACCTACCCAGTCTGGCTTCTCCTTAGCTGTACGTCGATACACCATATCATTTTCGAGAATGACATTATACCACGTGTCCTTGCCTTTCTTGTCGCCACTATCCTCTACAGCGACAACCTTGAGGGCATAATATTCTTCTACCTTTGTATTATCGGTCTCAGTCTCTTCGCCACGTGTCTGGTAGTAGCCACGCTTTTGATTGAAGTTGAGCAATATCCAAGCCAACTCCTGGCCGCTTATAGCCTCATCCAGCGCTTTCTGTCGGAGATAGTATATCGTCCAGTCGTAAGGTATCTTCAGCCCTGCCTTCATCATTTCGGGATGGTTGTGCCAAAACTGTTGTAGCATCTCGTTGTAAGAGGCAAATAGAAACTGTGGTTTCCCCTCATCGTCCTTGGCCCAAGGTAGACGGCACTCCACGCCTTTTTTGAATTTGCCATAACGGGTCAAAGCCTCGGCATAATGTTGAGGCAGAAAGCCCATCAATGCCAACACTCTGTGCAAGCGCTCGCGACGCAGCAGGTGTCGCTCTCGCAGTCTGCGCACTCCTCTATATTGCGTCCTGTCCTTTGTCTGTGAGACGGTGTTGCCCTTTGCAAAGTCGCTCTGCATGGCTGCATCCATAGGTATTATCCTGCTGCCAGCATCGGCTATACTGGTAAGTGTGGGGACGGATTCTTTATTCTCTTCACGGTTTACTACAGCCCAACCTATACTATTTGTTCCAAGGTCGAGACCAAGAATATGTTTGGTAGTCATCGTTATGTAATAAGATTTAATGTCGTCTACAATAAATTTCTTTCAAAAATACAAAATAATATCGGATATGTTTTGATATTTCAAAAGAACTTTATATTTTTGCGATAGATTTTTAGCAAATCACAATAAGGATTATTCCGTTGTGAAAACATTAGGTTCTCCCATCGTCCTTCAACGGTGGGATTTTTTTGTTTTTCAGAGGGAATGGAGTATTATCAGATTTCTATTTCTCCCGAAGTGTGGCCACCACATACTCTGACCTCGTGCCGATTCTAAACTTGGCTCCCCAAATGCCCATGCCGGAACTAACGTAATATTCAGTATGACCTTTCTTTAGATAGCCAAACGACTTCTCATACATCGTCCTCGTAATCCAAGAGATGGGCCACACCTGGCCGTCGTGGGTGTGACCTGAAAACTGGAAGTCCACCTTCGCTCTCTCAGCATTCTCCAAGTGATAAGGCTGATGGTCGAGCAATATCGTGAAACGGTTAGCGTCGGTCTGCTTCATCAAGACTCCCAAAGACTTACGATGCACATTGGTGCGGTCGTCCCTTCCCACAATCGTGATGGCATCCACCGTTGCCACACTATCTCGCAGTAAGACTATTCCCGCCTTGTCATAAAACTCCCTCGCCCTTGGCTCGCTCGCATAATACTCATGGTTGCCCAGGCAAGCATAGATGGGCGCCTTCAGTCTGTGAAACTCTGAAGCGACGTCTTCCAACAATAGCGGACGAACGCTGATATCAATGATGTCGCCACCTATCAGTATCAAGTCAGGATGCTCCGCATTGATGATGTCTACCCACCGGGCAAACTCCTTCCGATTGATGTGATAACCTAAGTGAAGGTCGCTCAACAGTACAATCTTTTTCACCTTCTTCCCTGTCACCTCGCTCAATTTCTTATGCGTCTCCAATGTCAGTTCTTGTCGATACTTATCTAGAAAATGCCAGTAGCCATAGCTCAAAAGTATCACCATGAATATAGTCACGCTCACAGCCGTATAACCATTGTGATGCATCCAAGTATTTGGTACAAGATGCACCAATCGACACATATCCAGCACTAAGAATACTAGCACCAGATAGAGCAAGATCATAATCATCGAGTTGCCAGTCTCATAGACCACCCTCGAGCATGCTAATGGCAGTCGCTCGTTGACCCCGAGAAAACTAGCAATCATCAGTAGGAACGTCATCACAAACACGCCCACCACCAATCCTCGCCACACTGCTGGCAACGGAAGTAGCGTCCAAATGTGCCACGATACGTATATTACACCCAAAATTGGCAACACAAGAAATGCCATCATCCATACTAACTGCATATTTTTCATCTTCATTTGCTCTTACAATTGCAAAGTTACGAAAAATGGGAGGTTCTGAAAATTATCTTTGTCATATGGCGAGGCTATCTTCATCGCCCGATGAAGATATCTTCTCCAGCCAACGAAGCTATCTTCTCCGCCCAACGCAGATATCTTCGTTTTTTATAGGAGGTACGGC
>CAVABU010000180.1:0-3046 GCA_963586965.1 Gemmiger formicilis
AGCCATTCGATGCGCTTGAAGTCGAACAAATCGGGAGAAACCATCTTGATGGAATCGCCGTAGATGTCGATGAGTTTCATGGCGTAGTCGCGATAGGTCGTCCCAATGTCCGTACGTAGGGATGTGAAGTCCTCGATGTTTCCTCGTACGCTGTCCTCGGCATAGTGGTAAGCCTCCACCATCTTAGTGTATTTGTCAAACATGGTGGCAGCCTGGCACTTCACTTCCTTTACCCCATTCGTACCCATCACGACATCGGTCAACTTTGATGCACCTTTTGCCAATACGAGGCTGATGTTAGCCTCCACCTGCTCGCTCAATTGATCTAGCGCTGAAGAAGACAGGCTCAGTTCCGTCTCCGCCAACTTCAGTGCCTCCTCCTTGTGTCCCTGCTCTAGACTATCGTTCAGTCTGTACTCGTCCACAAGGGTGGTGCGAGAGTTGTTGGATACGAAGGCTATGGCGATGTTGCCATTGTTACGGAAGAACTTGTAGGCATTAAACACCAGTTTGCTCACCTCCGAAGAGTCGGAAGTTATGCCATACTGTTTTAAATCGTAAGCCAAGTCTGCACGAAGATACGTCTTGTTCTCCTTGCAGAGATTGTCCGCAATCGTCTTGATTGCTTGATATATGTTTTGATTGTCAGTCATGCTGTTTACTTATTCTTGAAATATTTGCCGTTATTCTTACATGATTTTGCACTGTCTCTAATGTTTAGCTACGGAATTAAGGAACAATAAGAAGCCAAGACCATTAGAATCGTTATATTTCAGCATGGGAAACATAGGGAATCACGCTTTCGTGAATCCCTATGCTCAAAATTTGAGGCTTTGTTTCTCTTCTAAAAGTCTTGGCTACTTAACTCTTCTTATCGCCTAAAGCTTTTAACAGCCCCCCCCCTACGGTGGCTACAATGCCTGCTACTTTTACAACGCCTTCAGCGATTTCCTTTGTTTTGTTTGATTTCTTTCCCATGATTACTTGAAATTTTAGATTAATAATGTTTATTGAGTCTTAATTAGTCCAACTTCTTAAATTCAAAGTCATTGACATTGCAACATGCCTTCTTGTAGTCGAAGGCGTAGATGCGCATGTAGGCTTCTTGTATCTCCTTTGCTCCATTATAGAATGGGGTAGAGGTGTGCTGCTGGGTTGTCACTGTCACTACCATTTCGGGAGTGAGGACGGTGTTATTGACGCGCTTGATGCGCTTCGGTTTCACTTGAAATACTCTGCTCATAGACGTTTGGTTTTATGTAATATTGTCTGCAGTGATTAGTTCACTTACGTTAATTGTCGGCAATATTATAAAAAATCTGTAAACCATACAAGTTCATAATGGTTCATATGGCCTTTTCCTTCGTTTTAGCGTGATAAACTGTGATATTTTCTCGTGTTTAGGGTTTAAAAACCTTAGTTTCGTTATCTTCGGAAGTTATCGTGGCAAAGTTACGGATAAGATGTGTCAAATAGTGTCAGAGCACAAAGAAATTATTATGCTTAATAAATATCTATATAGAATATGGTAGAAAAGGGTCAAAGAGGCGACTTGAGTATTTTAGCAGTATGGCTCCTATGACCGCACACCAGCTGGTGTGCGACTGCATAGCAGCTGGTGTGCGACTGCATAGCACGTGCTGTGCGCTCGTCTTTCAGTTGGTGTACGGCTATTTATTGAGTAGTATGAAAGTTTTTGCGGTAAATATATTATCTTTGCATAAGACATAAGATAAGATGAAAAAACATTATGAAGATATTACTGATAAACGGAAGCCCAAAACGTGAGGGCAACACATTCATCGCCTTGAGCGAAGTAGCAAAGACTCTTGAATCAGAGGGCATTGAGACAGAGATAATACATGTAGGCCACAAAGATATACGCGGATGCATCGCCTGTGGGAAGTGCGCCGAACTGGGTCAATGTGTGTTTGATGACCTTGTAAACGAGGTGAGCAGAAAATTTGAGGCGGCAGACGGCATCGTCATCGGTTCTCCAGTCTATTATGCTTCGCCGGCTGGCACACTCATTTCATTCCTTGACCGCCTGTTTCACTCGTCATCTTTTGACAAGAGCATGAAGGTAGGCGCAGCCGTAGCCGTGGCACGCCGTGGAGGCACCACCGCCACGTTTGATGTGCTCAACAAGTATTTCACCATATCTAACATGCCCGTTGTCTCCTCCCAATACTGGAACAATGTGCATGGTCGTATGCCAGGGGAAGCGGCACAGGATGCGGAGGGTCTTCAGATCATGCGGCAGTTGGCCCGCAACATGGCCTTCCTTGTGAAGAGCATACAACTCGGCAAGGAGAAATACGGACTTCCAGTGCGTGAGAAGTGGAATCCTACCAATTTTATAAGATAAGGAAACGTCATAATATGTGTATTTACTAAAGTCTCCAATTTGGAATATTACAAGCAAATAAAGGTAACCATAGTAGGTGAAGCGTCCTCGCTTTGCCCATTAGGAGGTACAGCGCCCTCGCTGTACCACTCAAAGGAGAGACTTTCGTTATAGGTTTTTTTGCTTGCCTTATTCTTATTTTTGCGTCCTTATCTGTCGTGGCGACATTCCCAGTTCTCTTCGTACATACTTGCCGAAGAATGAGATGTTGTTGAAACCTATCTCGGTGGCTATCTCCTTTATGCTGCGGTCTGACGACGTGAGCATATTCTTTATGTAGTTCACGGTGATGCCGTTGATTATTTCAGATGCGGTCTTGCCGCTCTGCGCCTTGCAGATGGCGGAGAGGTACTTGGGGGTGATGCAGAGAGCTTCGGCATAATGCTTCACCTCTCTCTCCCGGGGGCATTCATGGGCAATCATCTGGGTGAATCGTTTGAATAGCACCTCGGCAGACGAGAACTTATAGGTGGCATCTTGCAGTTGCAGATGGGGCATCAGATAGTCGAACAGCTCGAAAAGCAGAGCTTGCAACAGGTGCTTTATGATCAGCGCATGATGCTCCATATGGGTTTGTGCCAACTTCCTCTTGATTATGGAAAAATTGAAGAGGAAATTTTCCGCCATCTCTTCCTCCAG
>CAVABU010000181.1:0-3021 GCA_963586965.1 Gemmiger formicilis
TATAGAAGACCTCTTAGCGAGTGGTACGGCGAGGGCGCCGTACCTCCTACTTTACTATTGCTTGCTTGGTTGCAGCGAGGACGCTGCAACTACTATGTGGTATGGCGAGGACGTCATAGATTCGTGGGCATAAAAAATCCGCAACACCTGCGATTAGATGTTGCGGATAAATCGTATAAATCGTATATAGTCTTTTACACCAGATACTGTGAAGATATGCTCTGATTGTTTTCTACTCGGCGGATGGTCTCGGCGAAGATGTCAGCCACGGAGAGTTGCTTTACCTTGTCGCAACGCTTAGAGTAGGGGATAGAGTCGGTGAATACCATCTCCTCAAGAGCTGAAGACTGCACTCTGTCGGAAGCAGGACCGCTCATCACGCAGTGGCTGGCACATGCTCTCACGCTTCTTGCACCGGCAGCCATCATCACGTCGGCAGCCTTTGTGATGGTGCCAGCAGTGTCGACCATGTCGTCGATGAGCACTACGTCGGCATCCTTCACGTCACCGATGATTTGGATAGAAGCCACCTCGTTGGCCTTCTCGCGAGTCTTGTTGCACAATACCAGTGGGCAGTTGAAATACTTTGCGTAAGAACTTGCACGCTTTGTGCCACCTACGTCAGGTGCAGCAATCACGAGATTCTTCAGTTTGAGGCTTTCCACGTAAGGTATCAGCACACTACTTGCGTAGAGGTGATCCACTGGTACATTGAAGAAGCCCTGCTCCTGGTCAGCATGGAGGTCCATGGTGAGCACACGGTCAATGCCAGCTACAGACAGCATGTCTGCCACGAGTTTTGCTGCGATGCTCACACGTGGTTTGCTCTTGCGGTCTTGGCGAGCCCATCCGAAATAAGGGATTACTGCATTGATGGTGCGTGCGGAAGCACGTTTTGCTGCATCAATCATAAGGAGAAGTTCCATAAGATTGTCGGCGTTGGGGAATGTGCTTTGCACGAGGAATACGTCCTTTCCACGTATAGACTCTTCGAAGCATACCTCAAACTCGCCATCGGCAAATCGTGTCACTGACATGCTACCCAGTTCACAACCTAATGACTTGCAGATTCTTTCTGCCAGGTATTTCGTGCTTGTGCCCGAGAATACCATAAAGGAGTTGTTGTCACTCATTATTTAGCGTTGTTTGAAATGGAATATTACATTCCTTTGAGAAAAGTTTTAATTGTTGTGCAAAATTACAAATAAGCATTCATATATGCAATTATATGACAGATAAAAACTACCTTTGTATGGTTTTTCCTAATGTCGCTGGCAATGTGCGACAATGATATTACATATTGTTTTATGAAAATAGATTCTGTTAGTTTTCAGGGGGTGAGTACTCCTGTATATGTCATGGAGGAGTCGCTTCTCCGTCGTAATCTTGAGTTGATATCTCGTGTGGCTGCCGAGGCTGACGTTGAGATAATCCTTGCGTTTAAGGCATTCGCCCTTTGGCGCACGTTTCCTATTTTTAGAGAGTATGTGTCTGCCTCTACGGCGAGTTCACTTTATGAGGCGAGGCTTGGCTATGAGGAGTTTGGTGCGCCTGTGCATGCCTATTCTCCAGCCTATACCGACGGTGAGATAGAGGAGATATCGAGATGTTCGAGTCATCTGACTTTTAATTCGCTTAGTCAATATGCGCGCTTTGCGGAAAAGGCGAAGGCTACCAACGGTAATGTTTCACTCGGACTGCGTGTAAATCCAGAGTATTCGGAGATAGGCACAGACCTTTACAATCCCTGCGCGCCAGGAAGTAGGTTTGGTGTGACTGCGGATAAGTTGCCTAAAGTCTTGCCCGCTGATATTGACGGATTTCATTGTCATTGCCATTGCGAGAGCGGAGCGGATGTGTTGCAAAGGACATTGGCACATATAGAAGAGAAATTTTCGGGATGGTTTGATCAGATAAAGTGGCTCAATCTTGGTGGCGGTCATCTCATGACCCGCAAGGATTACGATGTGGATCTGCTTATCTCTGTCCTCAAGGGATTGCATGCGCGCTATCCTCATCTCAAGATAATACTCGAACCAGGTAGCGCTTTTGCTTGGCAGACCGGCCCGTTGGTGTCGGAGGTGGTAGATATCGTGGAGGATAAGGGTATAAAGACTGCGATTTTGAATGTGAGTTTCACGTGTCATATGCCAGATTGCTTAGAGATGCCATATTGGCCCGCCGTGCGTGGCGCCGAGACCCTCGAGGACTGTCAACCGACCAATCCAGAGATGCGCTCGCCGTATGTCTATCGTCTTGGAGGCAACTCGTGCCTGTCAGGCGATTTTATGAGTGCGTGGAAATTTGATCATGAGTTGCAAGTGGGTGAGAAGGTCATCTTCGAAGATATGATACACTACACCACGGTGAAGACATGCATGTTTAATGGTATCCATCATCCGTCACTTGCCTTGCTTCATACAGACGGCGAACTCGAGTTGCTTCGACGCTTTGGATACGAAGATTACAAGAATAGGATGGACTAAGTAGTTATTTTTTAATTACACATTATTATATTAAATATAGACGTCGAAAAGACCCCGCAAAAGAAGAAAATCGTATTATTTTTGAAATTTTTCTTGGAAATGTTTGGAGGTTACAGAATAAAGTCATACCTTTGCACCGCATTTAGCGAAATGCAATACGAAATTTATTGAGAAAAGCAAAAAGGGAATGTTGGTGCAGACACTTTATGGCGGCTGCGTTGCGATGTAGCATTTGTCCAGTCTACGCTGACAAACCTGTTTTTGACTTGCATATGCGGAAATAGCTCAGTTGGTAGAGCACAACCTTGCCAAGGTTGGGGTCGCGGGTCCGAGTCCCGTTTTCCGCTCAAATGTTCTGCAAGTAGGAAACGTTGTTTCAATTAGCCCAGGTGGCGGAATTGGTAGACGCGCACGTTTCAGGTGCGTGTGCCGAGAGGCGTGCAGGTTCGAGTCCTGTTCTGGGCACGGTGGAACATTTCAATGTTGGAGAGGTGGCGGAATTGGTAGACGCGCTACTTTGAGGGGGTAGTGTCAA
>CAVABU010000182.1:0-2953 GCA_963586965.1 Gemmiger formicilis
TATGCTCCTATCCGCGTGAAGATGGAGATGAACGCAGGCAATCTCGCTGGCGCCACAATGTTTATCAAGGAAGTGAAGTTTACAAAGCTTGATAGCAACCCCGATCCTATCCTTGGCAAGCGCGTAAAGACATTTAAGACTTACAAGGTAGACCCACAGACTGTAGCTACTGCCATCAGCCAGATAGAGTCAGAGGGCAACGCAGCAAAGCAAATCTTCACTATCGATGGCAAGCGCGTCAATGACGGACAGAATCTCGTAAAGGGCGTTTATATCGTAAAGGAAGGCAACAAGGTTAGCAAGGTTGCTGTGAAATAAATCCCTTTTACACATCATTATAAATAATATATAAAACCACCATCGTCGGGACAAGAGTTTCCCGATGATGGAGGTTTTTTACTTTACACCAACCTTTTTCTTATCATAATGAAGAAATTGTTATTTACCACGATGCTCAGCCTCTCCACAGCAATCGCATCGCAGGCACAGGTGGACAACATGTGTCTGAGCATGCTACCAGAGGCTACGGTAGACTGTGGCGAAATGCCCGAACTCAGTGGACTCGAGTCTTACACTCTGCAAATGTGGCTCTGCCCATCCAAATGGACTCAGGGCACACAAATCATCACTTGTGGCAACTGCCTCTCAGTGTCACTCGGACAGGAGGGCACCATCACGGCTCACTTGGGAGCGCAGACAGTAGACATCAGTAGCACAAGTCTAAAGGCTGACCAATGGGCACAACTCACCCTCGTGGTGGACAACGGCCAACTCACGGCTCTCATCAATGGCACAGTGGCTGCGACCTCTACAGGCAATTTCACTCTGCCGACTGATTGTGGCAAGATGACCATCGGAGGAGGCTACACGGGACGCATCGACGAGGTGCGTCTATGGAGCACGGCTCTCAACAATAATCACGACTATTACATACACACCACTATAAATAAATGGGTGCCAGAGATAGATAATCTCGTGGCATACTATAAGTTTGACCAGAGCCTGTGTCCAGACATCGTGGACTACAAGGCTCTATTTGCAAACAGCACCACCAACCACCACGCCACGATGCCTCAGGGTGCAAAGCGTGAGAAGGTGGAGGACAACACCGCCCTGCCCTATCTGCTCAGCGGTGCTTACACGAGCAACAACCGTTTCTTTGACCGCGCCGTAAGTCGCGACCAATATCTGCTTGCCAATGACCTTATCATCCTGGGCATCAACAGTTATACGGACGGTCATCTGAAATATATCACCCCTTGTGATCATGCCACGCTCAATGACTGCCAGTGGCTAAGCGAATATGAAGGACGCAAGGGCGTGGTCAGCCTCAACGGCAAGAGCTCTATCACGACCACTACCGATGTGCTCAAACCTGCTCTCAACTCATCAGGCGATGCGAGCTACACATTTGAGACCTGGATCTATCTGGATGAATGGACTGAAGGCGCCTACATCATACGCAAGGAGACGGAAGATGGCGAGCACGGCATCTCCATCAGTCTGGGCGACGAGGCCACAAAGCAGGTCATAGTGAAGGTGAACGGCAAGAAATTTGTCAATCAGAAGAAACTCGAGGTGGGCAAATGGGTGCACTTCGCCGTGACCGTGCGCGCTGGCGGCACTACCCGACTGACATTCATGTTTGCATATGACGGCAATGAGGCTTGGGCAAATAGAGATGCCAGTGACGCTTCTACTGACTACACGCCGACAGGCAATGATGACTGCGTGGCAGTGATAGGCGAAGGTCTGCACGCCAAACTCGATGAGACGTGCACCTGGACACGCAACTCGAGCATAGACGAGATAAAGAGTCACATGACCTCGCATCCTCTGCCTGCAGTGGGCAAGGTGCAGACGGCTGACCTGGTGAACAAGGGACAGGCTCTCTACACCTATGATGATGAGGAGAATCCTGGATGGGACAGTTACTCACAGGACGAGTGGCTGAAGATAATGAGGAGCGCCTACGAGGGATACACTGGCTACAAGATACGCATCTCGGTGTCGAGCCACACAGGATGGCAAAACACTATCAGCAGTGCGGAGCGTCGCAAGATATTCGCACAGGATTTGGCAGAGCTATCTAAGCCTTATGATGGCGTGGAACTGGACTTGGAGTGGATGGACGGCACGCAGACCACACTGGGACTGCTCGCTGACGAGATACGCGCAGCACTGCCAGAGGGCAAGACATTTATGATATCTTGTCATGCATATGGCGCCTATAGATTTCCTACGGACAAGATGCAGTATGTGGACGGATTTACTTTCCAGCAATATGGTCCGCAGAAGACATTCTTCAGTTATGACAACTTCCTGAGTTCGTCTAAGGCTTTCGTAAACTATGGTTTCTCTAAGGATAAAATTTATCTCTCCTATAGCACCACCACATCAAAGGCTTACGACGAGAGCGAGACGGCGATATCGCCTATCACTGGTTTCCGCACGCTGATGGCTGACGGCACTCTCGACCCTAATGACGAGTCGATCGATGGCAAGGCTCCTGTGGGCAATGTGCACTACTACTTCATGTCGCCTGACCAAGTGTATAAGCGTTCGAAATATGTGGTGGACAACAACTTGCAGGGTATCTTCTATTGGGACATGGGCAATGACGTGGCAGTGAGCAATCCTTACTGCATCGCCCGCAACTCATCCTACGCGCTGAATGCCAACGTGGACTCGCTGGTGACCAGTGTCGACATCAATCACCCCACTGCCATAAGCAATGTCAGTAGTGACAACGTCATCCGCTATGATGCCCAGCAGCACACCGTGACATCTGATGATGCTGCGGTGAGCGGTCTTAGTCTCTACAATGCAGGTGGACAGTTGCTGAAGTCTACACGTGGACGCAGTCTGCTGTTGGAAGGTCTGCTTAAAGGCACATACGTGATAAAGGCTGACCGCCAGGCACAGCAGCCCATCAGCAAAAGCATCGTGATAA
>CAVABU010000183.1:0-2909 GCA_963586965.1 Gemmiger formicilis
GCATAGTCGGTCACGATGGCAGCACCACCATACTGATTGATGTTGGCAGCATCGCTGGCGAGACTGCTCACCTGAGCATCGGCATTACCACCAGTGACATAGAGGCCATCGATGACGGCACGGTCATTGGTCTTAGTCTTCATCGACATCAGGTCGTCACCATCTTGCCATGTGCTGGTCTTTCCCACAGTGTCGCTGGCCTTATAAGGATTACCCAAACCATCAAACACACGGTCGGTGAAGGTCACCACGTGATAGGTGTAGACATTTTGTTTCTCACTCTTATTATAATAATAGGAGTCGAAGTAGGTAGGATTGCCAGTGATATCGCGCTTGTCAGTGATCACATTGGTCGTGGTGTTCTTGGTGTAGAAGCCGTTGTCATTAGCAGAGGTGTAAGTGTCGGTATATCCACCCCACACTTCCACACCGCGTGGCACCATGATAGACCATACACGCACACTCTGGTCGCCCTCGTCAGTGGTGCGACAAGCGTAATACGTGAAGTAACTGTTATTTTTAGCCATGGTGGCACTATTTGCCACCTTCACGATGACAGTGTCTGCAGGGCTTGTGTATTTGTAGCGACCTGCAGCATCGAGCACCTTCTGCAGTTTGCTGGCGCAGGCAGCGTTTGTAGGACTATCGGCAGATGCTGTGCCGTGACCCTCTGGAGTGACATAGAATACGCATTTTTTGTGCGTGGCACCAGTAGCGACAGTTATCTCGGGTTGGATGTCGAGCGACTGGTTGTATTCGTAGGCACCCTTGTCAATGGTACAGTCCTGGACACGGTCTTCACCATTGATGTCCACCGTGATGTCATAATCGGTCAACGCCTGATATGTCGAACCCTTATTGATACACTGCGTGGCAGTGGGCTTGAGTGAGTAGTCGGTATTGCCGTCGGCATCTCGCACGAACGGCTCATTGGTTTTGCAATTGGCGTAAAAGGTATCGTAGTTGGATGCATTATCATTTTTACCATTTCCCACAATCTTCACATAATCGGGGTTGGTGGCATCATCAGAAGCCAAGCTGGATGACCAAGCCGAACTATAACAGGTATGGAAGGCGTCGTTGGTACGTCCTGCACCCTCAGAGAATTTCGACATACCTACCTGTATCATGTTCTCTGCAGTATTACCGTTGGCATAGTTTCCCCAAATGATACAGTTGTAGAAGTGTGACTGATTGGTGTATTTCCCGCTACCCTGATGCACGGCTGCATTATCCCATACACCACCTGTGGCAGCATGTGATGTTTTACCGGTATTGCCGTAATTATAGGCTATGGTGCAGTTATAAAGGCTACTCGTCTGGGATATATAAAATCCTGCGCCAAGCAAGTTCCAGCTATTGCTATTGGTGGTGTTCTCCACAATGAGGGAATTGATAAGCGTACCGCCAGCTGCATACACACCGGCACCACCAATGAATATATTTTGAGTACAGTTAATCGTGTTGTTCGTAATCTTGCAGTTCTTCACTATCGAACCGTCATTTATGAAGACACCGGCACCGCCATATCTGTTTTCAGTAGAGCTGTTGGCTTGGAACACGTTGTTCTGCACGAGGCAGTTCTTCAGGATTCCGTTTTTGCGCATATACACGCCGACACCAAATTCCGAATCGGTGAGATAGCCGTTCTGTATGGTGAAGCCCTCGAAGGTACAGGGGGTCTGGAAGGTAGCCGGTTGCAGTAGCACACGGCCACTTTTGTTTCCATCGATGATGGTCTTGTAGCCATCCTTGTCGTTGGAGATGTTGCGCTCGTTCTCGCCGGGGTTACCCACAGCAGGATAGCCACCCCTCACGTTGACACCATCATACCATTCGAGATTGGCAGTGTAGGTACCAGCACCCACACGCACTTCACGTAGCGTGGTCTGATCATTACTCCACTCCTCGTGTCCCGTGATGAGTGCATACTGGAAACCTTTGGCGGTCTTATAAGATTCTTTGGGTATTAGGAATTGCCACTTGCTATTGCCATCTGATCCACTATAAAGTCCAAGATGTTTGCCAATACCACCATAATAGTTCCACGATTGAGAACTTACTTTATTATCCACAGTGCTCGGCTGTATGCAATATGTGTGGTAACTGTCGCTGGAATTAACTGAATATAGTCGCCATGTGGAGTTTGAGGAGTTATCGTTTGAGAATCTGACATTACCACTGCCCTCGTTTGTATTAGTCCAGACGACATACTTCTTCTGCGATACGTCATATATGTAATAGTAACCTTTACTATCAGAGATGATGATGAAGTCATCACCAGACGTATAGTCAGTGGTATTAGTGATTTCGGAGCCATCTGCATTCTTGGCATAATATACAGTACCGTTGCTTGTATTTCCGTTGAGCATACCGATTTTGTATGTCGTAGGATTGTCAATGGTGCTGGCTTGTGGCGTGGTAGGTGTGCCGACCGTCACAATGTCATACTTATAATCGGCATTACCATTGATGGCTTTGCTCCATGACGAACCGTCACGGTCAGTAGTAGAGGTATCAATATTGCCGTCAGCGTCGCGATAGTCACGCACATAGAGTGCTCCGCCATAAGGAGTCTGACCATCCAGATAAGCCTTGTCGCCCTCTTCGGTAGTGGTGCTCGCATGATTTTCAAGTGCGCCGATGTCAGGCAGACCGCCATAGTCACGTGTTATCTTTTCCGTCATGTCGGTGCCCCACAGTGTGTGGTCAGTGGTCACATTGCCACTGGCATCCACGGTGGAGGCACGATTTACCATCGGATTGTTGTTGTGTGGTTGGAAAGATATCGCCCTACCATAGTAGGTCACGTCACCCGATGTGGACACGCCCGCATTCTTCGTAGGATTGAGGAAGCGTGGGTATGTGGTCGAGGTCTCACTATAGACGTATGTGAGTATCGGTTCGTT
>CAVABU010000184.1:0-2890 GCA_963586965.1 Gemmiger formicilis
CCGCCTAAAAATACAGGGCAAACTTGCACAACTTATTCTTTTCACATTACTAAATAGCATTGTAGGTATAGAGAATCTCATTACTTCCGATGTTACTACGATGTACGGTATGTTTGCTTACTGCTCCAGCCTTACCGACTTAAATCTCACTACCTTTGACACATCAAAGGTCACTGATATGACGGGTATGTTTTGTGGATGCACATCGCTTGTTGCAATATATGCAAGCGACAAATTCGTGGTGTCTGACGATTGTGAAGGAGAATACATGTTTGAGCACTGCACCTCTCTCCCCGAGTATGATGCAACCAAAACTGACGAGAGCATGGCTAATACTAATGGCGGATATTTCTCCAAGTGGGATTCCGATGCAGCAGCATGGGCAGAGTATGACGCTACCGCTCAGACACTCACATTCTATTATAACGGACAAAGAGAATCATCCGAGGCAAATACTTTTGATATTCCGACCTCTGATGACTCCACACCGCAGTGGGCTACTTATAGCGAAAACATCACCAAGGTGGTATTCGACAAGAGTTTTGCCTCTGTCCGACCCACTACTTGCAAGTCTTGGTTTAGTGGCATGAAGAATCTTACGGACATAGGAAACCTAAAGTGCCTCAACACTTCAGCGGTGACAGACATGACCAGTATGTTTGCCGCTTGCGCCAGCCTGACCTCTCTTGATGTGACATCATTCAGCACCTCCGCCGTCACAAGCATGCAAACGATGTTTATGAATTGCACGGGACTGACCACACTCGATCTATCTAATTTCGATGTGTCGGCAGTTACTGACATGAAGGGCATGTTTATAAATTGCCAATCTCTTCAGACCATTTATGTAAGTGATAGTTTTAAGGTGTCAGACGACTGCGCAGGAGATGACATGTTCTCCAATTGCACGTCGCTTAATGGTTATGTAGCCGACAAGATTGGCAAGGAGATGGCTAACTACACTGATGGCTATCTCACCGAAAAGCCTACTGCGTGGGCAGAATTCCAGGATAGCACGAAGACACTGATATTCCATTACGACTGCAATATGAACTCTACTGATGCTACCGACAAATATGTGATAGCTACCACTGGCAGTGGAGAGGAATGGTGGCAAGATCATCAATATGACATTGAGAAGGTGGTATTTGATGGTAATTTCTATAATTTCCATCCATATAGTTGCGCCAGCTGGTTCGCATACCTGTATAACCTTTCCTCTATAGAAGGTATCGAGAATCTCAACACTTCCGAGGTTACCAGCATGGCAGGCATGTTTAATTGTTGCAGTAAACTAGATACTCTTGATTTGTCTCATTTCGACACTTCAGCTGTGAAAGATATGAGCTACATGTTTTGTGGGTGCAAGTCGCTGACATATTTGGAAGTAAGCTTCGATACATCAAATGTCAATGATATGAGCTACATGTTTCAACTGTGCCAGAATTTGGCCGAACTCAATGTGTCAAGTTTCGTCACATCCAATGTCACCAATATGGAAGCGATGTTTGATGAATGTTCGTCTCTGAAAGAATTGGATCTTAGCACATTTAGCACTGTAAATGTCAGAAGCTTTTATTGGTTCCTGCGTAATTGCATCAGTCTCACAAAGGTGGATGTGTCCTGCTTTAATACTGGAAACGCAAGAAGCATGTCTTGCATGTTTGCAAGTTGCAGCAGTCTGAAGGATATTGATGTGTCGTCATTCAATACCTCCAACGTTGTAGACATGGGTTCCATGTTTGGTGGTTGTAGCGGTTTGACATCTATTGATGTATCGTCATTTATTACATCTAACGTTACCGACATGGGCGCAATGTTTTCTGGATGTAAGGGTTTGACATCTCTTGATATATCCAACTTCAAGACTGCTTCAGTCAGGGATGCGTCCAGCATGTTTGGTGGTTGCAATAACCTAAAGAATATCTATGTAAATGAGAATTTCTCTCTGCCTTCAATTAATGAAAGCAGAAATATGTTTGGCGGTTGTACATCACTACCTGGCTTCAATCCTGACAGCATTGATGCAGCAAAGGCTAACTACACAGACGGATACCTCACACTGCGTCGCAAATTCTCGGTGGGTCGCAATAAGTATAATGCCGATGGCGTGGATGCTGTATGCTATGATAATGTAGAGATTGGTGATAAGGATGACTTCTTTTCTACCTTCAATTTTAAATTCGACACTGACAATTACGCTACTTACGAGCGCACTGTCAGCAGCAATTGGGCTACCCTCTGCCTGCCATTCTCTTTCACTCCCGCTTCTAGCGAAGGCGTAAATTGCTACAAGATTAGTGACATTGGCACTGGCGTGATAACAGTGGAGAAGACTGATGATACTGTAGCAGCTGGCGAACCAATACTCGTCTACACTACTACAGGTAATGTAGCCATCACTGGCGATAGCGGTTCGGAGGTAGTAAAAAATCCTGTAGAATCCGACTATCTCACAGGTACATTTGAGGAAGCAGAAGTGACAGGCGATGACACAAACTACATTATCTCCAAGAATAAGTTTTGGAATGTAGAGTCACTCCTCAGCCAGTCTGGCGTATCATCCGTGAAGATGGATCCATACCGCGCTTACATCACCTTTATAGAAGACGATGATGATGAAGAAAGTGAATCTAAGGCCGTTAGCCTTGACATCATGATAGATGAGACCGATGGCATAAGTGACATCAATGCCAATGACACTCTCCAATCACTCGACGGCGCCAAACTCTATGATGTGCAGGGACGTCGCCTCACATCACCTGAGCGTGGCCTTGTGATTATCAAGAAGGGTGGCATCACTCGCAAGATGATTGTGAAATAATGAGAATAAAATAGGAGTTGACTTCATCGGCTGGAGAAGATATCTTCTCTGGCCGATGAAGCTATC
>CAVABU010000185.1:0-2858 GCA_963586965.1 Gemmiger formicilis
CTGTGCAGTCGCACACCAGCTGCTATGCAAGCGCACACCAGCTGGTGTGCGGTCGAAGGAGCTATCTTTCTCAAGGACTCATCTTGTCTCTTTTTACTTTTCTTGCTATATTCGCTAATATTATAAATAGTAGTTGCAGCGTCCTCGCTGCAACCTCTCTAGTAAGAATTATTAGTTAAGCAGTTGTGAGATTAGGAGGTACGGCGCCCCCGCCGTACCATTCGCTATTTGAAATATTCTTGTTTGATTTGGTACGGCGAGGTCGCCGTACCTCCTATAGAATACTATTTTTTCTTGAGTGGCAAAGCGGGGACGCTTCGCCTACTAAGAAGGGGCGAACCTCCATGTGTGAGGTCCGCCCCCTTGTCGTAATGGTCAGAGGGTGATACTATAAAATTATCACCCTAGAGTAATTTCCTATTTCTTGCTCTTCTTTGATTTCTTAGATGTCTTCTCTGCTGCTATCTCCTTGGTGAAAGAGTAGGGCGCTGAGGCTTCGCTGATGCCACGACTTGTGTTTGGTGTGGCACTCATCTGATATACCATGCGCGCACCCTTGTTGATATCAGAGAGCGTCACAAAGTTGTTGTCGCAGGCAGTGCCGTTTACAGTGAGTGACTGCACGTAGACATTCTCTGCGCTATTGTTTGGTGCGGAGATCTCCACCATATTGCCATTCTGCAGATGTATCTTCATGTTGCGGAAATATGGTGTGCCGAGTGCATACTCGCCAGTGCCTGGACATACGGGATAGAATCCCATGGCTGAGAATACATACCATGCTGAGGTCTGGCCGTTGTCCTCGTCACCGCAATATCCGTCAGGGGTAGCAGCGTAGAGTTTGTCCATGGTCTGACGTATCCAGTACTGTGCCTTCCAGGGCTGGGCTGACCAGTCATAGAGATATATCATGTGCTGGATAGGTTGGTTGCCGTGGGCATAGTTGCCCATGTTCATGATTTGCATCTCGCGTATCTCGTGGATGACGCCGCCGTAGTAAGAGTCATCAAACAATGGTGGAACATTGAATACGGAGTCGAGCATGGCATTGAACGTGTTCTTGTCACCCATGAGATTGATGAGTCCCTGTGGGTCATGGAATACTGACCATGTGTAGTGCCATGAGTTGCCTTCGGTGAAGGCGTCGCCCCACTTCAGAGGGCTGAATGGAGACTGGAATTTGCCGTCAGCATTGCGTCCGCGCATGAGGTTTGTCTCCTTGTCAAAGACATTCTGATAATTGAATGCGTGCTTCTTGAATGGTGCAAGTTCCTTAGCGCTCTTGCCGAGTTTCTTGCCAAACTCATATATGCACCAGTCGTCATAGGCATACTCGAGGGTGCGTGCTACGTTCTCATTGATGTGACCGAAGTGGTCGTCCACGTCGTAAGGCACATAGCCGAGTTTGTTGTAGTAGTCATAGCCACGGCGGCCAGTAGAACTCACCTTATCGTGCACTGCGTTGGCGCCATGCACGACAGCTTGCCAAAGTGTCTCCTTGTCTTGGTCGGAGATGTTGAGACCTGAGAGCACAGCGTCTGCAACGATGGAAGCGGAGTTGTTGCCCACCATACAGTCACGATGGCCTGGACTAAACCACTCTGGCAGGAATCCGCTCTCGCGGTATACATTTGCCAAGGCTGCCTGTATCTTCTCGTTGGTGTCGGGATAGACGAGGTTGAGCAATGGGAAGAGACAACGGAACACATCCCAGAAACCTGCATCGGTATACATGTAGCCATCAAGGGTCTTGCCGTTGAATGGGCTGTAGTGTATGGTCTTGCCAGTGGCGTCTACCTCCCAAAACATACGTGGGAAGAGTACCGAGCGGTAGAGGCAAGAGTAGAATGTGCGGATATTGTCACGGTCAGGGTCGTCTATTTCCACTGCGCCGAGCACCTTATTCCATCGGTCTTTGGCATTCTGCTTCACCTGGTCAAACGAGTCGTTGGCAAGCTCTTTCAAGTTTTGTGCTGCCTGGTCAGCAGAGATAAATGAGGATGCTATGCGCACGTTGACCTGTTCGCCACGCTTCATGTGCTGGAATGTGATGATGGCTCCCACATGATTGGCTGACTTTTCGAGGTCAGACGATGTGTTTATCTCAGCATAGTCGTCACCGCGGTCATTCTGCTTGTTTGACTTCACCGACACGGTGGAAGAAACCTTGAAAGGATGATCAAACTTGAGTACGAAATAGTTTTTGAAGTTGTCTGGCACTCCACCGCTATTCTTGGTGGTGTAGCCGATGATCATCTGCTTTTCGGGAAGTATCTTCACATATGATCCATTGTCGAGGGCGTCGAGGACAAACACTGCCTCGTCAGTCTCGGGATAGGTGACGCGCATGATGGCTGCACGCTCTGTAGGCGCGATCTCAGTGATCACGTCATAGTCTGCCAGATAGGCACGATAGTAATAAGGACGTGACACCTCAGACTTATGCGAAAACCATGACGCGCGCTTGTCCTGATGAAACTCCGCCTTGCCAGTTTCTGGCATCATGGCAAACTGGCCGTAGTCATTGATCCATGGGCTGGGTTGATGAGTCTGCTTGAAACCACGTATTTTGTCTTCTGTGTATACGTAAGCCCATCCGTCGCCCATGCGTCCAGTCTGTGGCATCCAGAAGTTCATACCCCAAGGTAGAGCCACCGCAGGGTAGGTGTTACCCGTAGACAGTGAGTGCTTTGACAGTGTACCCATTAGAGGGTTGACCATGTCGGCGGGACTGGACTCTATCTTTGCGTTGACGGATAGGAATCCTGCCAATAGGGTAGCCAATAATATGATTCTTGTTTTCATTCGTTGTATTTTGGAGGTGTGCCCCGTAGGTCGGGGCACACCTTATATATAAA
>CAVABU010000186.1:0-2834 GCA_963586965.1 Gemmiger formicilis
GTTGCCCCAACGCTTCAGTTTGCGGGCTTTTCTAAATTCAAATGCGCGTCCCATAATTTGACGATTTTATTTTATCTTTATCTGTTATTGTTATTATTCTTTTTATACATCGCGGATAAATCTACCACACTCCCCTACACTATGCTTATCTCAATTCGGCTCCGAGTTGCTTCTTCAGATTGTTGATAAGTTTATTCATGATGGCATCGATAGCCTTGTCATTGAGAGTTTTATCAGAGTCCTGCAGAATGAAGTTCACTGCATACGACTTCTTGCCTGCTGGCAAGTTCTTACCTTCATACACATCAAAGAGTTCTACGCTCTTGAGCAGTTTCTTCTCGCTCTGACGTGCTATCTGCTCTATCTGTGCAAACTCTACACTCTTGTCAACGAGCAACGCCAAGTCACGTGATACTGATGGATATTTGCTTATCTCCGTGAATTCCACCTTATTGTTCTTCACAGCCTTCATCAGTGCTGTCCAGTGTATGTCGGCGAAATATACAGGAGCAGAGATGTCTGCCTTGTGCAGAAGAGCCTTTGACACGATACCCATCTCCACAAACACCTTTCCACCACGGTTCTTAAGTTCGATACCAGTAGAGAAAATATTATTCGGCGACTTTGCTGCTACAATCATTCCTGAAGGAACGCCCAAACGTGCAAGCACATTCTCCACATATGCCTTCAGTTCATAGTAGGAACTATCCTCGTCAGGATGTGCCCACGAACCCTGCACACGCTTACCTGTAACCCAAAGGCCAAGATGATATTCCTCGGTATAAGCCTTCATCGGATTCTCATCATCATGCTTCTCTGCATTGTAATGATAGCAGTTGCCAAACTCGAAGAAACGTAGGTTTGCCATCTTACGGTTGGCATTGCGTGTTATACTCTCCAATCCACCGAAGAGCAATGTCTGACGCATCACACCAAGATCAGCACTCAGCGGGTTCATCACCTTCACGGTGTTTTCCTCGGCATAAGCATTAAGGTCCTGGTAATATGATGTCTTTGTAAGCGAGTTGTTGAGGATTTCATTAAATCCGCAACCCACGAGTTGCTCACCTATAATATTCTCAAGTTTATACTCCGCATCAGCCTGCTCTGGAGTTGTCAAGGCAGAAGCCAAGCGAGTAGGTATCTCCACATTATTATATCCATAGATGCGAAGGATATCCTCTACCACATCACACGGACGCTGCACATCTACTCTATATGCAGGCACCTCAAGAGTCAGAGCTTCGTCTGTCTCGCTGATGATCTTCATCTCCAAGCTGGTGACAATAGACTTGACAGTGTCCTTACCTATCTGCTTGCCTATGATGGTGTCTACATAGTCGTAGCTCAACTCTACCACTGCATTGTTTATCGGATTAGGATATACATCCTTTATCTGCATGCTCACTTTTCCACCTGCAAGTTGGAAACAGAGGATGGCAGCCTGCTTGATGGCATATATCTGGCCGTTAGGATCGATGCCACGCTCGAAACGGAAACTTGCATCTGTTGACAGTCCATGACGGCGTGCGCTCTTGCGTATCCATGTAGGATGGAAATATGCAGACTCAAGCACTACATTGCGTGTTGTCTCATATGTACCCGAACCTTTACCGCCGAATACACCAGCTATACACATTGGCTCATTGGCATTACAGATGGCAAGATCGTGATCACCAAGAATATGCTCCTCGCCGTCAAGAGTGACGAAAGGTGTACCTTCAGGCAATGTTCTTACGACAATCTTCTTGCCTTCCACCATATCAGCATCGAAGCAGTGCATCGGTTGACCGTAAGCCATCATGATATAATTGGTGATGTCCACGATATTGTTTATCGGGCGCAAACCAATTACATTCAGTTTATTCTTGAGCCACTCAGGGCTTTCCTTCACTTCACAATCTGTGATGGAGAGTCCTACATAGCGACGGCAAGCATCGGTATTCTCGATTTCTACATCGATGTTGAGGTCTTCATTGTCTACACTAAACTCTTCGCAACCTGGACGATGGAGTGATGTCTCGTATCCATTCTGCTTCAACCATGCGTAGAGGTCACGTGCTACTCCCCAATGTGAGAGAGCATCTGAGCGGTTAGCAGTGATATCTATCTCTATCACCCAATCACTCTCAAGATGAAAGTATTCTGCAGCTGGAGTACCTACAACGGCTTCTTCTGGCAATACCATAATACCATCATGAGCAGTACCCAAACCGATTTCGTCCTCAGCGCAAATCATACCGTTAGACTCTACTCCACGGAGTTTGCTCTTCTTTATAGTGAATTCCTTGTCACCATCATAGAGCACACAACCGAGGTCTGCCACGATCACCTTCTGACCAGCAGCCACATTAGGTGCGCCACAGACTATCTGCTGAGGAGCCTCCTTTCCAAGATCAACGGTTGTAATATGCAGATGGTCACTATCTGGATGCATCTCGCAAGTAAGCACCTTGCCTACATAAAGACCTTTCAGACCACCCTTTATTGTCTGCACCTCTTCCAGGGCATCCACTTCAAGACCGCATGACGTAAGTGCATCTGACACTTGCTGAGGAGTCAAGTCAAAGTCAACATACTCCTTAAGCCATTTATAAGATATATTCATTGCAATGATTTGTTGTTCAATAAGTAAGCAAGCATACGCCCACTTTATCCATATTCAAGTGCAAAATTACCAAATTTCACACAAAAGACAAAATAAATATATCTAAATCATAAGGGTATGCATCTGATAGTAGGTGCTGCGTCCTCGCTGCACCCTTCGCTTTATAGTTTCTTCTTTTGCGGTAAGGTTGACGCGAGGACGCGTCAACTACTATAAATAGTAAGAG
>CAVABU010000187.1:0-2819 GCA_963586965.1 Gemmiger formicilis
CAGTCGCACACCAGCTGCTATGCAAGCGCACACCAGCTGGTGTGCGGTCATAGGAGCTATCCTTCTCAAAGATGTAAGTTATCTTTTTTCCCTTTTCCAGCTATATTCATTGGATGAATTAAGCATCACTCCTCCAATAAGTTAGCAAGGATTTACATTACCATCCTCGACTACGAAAAGGCGGTAACCGGATTGCGACTCGGCAAGGATGCGGTCAAGGTGATCACGATTGGTATCGGTGATAAATATCTGACCATAGTCATTGCCGGATACCAAGGATATAATTTTCTCCACACGACGGGCATCCAACTTGTCAAATATATCATCAAGAAGGAGTATCGGCACGGTGTGAGTTATCGTGCGCTTAAGAAACTCAAACTGTGCTAGTTTCATAGCGAGAACTAAAGTTTTATTTTGGCCCTGACTTCCCTCGTATTTCATGTTATATCCATTGAGCAGCACCTCCAGATTATCACGGTGCACACCATGGAGCGAATAGCCCACCGCCAAGTCTTTATTGCGGTCACGACGTATGACATCTATAAGTCGTCCACGCTGGCAATGCGACACATAGTTGAGCGTCACGCTCTCCTTTCCATCCGATATATACGAGTAGATGCGCTGGAAGCATGGCAAGAAATCTTCGACAAACTGCTTTCGCTTCTCATATATCACTTCCCCACATTCAGCCATCTGCTGTTCGGTGATTTCCATCAAGTCATTATCAATAGGTTCCTCTGACTTCAGCAGAGTGTTGCGCTGCAGCAAAGACTTGGCATACTTGGCGAGTGCCTCTATGTAAGAGTGGTCATACTGCGAGATGACCATATTCATGAAGTTGCGTTTCTCCTCGCTCCCCTCCTCCACGAGCATCGTGTCACGGGGGGTGACCATCACCAGCGGGATGTAACCGATATGCTCCGACAAACGGCGATACACCTTGCCATTTCTGCGAAACTGCTTCTTCTGTCCGCGCTTTAGTCCCACCGAAATCTGCATATCCACGCTGTCATCCTGCACATATTTGCCCTCTATCATCATGAAGTCTTCTCCATGACGGATATTGAGCGAATCCACAGGATTGGCATTGCTACGGCAAAAAGAAAGATAATAGACTGCATCAAGAAGATTGGTTTTGCCCACGCCATTATGACCTATAAAACAATTGATTTTAGGCGAAAGCGTCACATCCGCCTGACGTATATTCTTATAGTTTATAATCGATATCCTGTCTAAAACCATCTTCTTTTTGACGCAAAGGTAATCCTTTTACCGTGTAAAAAAGAAAAAAAGGAGCAATAAATTTCAGTATATGGGGAATATTGAGTACATTTGCACTCCAAATGACGTGTACATTTTTAGAATAAAATCAAAAATAACAATAATGACAGAACAAACGACTAAAGGAGCTGCCGAGGAAGTGTCAGCAGTATCCAGCAAATCCGAGGCTTTCTTCGCAAAGAATAAGAAAGCCATCATCGGTGTGACTGTAGCAGTATTGGTAGTGATAGCAGGTATCTTCGTGTATCACTCTTACGTAGCTACTCCACGCGCAGAGAAAGCCAGCACAGAGTTGGCAAAGTCACAGGAACTCTTCAACAACGAGCAGTATGACAAGGCTGGTGAAGGTTTCTTGAAAGTTATCAACAACTATGGTGGCACTGACGCAGCCAACTTGGCAAACCTCTACTTGGGTCTCTGCTATGCTAATCAGGACAAGTGGCAGGATGCAGTGAAGTATCTCGAAAAGTTCTCTTGTAAGGACGATGCCATGATCAGCCCTGCAGCAAAGGCAGCCCTCGGCAATGCTTATGCTAACAATGGCAATCTTGACAAGGCAGTATCTGCCCTCAAGGACGCAGCTTCTATGGCTGACAGCAAGTCTATCAACGATGCTAACTACAGCCTTTCGGCTACATTCCTCATCCAGGCAGGCGAAATTCTCGAGAGCCAAAACAAGAAGGACGAGGCTCTGAAGATCTACAAGGATGTCAAGGCAAAGTATGTAAACGCTCAGCAGGTGCAGTCTAACGAGATAGACAAGTACATCGAGCGTCTGCAGGAGAAATAATCAAAACACCGACAGTATATGCCTGACTTGTCAGACTTAATAGTAAAACAGATTCCCGATGCTTCCGACATGTGCTTCGGCATCGTAGTGGCGGAGAAGAAGGCGGACATCACAGGGGCTTTGCTCAAAGGCGCAGTGGAGACTCTCGAAGCCAATGGCGCGCTCAGTGAGAATATCCACATAAAGACAGTGCCGTCGATATCCGACCTCGTCTATGGTGCCCACCAGATGAGCCTCAGAGGATATTATGATGCCGTGATGGTCATCGGATGCATCATCAGAGGTGAGACACCATACTTCGACTATGTATGCCAAGGCATGACCTATGGCATATCAAGGCTCAACAGCACGAGCGAGGTGCCCATCATCTATGGAGTCCTCACCACCGACACTGCCGAGCAGGCATACCAGCGCTCTGACGGTACCGCCCTCAATGCAGGAAGCGAATGTGCCGTACACGCAATCAAAATGGCGAAGTTCTGATTTCTCAGACAACCATAAAATAAAAGTCCGCAATACCTATATAAGCGAGTATTGCGGACTTTTTTTATATTCATCTAAAACCATAGTAGTTGCAGCGTACTCGCTGCAACCAAGCATAGACTGAACCGAACATCCTAAAAGGGCAAAGCGAGGACGCTTCGCCAACTATAGGTTCAGAACGGATAACCGACAGCAAGGTGGAGGCTCTGACAATCCTTAAACTTGTTGACATTGATGAATCCTGACTTGCCAGTGTCGTATGGCA
>CAVABU010000188.1:0-2783 GCA_963586965.1 Gemmiger formicilis
TTATACTTGCAAAAAAATGAGTACTTTTGCAATAAAATGTGGCAAATGCAGTTTATTATAGTATAAGATTGCGTGTGCCACGCATTTGTGTGTATCACGTGTGCCACGCATTTATGTGTATCAATAGAATGAGAAACCAAGAATATTCCTTTAATAGAATGAAAAGATACATTTGTCTGATAATTTTAGCGATGATGGTGAGTGTCGGAGCCATGGCTCAGTCGTCAATGACGGATGACCAAGTGCTCCAGTTTGCTGCAAAGGAGCAAAAAGCAGGTGCGTCGCAGTCGCAGATAGTGACAAAACTGATGCAGCGCGGTGTGGACATCAGTCAGATACGACGAGTGAAGAAAAAACTCGAACGTGCATCATCAAAAGACGGAATGGGCATGGTCAGCAGTACTGCCAAGGATGGTGACCGTACGCGCAAGCCTAATTCGAAGTTGAGCAAGCAGGAAGATGAGGAGGTAGATATGCGTACCTCGGCTCTCGTGTCACGTGAGAAGCAGAGACGTCAGGCAAATGCCAAAGATGATGATCTTGAGGATGATGAGGAATATCAAGAATTTCTGAGAACCTATAAGGAGTTGGCTCCTGACTCTCTGACCATGGAGGATGAGTTTGATGACTTCATCCGCGATAAATACGAGAAGCAGAAGAACAAGAAGAAGGTCTTTGGACGCAACATATTTAATAATAAGGACCTCTCCTTTGAACCCAACATGAATATCGCTACACCCGAGAACTATGTACTCGGTCCTGGCGATGCTGTCTACGTGGATGTCTATGGAGCATCTAATAAGTCAGTGGAGGCTACAGTCTCGCCTGATGGATATATCAATATCGAAGGCTACGGACTCATCTCCGTGTCAGGTCTCACCGTGTCACAGGCAAATGCACGGGTGAAAGCAGAGCTCGGTAAACGCTATTCCAGTAGCAAGATAAAGTTGACCGTGGGTCAGACAAAGACCATCTCGGTGAATGTGATGGGTGAGGTGAAGGTGCCAGGAACCTATACGTTGTCAGCATTCTCCACCGTATTCCACGCACTATATATGGCAGGTGGTACCAACGACATCGGTACGCTGCGTGATATAAAGGTGTTTCGCAACAACAGGCAGGTGGCATCAGTCGATATCTATGACTATATACTCAATGGCAAACTCGGTAGCAATATACACCTTGCCGAGGGTGATGTGATAATGGTAGGGCCATACAATTGTCTTGTAAACATCACAGGCAAGGTGAAGCGTCCGATGTATTACGAGATGAAGACCTCGGAGTCAATGTCGTCACTGCTGAAATATGCCGGCGGATTTGCAGGTGATGCCTACACCAAATCAGTACGCGTAGTCAGAAAGACTGGACGACAGTATAGCGTATACAATGTCAACGAGTTTGACCAGGCACAGTTTTATATGGCAGACGGTGACTCCGTAAGTGTAGACTCCGTGCTTGTGCGCTATGAGAATATGGTGGAGGTGAAAGGTGGAGTGTTTCGTCCTGGCATGTATCAGATAGGAGGCGATATCAATTCAGTACGCACTCTTGTGGAACAGGCAGAAGGCGTCACCGAACAGGCATTCCTCAATCGTGCCATCATACACCGTATGAAGCAGGACCGCACACTGGAAGTAGTGAGCGTGGACTTGAAAGGAATATTGGAAGGAACATCTGCCGACATACCACTCAAAAATGAGGATGTGCTGTTTGTACCCACTCAGGAAGATATGAATATGGAGAAGACCATAACAATCTCAGGAGAGGTGTATTACCCAGGTATATATAAGTATGCAGACAATGAGACCATAGAGGACTTTATTCTGCAGGCTGGCGGACTGAAGGAGACTGCATCTACAGTAAAGGTGGATGTCAGTCGCAGAAAGGTAAATCCAAGTGCTACACAGACCGATACGGAATTGGCGCAGACATTCACGATGTCTATCAAGGACGGATTTGTGGTGGACGGCACTCCTGGATTCACACTCCAACCGTTTGACAACGTGTTTGTCAGAAAGAGTCCTGGCACGAATGCTATGGAGAATATCACCATAAGTGGCGAAGTGCTCTTCCCCGGTGACTACTCGCTGTCATCCAAGACCCAGCGTCTGAGCGACATGGTGAAGGCTGCAGGTGGAGTGACCGTTTCCGGATATGCCAAGGGAGCACGTCTGGAGCGCAAGGTCAATGCCGAGGAACGCATCCGTATGGAAGAAGTGATGAGGCTTCAGCGAGAGCAGTATGAGGAGTTGCAGAATGAGCAGGCCATAGCCTTGGCAAGTGCCAAGACATCTGCGTCAGGTCTAGATAAAGATGCAGAGAAGTCTGCACTGATGGAAAAGTTTAAGGTGGGAGACACCTATTATGTGGGAATCGAACTTGACAAGGCATTGGCTAATCCTGGTGGCGCTGAGGATATTATCCTGCGCGAAGGCGACAAGATCATTGTGCCTGAATATAATGGTACAGTCAAGGTCAATGGTGCTGTGCTCTATCCTAACACGGTGAACTACACGAGTGGTAAGAAATTCCGCCACTATCTCTCACAAGCAGGAGGATTTAGCAACAATGCAAACAAGAAGGGAGCCTACATACTCTATCAGAATGGTAATGCCGCAAAGGTATCCGACGGAGCCAAACCCGAACCAGGATGTGAGATAGTGGTGCCATATAAGAGCAAGAAGGTGCAGAATGTCCAGATGTGGCTCTCTATCGGCACCGGCGTAGCATCACTCGTCACCATCATAGCCACCCTGGCTAATATATTGAGCAAATAAACGTGA
>CAVABU010000189.1:0-2770 GCA_963586965.1 Gemmiger formicilis
CCGCACACGTTTGAGCAAAATCGCGCAGATGCACATTGGTGCGAGAAGCGCTAACATTATAAGCCTCACCATTATTCCCGTGTAGTAATATATATAGTAATGCCTTTACTGCCTCAGCTACATATACATATGAATAGTATTGATCACCTTTGCTCTTAAGTATAATATCCTCATGATGCAGGGCTTTAATGATAAACTGCGATGAAGCCTTTGTATCCGTCAGGAGCATTGTCGGACCAAAGATTCTGCAAAGCCTTGCTATTTTAACTGCAACACCTTTTTCTGCCACATATGACTGACATAGAGCCTCTGATGACCTCTTAGACTCAGTATAGCAAGCCCGCGAATTTGATAGATTCAGTTGACCATTGTCCAACTCAGAGAAAGCATTGCCATTTACAGCGTTGCCGTATATCTCCACAGATGAAGGATAAAGAACTTCCGCGCCACATCTCAAGGCTAATTCCAAAGCATTTTTTGCACCAAGCACATTGATAAGCATCGTCTCAACAGGATAACGGGAATATGCCATAGGATGTGTATTGCTTGCCAAAGGAATTATATAGTCAGCTTGCAAATCATTACTAAACGGCATACAAACATCTTGCTCCACAAACAAGAAGGATGGATTATCAAAATATTCTCCCAAATGCTCTTCTGCCCTTTTTCTGCTACGTCCTACTGCAATCACTTTTACATAGGGCAAAGTCATAAGGACATCAATCAACATCACTCCCACCATACCAGTGGCACCAGTAATAAGAAAACGCTTGCCATACAACTGGTCTATACCAGGTATCTGTTTTATATATTCTCTATCTTCAATATATAAAGCGGAGTTTTTCCATTCCTGCATAATCTCTAATCTAGGGTTTTAATCTTGTTGTTTCTTCTTATTCGTGATATAACCCTTAAACATCTCAAGGTCATCCTGCGTGGTCAACTTAATATTTTTGTCACTACCAGCAGCAAAATGGAGGGTTACGCCAAGTTCCACCATCATAGTATTTGTATATGACGAACCATAGATACCTATTTCTTTTTCAAATGCTTCATGATATTTCTCATCAATGAGATCAAATCGATAAGCCTGTGGTGTGGACACTCTACGTAGAGTCTCACGTGGTATATACTTGGTGGTAATACTATCATCCATTTCATCAACGACAAATATCTGTTCGTTGTAGGGCATGGAGGTGACAGCGTTGCCGTATTGCGCTGCCTTGCGCACTACATCCGTGAGAACAGAAGGCTCTATCAATGGGCGTATACCATCATGCACGATAATAATATCATCTTCAGCACACACACCTTCAAGATTGTATACTCCATTGCGGATGGACTCCTGACCAGAGTTACCTCCTTTCACTATCCAGTTCAGTTTGGTAATATTATACTGCTTAGCATATGCGTTCACCACTTGTTCCCATCCTTCTATACATACAACTTCTATGGCATCTACCAAAGGGTGATTTTGAAATCCCTCAAGCGTGTAGAGAAGTATAGGTTTGTCATATATATTGATAAATTGCTTGGGAATATCCATTCCCATACGGTTACCTGATCCTCCTGCTATTATTAATGCTATATTCATCGATTGGTTATCATTATTTCAATTTGACATTTAAGTGCTAAGAAGCACACCTTACAAAGGTAATACAACTTTTGAGAACATCAACACTCTAATTCGCATATTTTTCATAACTTCGCATATTATAAAGCATACACATATGAATTTCTACGACAACATAAAAGAGTATAGTCAAAAGAATCTGCGTGCTTGTCAACTGCGACAAGTAGAGATATTGGAGGAGATAGACAAGATATGCCGACGCAACAATATAGGTTACTGGTTGGATGGTGGCACTCTTCTCGGTGCTGTACGCCATGGCGGATTTATACCATGGGATGATGACATTGACATAGCCATGACCCTCACTGACCTAAAAAAGTTTATAGAGGTGGCACAACGTGAACTGTCAGACAACCTATTTTTGCAAACACCAGAAACGGATCCACACACGAAGGAACAGATTGTAAAGGTTCGCGACCTCAACTCGCTATTCATTGAGAATGGCGACTCTTTTTCACAACCTTATGTCAAAGGTATATTTGTAGACATCTTTCCCTTTGTTGACTATCCTGACGTGCCACGCAGTTGGACCAAACATCTGACGAGAGGCATCTCACGTAGCTATTCCATTCTGCATCATCCTCATACTTATTCACTGCGAGCTGTCGCAGAGTTCTTCTATTTTGGGGCTGAATACATCACATTCTCAGCTCTTTGGCGTATAGTAAACCTATTTGGAAAGAAGACACGCTCATGTAATATACCAAGGCAAAACGGCTACGGTATCTCACATTCTTCTGATGCTATTTGGCCATTATCGACCATCATGTTTGAGGGCAAAGAATTCTCTGCGCCTTGCAATCCCGACTCTTATCTCACCGATCTCTATGGTGACTACATGAAAATTCCACCTGTAGAAAAGCGCATATTCCACTCAGCCTTTATTCTTCCAGAATTAATCACAAGATAGAATTTCCAATTGTAATTCTATCATCAGATTGGTACGGCGAGTGCGCCGTACCTCCTATTAATACTTTGCAAGCAGTGGGCAAAGCGGGGACGCTTCGCCTACTATAAATAGCATCCCATAGTAGTTGCAACGTCCTCGCTGCAACCACTATGGGATAGAAATCTCAAATCGTAATTACTTTATCAGTTATCATCCGTCTTTACTTCGATTATCAAGCAATTCCCAGA
>CAVABU010000190.1:0-2692 GCA_963586965.1 Gemmiger formicilis
GGATACATCTGCTGTATGGCGATGCTCCCGATAGGCACGGAAGGAGTTTGCGACAAAGCCACACCCAACTGTGAGCCACTGGCAATATACCTATACTTGCCATCCTCATTGAGAAACTTGAGCATGGTCATCAAGTGAGGATAACTCTGTATCTCGTCCAAAAAGACCAACGTGTCTTCCTTAGTGCCGAGGCGATGGCCAGCGATGGCGCCTATCTGGAGATAGAAATCCTCCTTGGTCCTTACCATAGCAAAGATGCCATCGCCCTCTTGGTCCGCCTTCAGATTGATCTCCACGAAATTCTTGAAGAGTCTCTCGCCCACATACCTTATCAGATACGACTTGCCAATCTGTCTTGCCCCATTGACAAGCAAGATCTTACGAGGTTCATGAAGGAGAAAATCCTCCAAATATCGTGTAAATTTGCGTTCCAGCATAAGCATTCTTCTTTGAAAACAGTTGCAAATATACTGAACTACAATCTATTATACAAACATTTAGGACTTTTTCTTTCATTTCATCCCTCTAAAAGAGGAATTATTCCGCCCATATAGAGGCTATTTCGAGGAATTATTCCGCCCATTCTAAGGTGTCAGCGAGGGCGCACTAGCTATAATTTTTTTACAATTACTTCGCTCATATACCAAATAAATTATTAACTTTGTTATCGACCTGTGATTTCCCAGGACACATTTCATATAAATACACCACACTAACTATGAGCAACAATCTAAGAAACTACACCATATACTCATTTGAGTTTCACCAAGCACCATCCCCATCAATAATAGCAAAAGCCGATAAAGTGGACGGCGCAAAATACCTCAAACAAGCACAAAAGTGCTTTAACAGCCTCTTTGATGAGCAACACGTCGACGGACTCATCAAAACCAATGGCAAAGGAGACTCCGACCGACTACCCAACGACATCCTGCACACAAGCAATGACATCTACATCTGGCGCATCAACAACAACCAATTAAAAGCCTACTGGGAGCAAAACGGAAAAGACACCAAAGGCATAGACAAATACGAAGAAAAACAACTCGTCTCGCACCCTTACTCCTACGTACTCATCGACAATCGACCTGGGCGAGGACTGATGGCCATAGAGAACTCTTCCGTATGGGGCAACGCCGACAAACTGTGCAACGTCATACGTAAAAATCTTAACACAAGGCTTGCCGACAAGTTTGACCTCGAGATGCACCTAGCCCCACGCATGGACTCCGCAGACTTCTGGGACTTCATCCATCATCGCGTCCATGACTGCAATGACCGCATAAAGAAGATCTCATTCTCCTTTACTGACCCAAAGAAAATCAATAACTCGAGAATCGCCAACGTGAAATCTACACGACTCAAAGCCCTGACCAAGATAGTGCAACTCTCGGGAGCATTAGAAGCCATACTGGAGATGAAATTCAATAAAACATCTGAAGCCAACATCACAAAAAAGAATCGCGACATAGCCGAAGTCGTGCAATATTGCTGCGACAATGGCTACAAACTCTCCGTCAAATTCAAAGACTACAAAGTCTACCGCGCCAACGAGCAAGTCAGGACCTGCTTCCCCCTAAGCGATGAAGTCCTCGAAGGATTTCGCATAGACACACACCTACTCAATGACAAGACAGAATTAGAAGAATGGTTTGACAACGTCTTTAATTCACATTAAAAACGTCTTTAAACCCCCATAAAATAGGCACAAAATGCAAGAAAGACTCGACAATAAAGGCATATCAACCCTAAAAACACAATATGCCGACGACCCATTATACAAAGCCATCCGCGTCAAAGGACCAACCCTAGAAGCCACACTCCCATCATTCGGACTCTGCCCCGAAGAATGCTTCATCGAAGCCATGGAAATCATCACACTCATACACGACAAAGACAAAGACATAAGCCAAAAAGACATCATCGACATATGGACCGATAGACACAACCAATACAAACGCCTCGACCGCACAGTCAGCGAAGAAGAAATACGAAAAGTCGTAAGCATAGTCTTCGCCTACGTCATCTTTGCCCTCGACAGCAGCCGCGATCCCTTCTATCGACACACACTCACACGAGAAATACTCCAAGTCCTAATGTCACCCCAATGCCACTTCCCAGGCCAGATAGACACCCTCGACACCATATTCTCCACAGCCGACGAAACACATTTCCCCGACCAATGGTTTGACATCCACGACACACCCCTCATAAACCCCTCATCCAGCACAGACACCACGAAAAAATCAGGCAAAGACATACAATTCCTCTTTATCAAAGACGGCAACAAATCCGTGGAAGACACACAGGTGAAAAACCAAGAAAAAGAACGCTTCATGAGATACCTCACCAGCCATAACATGAGCAGCAGACAGTTGACCTGCCAAAAAGACGACACACTCAATAAAGCCATCACATGCTTCCTCATCCACTGGCATAGCAAAGGACTCACAGCACAGCCACCTTCAGGGGCTGGCCTATACAGATTTCTCACACAAGACTGCAACCTAAAAAGTACCGTTACACCAAAATCATACCGAAACAAAATAATTCCTCCCATCAAAAATCACACCTACGATCAATACACAATGCAAGAAGTAGACAGATATTTCACTTGAATAATCCTAACCTTGCGACAACTATTCATAGTAGGCGAAGCGTCCCCGCTTTGCCCAATAGGAGGTACGGCGCC
>CAVABU010000191.1:0-2518 GCA_963586965.1 Gemmiger formicilis
TACTTCTTGCTCATCTCGTCATTGATGTCGTTACCCCAGATGACGGTGTTGAGCAGTTGGTTATAGTAGACAGTGGATGGACGTGCCGTATTGTCGCCACCGATGCCACCATTGCGTGTACCAGTGAAGTCGCGGTTAGGATTGCGGGTGAACACTGCCGGATACATGTTAGCCTGATTGCGCACAAGGTCACAGTTGACGATGTGGAAGAAGCCATATGATGCGACATAGGCAGCACCACCCGCGCCACCGAGCATAACGTAAGCATTGTCACCAGAGAGGTTAGCAGTAGGGAATCGCTGTAGCTCATAGGTAAGTGCTCCATCGTAAGCCTCGTTGTTGGCAAAGAGCGTGTTGAAGGCACTCAACTGGTGAGTAGCCATCACCGCACCACCGATACCGGCGTAAGTCACATCGATCTTGGTGGTGCCATCTTTAGCCAAAATATTGTCCTTGCCACTGATGGCGCGGTTTTGCTCAAAGGCACTCTGATGGATGTCAAGCGTACCATTAGAGAAGGCAGCTCCTCCATGTCCACCCATATTGTCAATAAACTGGCAGTGAGCGATAATCACAGGGATGTCACGATAGCCCACAGATCCACGCACACCACTATGCTTGTAGTGCACTGAGCCGAGAGCACTAAATTCCTCAGCAGTGAGTGATGTACCCTTGGCAGTGTTGTAGTCACTGACATTTGTATATTTGTAATATTCAGGATACTCATTGTAGTCATTGCAATAGCGGTTACCATCAACGAGGACACCACCACCACGAAAATAATTAAACTTACTCTCATAGGTGGTACTACCCTCCTGATAGTTCATCGCCATACCACCCGTCACGCGCACACCATCGATGATAATCTTCTGACCTTCCTCATAGTCGAAAGAGCCTTCACCATACTTAGTAGTGTAGTCATTATATGACAGAGTGTGATAAGTGTCATCCGCATTCTCATGGCTGATGGAAGCCGTTGGCAACATGCCCATCACATTCTGGTCAGGGACTATCTGCAGGACATGATATGTACCATTGTGTTCGGAGTTTTCCACGTCACCCGAGAGGATGGTCTGGTGAGAATACTCCCATGGTTCGATGATGTTGTTACCATTATTATCATTATTGCGACGACGAGTGTAGAGGTCATTGATAGACTTCTGCTCCATCTTGTAAGTATCATTGATGGTCACCAAGGTGTCTGTCAATTCGGAGACATTCGTATTGATATCTTTGGTATATGTAGAAGCATCGTCATTCTCCTGGAAGTGTCTACCGAAGAATGAATATTTGTCATCAGGGTTGCCCACGGCAAAACTGCCATAGATAGCCACGCCCTCAGGGATAAGAAAACTATTACCTGGAGAGTTGCCATAGAATCCTGCAAGATTTCGTGTAGGATGATACGTACCCTGACCGATGAAGATCTCAAACGGCAGGTTGTTAGCGCCTGGCTGATTGAGCGCCGTCTTATCACTATTGAGCGAGCGCTTGTCGATGATATAGTCGATGGCATCCTGGAGATTTTGCATCGGGAAGGCGAATGAAGATCCCTCCTGACTGTAGTATTCCTCATTGCTACCTTTAGTTGCCTTAGCAGCAAGATTCATCATGGTCTGTGCGGCATCCATGTCGATGTCTTCAGGTTGTGCCACGAAGAGTCGTAGCATGAGTTGTCCATCCTTGTAGACCTTGTCGAGAGCACGTGCACCCATCTCTATGAAGGCACGATTGTGGGTCGTTGACACAAGTCGGTCCACATCCATGAAGTCAGTAGCAGAGAGGCCCTTCTTATCCACCAGCGTGGAGTATTCATTCACAGGCATACCCGTGCGCACCAGCATGGAGTAGTTGGTGAGGGCATAGTAACCGAAGTCGCTAAATCGTGTGAAGTCTGATGCAGATGTCTCCATAGCAAGAGTATTATGGTCATCGGCGTCATTGGTCGTTGACGCGAAGCGAGCACCAGATGAGTTGTAGTTGCTCAGTGAGATATTGTTTACACCAGAGAGACGGAGGTTTTGCACACCGCAGTAAGCGAATGGGTAGAATTCTATGGTGGAGGCTGTATTGCCCACCACCTTGGTAGGATTAAAGAGTCCCGACACGTTAGCCTGGCTGGCACTGCTATTTTGCCATACCACGGAGGAGTTTACGCGAATATTGATATTGTCTTCATCCTGTCCAAACCAGATACCACCACCCTGATTGTTGGCTACATTGTTGACAATGGTTGAGGTGTAGACGTGTGCCATATTCTCATCGAGCACGCCACCCGTAGGCGTGGTGTCCACCACAGTGCCATCAGAGAGGGTCGTACCATTTTGAAACATGTATATGGCACCACCATAGTCGGCAGTATTCTGATCTATGAGACATCCCGACACGAGAGCATTGTGCGTAAGGGCGAGAGCACCGCCATAGGTACCCTTGTTGCCACGGACGATACAGTTGCGCACGTGGGCATAGTCGGTCACGATGGCAGCACCACCATACTGATTGATGTTGGCAGCATCGC
>CAVABU010000192.1:0-2504 GCA_963586965.1 Gemmiger formicilis
CGCTTGAAATATTTGCAGAAGAAACTTGTCGTGGCGAAATGTAGGCGGTCGGAGATTTCTGCCACTTGCATGTTGCTGTGGCGAAGCATCACCTTGGCAGCGGTGGTCACAGCCTTGTCTATCCATTCCTTTGCCGTGATGCCACTGGTCTGACGTATCACAGTGCAGAGGTAACGCTCCGTGAGGCATAGTTTGTCGGCATAGAAACTCAGTTGGCGTTGTTCCTGACAATGCAGGTTTACCAATTGGATAAACCTATCAAAGGTGTCGTTGGCTGTAGTTCGATTTGTAGTAGATGTAGATGACTTTCCCTCGAAGAGCGTATCATAATAAGAGGTGATGGCGGTCAACAGATGATAAGCGGTCTCCGTGATATGTTCCTGAGTGGAAACTATCTCGCAGAGCATGCGGAAGAGGTGGTCGATGAGCGTGGCCTCCTGTTCGCTGATAGTCAGGTGTCCATTCTTCTGCTTTCCACTAAATAGTGGTGGCAACTTACCTGAGTGTGCAATATGAAACAAGTCACTCTGCACTCCCATGCCGATGATGAGGAAGTCGTCGCTTACTTCAAGGGGCTCCACGATAGTGCCAGGTGTGACGAAGACCGCCTGACCTGCTGTGAAGGTATATTCTTGCAAGTTGATGATACCGTGCATATACCCTTGTTTGAGATATCCGATGCGGTAGTCTTCTAATAGGTAGGGGCTCGGCGTGTCGCGGATAAACGGTTGCAGAAACTGGCTCATGTTGACCACCACTCCCAGTCCGTCTCTGAAGAAGGAGAGCGCAGGCAGGCTGTAGTCCTTGCTCAGCGTGTCAAACATATTTTGTAAGGTCAGTAATTGAGGTTGCTTCATATTATGCGACATTCACCACCTTCAGATTGAAGGTTTTAATTCCTTTTTTAGTTCATTATACAAGTCCACTGGGCCAAGATGCCAATATTTGGTGCTCTCAGTTGACAACCTTTTGTATAGTTGTGAGTGGTATATGCTATGCAGACATTCTTGTAGCGAAAATCCATAATCATCACGCATATACTCCACCATCCAACTTATTTTACCAGGTAAAAGCAAGTGTAGGTTATTTTGGTTTATTTGAAACATGTCATTTTCCTATTTTGATTGCTTCTATAAAGTGTAATCTAGATAACCCTTTCTCTGTATGGAAGAGATATTGGTCAATCAATTTGTATGTCTTTAGTTCGCGAATAAGTGTTTCCACACTGATAGCCCCACTCTCATATAGACTAAATTGTAAGTACACCTTGTCGTTGGCTACTGGGCCATACACAATATCATAGTCATGCGAAAACCCTTTTTGTGTCCTGTTTGCCATAACAAATTCAGCCCATTCTTTGCTCGGTTCTGTAAATAGAAGACATTTTAGTTTTTGAAGTAGGCTATCATCAAACTCGTATACATTGACGTAGCCACTATTTACATCTTGTTCGCGCATGCGCCTCTTCACCCATTCTTCTGATTGTTGCTTTGATGTGGTAGTATAAAATCCTTTTCCGTAGTCAAGCAATCTATTGGGGTCAAGTATCTTGGGATATTCTATCACTTCCAAACTTCCATGATATATCTTCATGCTTCTTTCCTTTTTCGGATTTGAATAAATTCGTCTATCTCTTCTATCAGCCACTGGAGACCTTGTGTGTGGAGCGTATCGAAAAACTCACTGAGGTAATCGATTACGCCATATTGCATGAACAAGTCAAGCACTTTGTCACTTGTCATGACTTTTGCTACGCCGTATTCTTCTATGCAGAATGCGACAAATAATGCGATGTCTTTTTCTTTCTTGTCCATCATTCAGAGTCCTTCTTAGTTAGTTTTATCTAACATTACGTCGTTAGCTTACTTGGACTTATGGCAAAGTTACTAATTTTTATCAAAATGTAGATATCATACCTCCCTTAATAATGTCACACTGTTTGTGGCTTGAATGGTAGTTCCCTACAAAAGGAACATTTCTTCATTTCAAAGGATAACGGGTGTGATGTCTTTTCGGTCTACCTTTGCCTTGAAGAAAGAAATAATCCAATATATGATGAATAAAGTAGTATTATTGACATTAGTGACGGCAATGGCTTCTCTTTCCGCCCACGCCCTCTCTTTGGAGGAAGCGAGGAGGATGGCGCACGACAACTATCCCGTCATCAAGCAGTATCGGATGATAGAGCAGAGCCGCGACTTCACTATCGACAATGTGGCGAAGGGATGGCTGCCCAAGGTGAGCGCTTCGGCTGGGGCGTATGGTTTTACGGATATTCTCAAGACGAATGCGCAGATGAGCCAGATGGGCATCGATATGAAGAACTGGATGGCGAGTGCGTCGGTCACGGTGACGCAGAATGTGTATGACGGTGGGCAGACGGCGGCGCAAAGGCAGGTGGCTGCGGCACAGAGCGACGTGCAGCAGCGGCAGCTCGACGTGTCGATGTACGCCATCAACGAGCGCATCGACCAACTCTTCTTCGGCATCCTCCTCATTGACGA
>CAVABU010000193.1:0-2493 GCA_963586965.1 Gemmiger formicilis
GCTGGCAATGCCGCCAAGCAGTATTACTCCTATCTGTTGGCTGGTGACTACGATGCCTTTGTCGATGGCACCTTGCGTGAGGATAGCATCCTCCGCGAGGAATATCGTATGCAACTTCTCGAAAACGCCCGTATGTTTATGGCTCAGCAGCAGGCCGAGCACCAAGGCATAAAGTCAGTGTCGGTGAAGAAAGTTGACATCGATAGTCTAAAGAGCACAGCCAATGTATTCCTTATTCTTAACTATGGAGATAAAGGTACGGAGCAAGTGCTCATGCCTATGGTGAAGAGCAACGGACTATGGTATATGAAATGACATCTGTCAATCAAAGATTATAATTATAAGATGAAGAAAGTAATAAGTGCGCTTGTCGTGATAGCCGCATTTGGGTTGTCAGATAGCCGCATTTGGGTTGTCACTCACTTCATGTACGAAGCAGGCCAATGCCAGCGAAAAAGAGGAACCTCGCAGTGAGGAATTGCTAAAGACATCGCAAAGTTGGGATGGTGTGGACTTGCCAGATTATCTTGAGGGTAAGCCCGAATTGCGAGTGCTGAAGGTGACGATACCTCCACATAGCAAACTTGCAAAACATCATCATGACGTGATGTCTTATGGTGTGGTCAACAAGGGAGAGTTGACACTCGTGCGTGAATCTGACGGCAAGGAAAAGACAGTGCATGAAGGCGAAGCTGTCGTAGAGACAGTCAGCACGGTGCATCATGGCGAAAACCGTGGTGATGTGACTACAGAGATTGTTGTATTTTATTTGTCTAAAGCGGGAATGCCTATTTCCGTGTCTGACGATTAATGAGCGTTAACGGTCATTAATATTTTATCCTATCACATAATTCTTCTTTCTATGAAATAATTGTTACTTTTGCACCCGTGTTAGCCAAGTCGTTTTATAGTCGTATAGACCATGACGATTATAGTTTACAGGATTGCATTGTAATGATACTATGAAAGTTGGATTATTCGTCCCTTGTTATGTCGATGCCATCTATCCCGAGGTGGGTGTCGATACTTACAAGTTACTAAAACATTATGGGTTAGATGTGGGCTATCCAGAGAAGCAGACATGCTGTGGACAGCCGATGGCAAATGCTGGTTTTCAGAATAAGTCGGAAAAGGTGATTGAGAGTTTTGATGACCTTTTCAAGGACTATGACTACATAGTCGCTCCCTCAGCATCATGTGCCGCCTACGTGAAGATTTATTATCCCAAGATATTGGAAGGAAAGCATGAGTGCGTCTCGTCCACGAAGATTATGGATGTCGTGGAGTTCTTGCATGATGTGCTCAAGGTGGACCATGTGCCAGGCCAATTTCCTCATGTCGTGAGTGTGCATAATAGTTGCCACGGCGTGCGTGAGTTGGGACTGTCATCTCCATCAGAGCGTCACATACAACCATTCAACAAGATTATTGACCTCCTGCGCTTGGTCGATGGCATCGAGATACACGAACCAGAGCGCAAGGATGAGTGTTGCGGTTTTGGTGGCATGTTCTCCATAGAGGAACCAGCCGTCTCCACCCGCATGGGCGAAGACAAGATACAGCGCCACATCGCTACTGGAGCAGAATATGTGACAGGTCCAGACTCGTCTTGTCTTATGCATATGGCAGGCATAGCCAAGAAGGAAAAACTCCCGATAAAGTTTATTCACGTTGTACAGATATTAGCGGCAGGATTATGAGTACCATACATTCCAAAAGAGCCTCTGCATTCACCAAGGATGTGGAGAAGACCAGTTGGCATGATGCCACATTTTGGTCAGTGAGACAGAAACGTGACCTCATGGCGCAGCAGTTGCCCGAGTGGGAAAGTCTGCGTGAGCATGCTTCCGAGATAAAGAAGCACACCATTACCCATCTGGCAGACTATCTCGACATGTTCTCCCGCAATCTGGAGAGCCGCGGAGTCATCGTGCATTGGGCAAAGGATGCACAGGAGTTTAATGAGACTGTGCTGGATATCCTACAGCAGCATGGAGTAAAGAAGATGGTAAAGTCAAAGTCCATGCTCACCGAGGAGTGCGAGATGAATCCTTATCTTGAGCAACACGGCATCGATGTCGTGGAAACCGACCTTGGAGAGCGCATCATCCAGTTGCTACATCAGAAACCGAGCCACATCGTGATGCCCGCCATTCATCTGAAGCGTGAGGAGGTCGGCAAGATGTTTGAGGAGAAAGGCATATCTAAGGAGATAGGCAACTATGATCCTACATATCTGACACGTTGTGCACGCTATCATCTGCGCAACCAGTTTATGGAGGCAGGAGCAGGTATGACAGGATGCAATTTCGGAGTGGCTGCCACTGGCGACTGCGTGGTATGTACCAACGAGGGAAATGCTGACATGACCACGTCTATGCCGAAGCTTCACATCGTGGCCATGGGCATAGAAAAGATAGTGCCAGACTACAAGTCTTTAGCAGTATTCCAACGACTGCTTTGTCGTTGTGGCACGGGTCAACCTACCACCAC
>CAVABU010000194.1:0-2387 GCA_963586965.1 Gemmiger formicilis
AGTGAGTACTTAATGAAATGGAATGATCAAAGCGGAAATGCTCTGACATCACGTGACAATAAAGCTACATGGAGTGGCAAACGCGTCTCTGTCACTATCAACAACACTAATGCGACGCAGGCTCGATTCACATCAATCGTAGTCTCCTACATCAAACTTACAGACACAAACAAGACTGCCACCATCGGCGAGGACGGCTATGCCACATTCTACGCACCTGTGGGTTGCATCGTAGGCGACGGCACTGTGACAAAGTATATCACTGGTGTAGAGGAAAACGGCACCCTGGCAGAAGTCGATGCTCCAATCCTGGTCGGTGGCGAAGGCGTATTGCTCCGTGGCAAGGCTGGCTCTTACAAGGTGTACACCACAACAGGTCTCAGCATCGTGAAGAACGCAGACAACAAACTTGTGGGTTGTAACGAGGCTACATCAGTACCAGCTGGCTCTTACGTGATGCAGAAGCAGAGCGACGTCGTGGCATTCTATGTAGTGTCAAGCAATACCACCATCACCTGTCCTGCAGGCAAGGCTTACCTCAACCTCCCAAAATCAACTGAGGCAAAGGCTCTCTTCTTCATCGACAGCGAGACCACAGGCATCGACTCAGTGGAGACCACAAGCGACGAGCCTACAGGCGACATCTACACCCTCAGCGGAGTGAAGGTCAACAAGGCCAACCTCACCAAGGGCATCTACATCGTGAATGGCAAGAAATTTATCGTAAAATAACATCATAAACATACAAGACATGAATAATCTGAAGAAATACACAGCCCCCACGGCTAAAGAAATAATGATCGGCATGACAAGCATGTGCTGCAACAGTACACTGTCTGTAAGTGATACTCCAGCAACCCCTAACAATGCCGTAATGTCAAAGCAAGGCGACTTGATCTTTGATGACGAAGAAGAAATGACTGGCAACTGGTAATCCCACCGTTGCCCATGCAATACAGTGAATGCGGAGACAGACTCGTGCTGTCCCCGCATTTTTTGTACCTACTAAAGGGCAAAGCGAGGACGCTTCGCCTACTATGATTAGATTGCACAACAGCTGTGCGACGAGCGCACAGCACCTGCTGGACAGTCGCACACCAGCTGCTATGCGACCGCACACCAGCTGGTGTGCGGTCATAGAGGCTATCTTCTGAGGCAAAGCGAGGACGCTTCGCCTACTATGATTACCTTCTGCCATGTTACTTAGTGATAGCAAGCGACATAAAAAGCTATTAAAGCCTACTGCAAACCACTATATCAAGCTTAGGCATAGCTTTCTCAAGCTTTGAGATAGCTATCTCAAACTTAGAGATAGTTGTCTCAAACCTTGAGAAAGTAGTTTATACCCGACTTCAATCGATTTTATAGTCTGACTACACCTATTTTGTAGCCGTGATTATCCATTTCCCAACGTGCGAGAAACTTTCCTATTCATCTTGTCCCTCTCTGAATTCAAGCAGGTCAAAATACATGAGTCGAGTTTCTAAAACTACAGGTTGTGCTTGTCTGAGTTTCTTGTCCTCATCATTCTTTGGAGGAAATGTGTAAAGTTCCTCTTGCTTCTCAGTGGTAAAAAGATAATGAAAACCATTTTTCTCATAAAATGGCAAAACCTCCTTACTATTGACTGCATCAACAATCAGAAACCTACAACCAGTCTTATTCTCTGGGTCAACAAACATATGCTTTATCATGTTTATCACCTCAGAACCGATACCACGATTGGCAAACTCGGAAGCTACTGCCAATCTTCCTATCAAGACTCCTGGATATCTTCGCAATGGCTTCTCGTGATGCGTGATAGATCTCATATAATCTTTACGCGAACGAGGCAAGTCATTGATTCTAATACTGTCATTTGAGAGAGTGAAAGCACAAACTATCTTTGTCATATCGTCTTTCAAACGGAAACAATATGACTTTCCCATCATATAAAAAGAATAGTTACAATAATCCTCACTGAAGAATTCGTCCATATCTTCCTTGCCACATGTAAATGGTTGACAAGATGTACGTATTTCTTCAGTGAGGACGCTCAATTTACATTTCTCGATTAGAAACCCCATACTTTATCTATCTATTTCCGCCCACATCTTGCGGACTGCTATGACTTCGGGGTTTTGGTTCCAATCTACTTTTGGCCGAGCCTTATACTTACGCTCAGCTTCTTCTGCACGTTTCTTAAAACGAATAGCATCCTCTCCGTACAGGGTCGGGATAGCTTTGATTGCTGTTGCCATAAGTCATCTAATATTATTCCTCCGCAAAATTACATAGAATTTCCGGATTGTCAATGTTTTCTATCAGGAAAACATTGACAATCCTATTTCCATTTCACTTGCGCTTGCGCCAAAGGGTGCTTATTTCCTCGAGGGTCTTGCCCTTGG
>CAVABU010000195.1:0-2288 GCA_963586965.1 Gemmiger formicilis
ACCGCAAGTTGGAAAACCTGATATTCCTCTGCAAGAGCAAACCGGGAATAGACGGCGATGCCTTTACCGACCCTCTTGAGGGAGCTAACCGCAAGGTGGGTAAAATGTATGTACGCAAGGAACTGTTGAATGACTTCTCCAGTGATGAGGAATATACCGGTCACACGGGCGAGCTTACATGTGGTTTCAACGACATAGAGCAGTTCCGTGCCTTCGGTTGTAAGGCTATTGCCACGGAGGATGACCTTGCCAGCGTAAACAATGTGAATGGCTGGTTTAAGAACTTCCCTGAACTGACCAAACTCGATGTCTTGAACAAGACAAAGATAACCAAGTTGAACAGTAACGAGACAAAGGCTCTTACCAAACTGGAGCAGGTGGCTCTGCCGTCAACGCTCACTACGATAGACGAAAGTGCATTTGCTGACAACGCTAACCTACACTGGGTAGACCTCTCTGAGTGTGACTCGCTCAAGAACGATATCCTCAAGTTGGGTGTGCGTAAGGAAGCATTGCTCTATGCTCCATCTACGCTGAGTGAGAGCAAGCAGACCAACGTGGTATGTGGTAAGGAAGGTTCAATGGTATGTGCTGACTATTATCTCTCGGATGAGTTTGGTAACGATATACCAAAGGCATTTATTGCCAACAAGGTGACATTCGGTCGCACATTCACACCTAATGGCTACAGCACGCTGACATTGCCATTCAGTGTTAGCACACCGAAGGGATTCAGAGCTTATGGTTTGGACTGCGACGGCACTAAGGACGGACAACTCTACTTCACCCGCACATCAAAGATGTATGCCAACGTGCCATACATCGTGAAGGCGAAGGGTGAGGTTACGACAATGCAGATTGCCGATGATGATGCAGTTAGCGTACCTGTAACACCTATTCGCAACACCTCTGTTAGTGGTAATGGCTATACGCTATATGGCAACATACAAACCATATCTGGTAGCGATGCTAAAGACCAGAAGCTATTGGTGATGGATGATGACACTAAGGTGTGGAATGTTGTCGCTACGGACGAGGCAACCCTGAAGCCATATACTGCATACGCTCTTACTAACAACTCTGAGATAACGAGTAGCAATGTGCAGAGCAAGTTTGAGGACTACTATTATTACATAGGTGAGACGCAGCACGAAATAGATGGTGAAGGTACAGAGGCAGACCCATTCTCAGCTGACAACCTCGAACTCGTGGACGGTCTCGACTTCAAGGCTGACAAACCGTTTACCGCTACGACTGCTACGTATAGCCGCAAGATGAATAATACTTGGGGTACGCTCTGCCTGCCTTATGCTATTGATGCGTCAATCAACCCTGACTATAAGATATATGAGGTGACGGGTATCACTGATAGCGAACTTGTCATCAAGGAGCTTACAGGCACTGTGGAGGCAGGTCGTCCAGTATTGCTTCGCAGTCGCAAGAAGGGCGCTACGATAACGCTCAATGCAAGCGAACCTACCGAAGTGCTCAACGCCGAGGCTACAGACGTCAATGGACACATCGTGGGCTCTTACGTAGAGACTACCCTGCCAAGTAGCTCTTACTTTATCGCCAGCGACAAGTTCTGGCTCACGGAAAAGTATGCTGGCACCACGGGAGTGAAAGTAAAAGGATTCCGCGGCTATGTGGTAGACAAGTCTCAAGGTGCTAAGGCAAGTTCACTGACAATCACAGAGGAAGGTGACGCTACTGCTATCGACAAGCTCAACGCCATAGAAGATGACACAAATGCCATATTCTATGATGCTAACGGTCGACGCACTGACGGACTCCAGAAGGGTGTCAACATCATCAAGCGTGGTGACAAAGTGACCAAGGTGGTAATAGACTAATATGTAATAGAAAATATAATAATAAAAAAACAATGAAAGATATGATAAAGAAAGTTTATCAGACTCCTCACATCGAGACTCTGCAAGTGAACTTTGAGGCTTCCATTTGCAATAACTCTACAACAGAAGAAATAAATAAATTGTGGAATAATGACCATGATGGTACTGGTTCTATAGCCTCTGGTGGAAGCAGTGGTAGTGGTAGCTCCAGTGAAAGTCCTTGGGGCAGTACGACAGAATCAGATAAATTTTTCGGAGATTGACATCAGTCTCCTAACATTTAGAAACAAATCAGCGCAGTGGGCACATCACCCCTGCGCTGATTTGTTTTTTTGTTAGTAAGCGTATTATAGTAGTTGTAGCGTCCCCGCTTTGCCCTATAGTAGTTGCAGCGTCCTCGCTGCAACCCTCAAATAAGTAGTTACAATGTAGAGG
>CAVABU010000196.1:0-2173 GCA_963586965.1 Gemmiger formicilis
ACTTTCTGGTTCTGAAGGAACTTCTCCTGTGTCAGTGTCCAACCAAGACCTACTGAAGGGAATGTACCCCAACGATAATCCTTGCCAAAACGTGAAGAACCATCACGACGCATAGTTGCTGTGAGCATGTAACGACCATCGAAAGAGTAGTTTACACGTCCATAGTAAGAGAGCAGTGTGTGGCGATAATCTTCTGCCTTGTATGTGTTGAGTTCGTCACCTTTGACATTGTAAGATGTAGAAGCTGGCTTTGTAGACTTCCAGTGCTGCCAGTCGTAACCGATGGTAAAGTCTACGTTACTCTTTGCAGCCTCGAAATATTTGCCATAGTTAGCATATACAGTCAGCAGGTTGTTGGTGTTCTTCTGTGGGCCATAGTGATAGTCGTAACCTCCATTGGTATAGTTGGAAGCTGCACACTCTGGTATATATTCGCTACCCTTACCGCTTGACAAGTCTGTGCCGAGAGTAGCATGCAGTTTGAGTTCAGGCAGGAAGTGCACCTTATAGTCGATGTCGAAGTTGCCGATAAAGCGCTTGATAGTACTGCTTGCGAAATACTGGTCAACGAGACCACGAGGGTTACGCTGTCCTGCAGAAGTATTGATAGGTTTACCACTTGAGTCGAGAGACTCTGTATAGCCACCTAAGTATTCGTTATTGCCAGAGTAAACAGGCAGTGTAGGGTTGAAGGTAGCAGCTGCCCAGATGGCATTACTATTGTTGAAGTTATTCTTTGAGACAGTACCCTTAGCATTGAGAGTGAGCTTCAAGTGATCCTGGAAGAAGCTTGGAGACAGCACGATGTTACCAGTGTAGCGCTCAGCCTTATCCTTGCGCACGATACCATTCTGATTAGAGTAGCCCAAAGATACACGGAAAGGAAGACCTTTCACGAGGCTACCAGAGATGGATAGGTTGTTATCTGTTGAAAGAGATGTGCGGTATACTTCGTTATACCAATCAGTGTTGGCAGTACCGAGAAGAGCCTTCTGTGCATCGGTACCATTAGCATTGATGATATTACGGAACTCGTCAGCGGTAAGCACCTCGATGGTGTTGGCGCGTGTCTGAAGAGTATTAGTGGTAGTAAACTGTATCTGAGGTTTTGACTCGCTACCCTTCTTGGTAGTGATAAGGATGACACCATTGGATGCACGCGAACCATAGATAGCTGTGGAAGAAGCGTCCTTGAGCACTGTCATTGACTCGATATCCTGAGGGTTGATGAGGCTGAGGAAGTTGTTATCAGCACCAGCGATTCCACCAAGTTCCAAAGGCACACCATCAACAACGATCAATGGATCATTGGAAGCATTGAGCGAAGCACCTCCACGCACACGGATAGTGCTACCAGATGTAGTAGAACCAGAGTTTGACATAATCTGCAGACCGGACACCTTACCATTGATAAGTTCCTCGGCAGAAGTAATCGAACCCTTATTAAAGTCTTTAGCGTTGATCGTTGACACGCTACCTGTGAGGTCACTCTTGCGTGCCGTACCATAACCCACGACCACGACCTCACTCAGTTGGTTGTCGTCAGAGTCTAGAGCCACATTAATGACCGTACCCTTCACTGCAACGGTCTTGCTCGTGTATCCTATATAAGATACAGTAAGTTGTTTTGTAGACTGGGCAACTGTGATAGTATAGTTACCGTCAAGATCGGTCACTGCTCCAGTCTTGCCTTCTGTCGCCATGACAGTGGCACCCATGAGCGGTTCCTTTGTAACGGCGTCGGTCACTACACCCTTGATGGTGATGTTTTGAGCCGATGCCGACATACTGAACACTGCCATCATGCAAAATAGCAATAGCGCCATCTTGCCCTTGATGCAATTAGATAATGTTGGATTCATATCGGTTTTTGTATTTAGGTAAATTGATTTTCCGCTATAGTGTAAACGATTGCACTCATCGCTCCGACTTAGGTTTTTAAGCGGATGCAAATTTATTAGAATTGATATAAATCAGTTTTTATAAATTGGACAAATGACAAAACAAATTAGACAAAACACATCTTTATCACTGATAAATAGAGGTTTTTGGCGGATTTGTTGTGAGATAGAAATAAAATGGACACTACAAAAAACATTTAGGAGGCACGTTACCGTACCTCCTACTTTTCAAATGCTTATTTGAGAAAGGTTGCAGCGAGGACGCTGCAACT
>CAVABU010000197.1:0-2172 GCA_963586965.1 Gemmiger formicilis
CCCTTTGACACCTGAGAATAGTCATTGCCCTCGGGCAAGTTGTTGATATTCTGACGTGAAAGGATGAGAGCTGTCGGTGTAGCCATATTCTCCATGGCGAGTTTCCAAGCCTCTGTGGTCTCCTTTACGTCAGCAGGACGAAGCACGAGCATAGATGGTTTGCCTGCATGATTCTTTAGTTTCTCCATCAAGCGTATCTGTGCCTCCTGCTCCACTGGTTCGTGAGTAGGACCATCTTCGCCTACGCGGAATGCATCGTGTGACCAGATGAACTTCACTGGCAACTGCATAAGCGCCGCCATACGGATAGCCGGTTTCATATAGTCGGAGAATACGAAGAATGTGGCACAAGCTGCGATGACACCTCCGTGCAGAGTCATACCGATGCAACAACAAGCCATAGTCAGTTCGGCTACGCCAGCCTGCAGGAATGCTCCTGAAAAATCACCACGAGTCAACGCGTGAGTCTTCTTGAGGAATCCGTCAGTCTTATCAGAGTTAGAAAGGTCGGCAGATGAAACAATCATGTTTGGCACCTGCTCAGCCAACAGTGACAGACAAGTGGCAGATGCTGCACGTGTGGCCTGGTCGTCCTTCTGTTCGCACTTGCTCCAGTCGATTGCGGGAGCTTTGCCACTAAACCATTCCTCCTGCTTCTTTGCCATCTCCTTGTTAGCTTCAGCCCACTCAGCCTCTTCCTTGTGGCGTTCAGCGCAGATGACAGCCAGTTCTTTGGCTCTATTGTCATACATCTCCTTCACCTCAGGGAATATCACAAATGGATTCTCTGGGTCACCACCGAGATGCTTCACTGTGTTGACATAAGCATCACCGCCGAGAGGTGCACCATGAGTCTTGCAAGAGTTTTCGTAAGAAGAGCCGTCAGCCTTCAAGGCACCCTTACCCATGACACATTTACCGATGATGAGAGTAGGTTTGCCCTCCACGGCCTTTGCCTTGGTGATGGCCTCGCGTATCTGCTCTACGTCATTGCCATTGATTTCCAACACTTCCCATCCCAGTGCGCGATATTTGGCTGCTGTGTCCTCATTCATCACCTCGCTGGTGGTGGTAGAGAGCTGGATGTCATTGGCATCATAGAACATGATGAGGTTGTCCAGACCAAGCACACCTGCTATGCGTGCGCCACCCTGGCTTATCTCCTCCTGTATGCCACCATCGGATATGTATGCGTAAATTGTTTCCTTTGCGAATGTAGGGTTGCCAGTCTTTGTGGCAAGAAACTTTGCTGCTATAGCTGCACCCACGGCAAACACATGCCCCTGACCGAGAGGTCCTGAAGTGTTTTCTATACCGCGAGCCACGTCATATTCTGGATGTCCCGTGGTAGGCGATCCCCACTGACGGAGTTGCTGTAGTTCATCAAGAGTGTAATTGCCCGTCATGCACAGTTGTGCGTAGAGCATAGGTGCCATGTGACCAGGGTCAAGGAAGAAACGGTCACGTCCAATCCATGCAGGATTGGCAGGGTCATGCACAAGAAACTCAGAATAGAGCACATTGATAAAGTCTGCACCACCCATAGCTCCACCGGGGTGTCCCGACTTTGCCTTTTCCACAGCTGACACCGCAAGTATGCGGATGTTGTCTGCGGCACGGTTCATAAGTTGTACGGAATTAGCCATATAAATAATATGTGTAAATCTTAGTATTAGCACAAAGGTACGAAGAAATGTTGAAAGTGTAACTCGACATAGCATTTTTTTTGTATAATTTGTACGTGTGCGAAGAAATGTCTAACTTTGATATCATAAACAATCTCTTGTAGATTTAGGATGTAAGGTGAGGACACCGTACTTCAACTTCTACATAATATATAAATATGTGTAAGTCTGATTGGGAAAAGATGCAGGCTGGCGAGATATACAATGATTTCGACCAAGACCTGTTTAATAGAAGAGTGGAGGCTAAGAAACTCTTTCGTGCTTATAATTGTTTGGCTGATGATGAAGTGGACGAGCGTCGTGATATCATGCACCGCTTGTTTCACTCCGTGGGAGAGAATGTGTGGATAGAACCCGATTTCCGTTGTGAGTTTGGTAAGAATATTACCATCGGCAATGATGTCTACATCAATTTCGGTTGTGTGATTCTCGACTGTGGGCACGTCACCATTGGCAACAATACACTCATTGGTCCTAATGTGGGACT
>CAVABU010000198.1:0-2139 GCA_963586965.1 Gemmiger formicilis
TGCAGTGCGCCCTTATAGCCGCCACACTTCCCAATCCGCGCAAGTTCAATTCTGCCAGTCCCAGCAGCTACATTTTGACGCGTCGCGACAAGATTCTTCACGAAATGAAATACTTTGCCGAATTTCCGGCAGAGGGAGAAGATGTGAAAGAAGACGCGAAAGAGTAGGGCAGAGAAAGTGCATCACCGATGTCTTGGATGTGTATATAGTTCCTTTCGGTTCGTCTAACACCTATTTTAGTAACCATAAACAAAACGACTTGGTACGTATTGATATCGTACCAAGTCGTTTTGCTTTTGCCTTCGCTTAGTAATACGTCTGGCATGAGCATTGGCTTATGACCGAGGACATTCTATCTTCTCTCTCCCATCAACACGCTTGCCACACTCGGTAGGTATCGCCGCATCAACATGTATGCTCCCACGCATATTGCTATGCATAGCAGTGGGGCGACGAGGTAGCAGATGGTCTGCATATACCACGTGTCGCCCATTGGGGCTATCTTATTGACTAAGGCAATCACCCATCCAAGTATAAAGGGATGCGCGGCATAGACGAAGAATGAAGATGGTGCGAGCCACTTGCACTTCTCGTATAGCTTGCGGTGGCTACAGAGATGGGTGGCAACGATGATGAGGGCGAAACTCTGCACTACAATGAGCCAAGGGTATATCATCCTCGACATCTCGTAGCCCCTCACCGACCCCGTGTAGGTCTGCCAGTACATCAGCACCAGCGCCAACGGATATATCACGTATCTGCCTTTCCACAACTCCTTAGTGAAGTCTTGCTTCTTGGTGGCGAAGTAAGCACCAATGCTGAAAAACAATGTTGCACTGGTGAGGGTTCCGCTCATCCACGACACACGGATGTCGAAGGCGTATATCGCCAGCAATATCCCGAGATAGACGAGGCGCAACTTCTTGACGAGCCACCAAACCAACGGCGATAGCAACACCATCACCATCAAGTCGCGCATATACCAGAAAGGCAGGAGTGCGGGGCCACTATGATGGGTGGCTACACCGAGCCATGTTGTGTGCTCGCCCCATACGCTGCTATCCCATAGCATGTGTAGATATCCGTTGTCCATGAAGTAGTCGCCGATGCCCGACCATGGTTTGCCGTGCAGCAGAATGCCGCCCACCTTGAACATCAGAGTCCATAGCACTATAAGAATGTTCCACACCAAATACGGCTTCAGCAGACTGTGACACCGTTTCTTGAGTTTATCCTCATATGTCTTGCGGTCATATTGCTCCACCTTGAGAAACAGCAAGTAGCCGGAGATGATGAAGAAGACTGGTACGGCACTATGTGAGATGACCAAAGAACAGAAGACTCTAATGTAGTCGTGGATGGCTGCGCCCGACAGTCCGCTGGCATGTAGCTGGGCTATGTCGATGTCGGGTCCGAGACTATGAACAAACACTACAAGGATAGCGAGGGGAAATCGCAACAAATTGATACACTCTGAGTACCCTTTCCTAATTGGGTCGTTTAATGGCATAATATTGTAAATATGCCTCAGCCCATAGGCATGATTTATAATAAGCAATAGGTTTACGGTACAAATGCAAAACGTGGGCTTCCACCTCCGCTCGTCTCCATTCTAGGCCGTAGGAAAAGCCCCTGTGTGTGACGAGTAGAGTGTCTGCCCACGCCGGTATCTGCACGTATCACCGTATAAGTGTGCATGAGGGAATATAACATACCCTCACGTGCACACCCCGGGATACAGTTGTTCCATACCCGTAGCAGCCACTTCTGACATTGTCATTGACACACAGTTTTGAATTTCCTACGTTCAGAATGGTCATTGACAAAGCGTTAGTGACGCTTTAACATTGTGTCGCGCCCTCCCACGCCCCGAAGGTCTATCTCCATATTTAACCTATAGAGCCTCCTCCATCCTTCATGGCATAAGCCTGCGGATGGAACGGCGTGAATTAGGACTTTGCAAAAGTAGTGTTTTTTCATTACAATCAGAATATTTCGGAAGAAAAATGTATGTGCCAAAACAAAAAACGGCTTCGGAGATGCTGTTCCTTTCGGTTCGTCTAACATCTATAATTAGTAGCCATAAACAAAACGACTTGGTACGTATTGATATCGTACCAAGTCGTTTTGTTACTTAGA
>CAVABU010000199.1:0-2139 GCA_963586965.1 Gemmiger formicilis
CACTAATCGAGGGCGCCGTACCATCTATATATGGAAAAAGCCGTCGATGCTCACGCACCAACGGCTTATCCAATATAAATTATATTACGAAAAAAACTATATCTTGATACTATTAATTCCCAGTAGCGATCTTCACTAACTTGTAGTACTTCTTGCTATTACTTGTGTACTCCACTGCGTAAGTCTTGCCAGATTCGCCTGTCCACGTGAGGGCAGAGACATTGCGAGAAGTACCGTCTACGTCTGGGACTTCTGTAACTATTGACCAGTTGGTGATAGTCTGACTATCCTGACCAGTTGTAGTTGCACTAATCGGCGTACAAGTAATCTTCTTATTGTTCACACTACTGTTAGCAATCGCATGTGACACGGAAGCCTCGGTGAGGTCGAAGCCAGCTGCTGCGCTAACCTCATAGAGAGCGATGTTTGTACTACCATCAGCATTGCTCAAAGTGACAGTATTGTATTCGCCATCAGATCCCTTTTCTACCACCGAAGCATAGATGGCGCTACCTGCTTCATACTCGTTCTTGCCAGTGACGATAGTACCGTTCTTCACACCCATTGTCGTGATGGATGGATCAATAGCCTCGGTGATGGTCTCCTGGTTGCCAGTCTGCTCGGTCACTACGCAAGCATCAAAGGTGATAGGATAGAGGTCTGCAGACCTGTCGCTGATCTTGAAGATGTAAGAGTAAGCATAGTTGCTCTTCCACTGACAATACTGTGCTGGCACCTCCACTGTGCGGTAAACCTCTTGGTCGCTATTCTTAAACTCGATCACCTCATCCGTGTCAGTGGAAACCAACTTGAATGCTATCTGTAGCTTCATCGGAGTCGTGTTGTCTGGGTTAGGCAGGATAGTGGTGTATACGCTTGCACCATTTGACACATTATCCCAAGTAGGATTGTCGGATGAAGTAGCAATACCACCTGTCGTAGTGAGCCAAGTGGTACCCGCTGTGGTGATAACATTCGCCGTGGAGCTACCTGTAGCTGCGGACACCTTAGCCTTGTTTGCGTCATCATATGTCACAGTGTAGGAGGTGTTTTCTCCTGCCACAATGTTGTTTGCCTCGATACCGAAGGTCTTAGTATCACTGCTGGCAGTATTAGTAGTGTCGCCAAACTTGACACCCGTGATCACCACCTTATATCCTGGCACGGTCTCATAGATACCGAAGCGGATCTTAGACATGAGGTTGCGGAAGGTGAGGGTGACTGCATCCTTGTCTGCGGCGGTAGCGTTCTTTGAATCAAGTTTCTTGGTCATGCGGTCAGCGAAGTAGATTTTGTCAATGGTGGCACCTTTAGCAAGCTGGATGGTGTAGCCCTTGTTGGTAGCAGTCGACTGATTAATATTCTTTGTTATCTTCACCTTGCCAGATGTTATATCTTTCTGCAAGGCTGAGATAGCAGTAAAGGTGTAAGTCTTACCGAAATCCCAATACTTGATGGTCTGCTTAGTGGATGTATCCTTATAGATGGAAGGAGACACGGATGCGTTACTTTCATCACCATCGCCTTCAGTTGGTGTTGTGCCATTACCATTATATGGTGTAACACCCACATACTCCCAATCTTTTGTGTTACTTGTACTCGTGTTGGCAGTGCCACTCGTGTACTGCACGCGGTAGTTTTCGAATACTACGTTGGTGTTACCTTCCAAAGTCTTAATTGCAGCATTTTCGGCATTCTCATTCTTCTCACCCCACACGATGAACTCATTGCCGAGTTTTGTTGCAGCGTTAGAGCCAGTCTCCGTAGCACGCGTAATGGCAGGCGTAGACATATTAAACGTGATGGCGCCAGTGCCAGTCGATGGGGTGGTGTTGTCCCCCGTAAAGTCATCATTTGCGCAACTCGCCATGAGGATGACGGCTGCCGCAAGCAAAAATTGGTTTTTCTTCATAATAAAGACGTATTGTAAATTAATAATTGTCGCGAGTAAGGACAAAAAGAAAGCGTGAGAACCTACCTGTTGTCTGTCCTTCACACTGAGGCTCTCGCATTGCCCATTATAGTAGAACAGACAACGTCAGAGCCCACGCCGATATGAATAATCACACCGCGGGCATCTACGTTGCTATGTTCAAGACTATAATGACTGTCATTTGCGAGATTCCAGTGTGTCTCAAA
>CAVABU010000200.1:0-2022 GCA_963586965.1 Gemmiger formicilis
GGTGGTGACGACTCTAACACCAACGCTTGTGTGCTCGCAGAATACTATGCTGCAAAGAACTACGGCGTGCAGGTGATTGGTTGTCCTAAGACTATCGACGGTGACCTTAAGAACGAGCAGATAGAGACTTCTTTCGGTTTTGACACTGCTTGCAAGACTTACTCTGAACTCATCGGTAACATCCAGCGCGACTGTAACTCAGCACGTAAGTACTGGCACTTCATCAAGCTCATGGGCCGTTCGGCATCTCACATCGCACTCGAGTGCGCACTTGAGACTCAGCCTAACGTTTGCCTCATCTCTGAGGAAATCGAGCAGAAGGAAATGAGCCTCGATGATGTAGTGACATACATCGCAAAGATCGTGGCTGACCGCGCTGCTGATGGCAACAACTTCGGTACTGTGCTCATCCCAGAGGGACTCATCGAGTTTATCCCTGCTATCAAGAAACTTATCGCAGAACTCAATGAGGTGCTCACTGATCCTGCTACAGGTGAAAGCCGTGTGTTTGCTAATGCAGAAGAGCAGATCGCATTCGTAGAGGGCGCTATCGCTCCTGAGAACCTTGCCATCCTGAAGTCTCTCCCTGCTGACGTGGCACGCCAGCTCTGCCTTGACCGTGACCCACACGGAAATGTGCAGGTGTCGCTCATCGAGACTGAGAAGCTTCTCTCTCGCATGGTAGCTACAAAGCTCGACGCTTGGAAGAAGGAAGGCAAGTATAATGGCAAGTTCTCTGCTCAGCACCACTTCTTCGGTTATGAGGGTCGTTGCGCAGCTCCATCCAACTACGATGCTGACTACTGCTATAGCCTCGGATTCAACGCAAGCCGCCTCATCGCTAACGGCAAGACTGGCTACATGTCAATCATCAAGAATACTACAGCTCCTGCAGAAGAGTGGATCGCAGGTGGTGTGCCTATCACAATGATGATGAATATGGAGCGTCGTAATGGTGCTATGAAACCAGTTATCCGCAAGGCACTCGTAGAACTTGATGGTGCACCATTTAAGTATCTCGTTGCTCATCGTGAGGAGTGGGCAAAGAACACTTGCTACATTTATCCTGGTCCAATCCAGTACTGGGGACCATCAGAGGTGTGTGACCAGACCACAAGAACTCTTGCTCTTGAGTGTGCAAAATAAACATGGCATTTATGTTTGACCCTACATTGGTGAAGGTGGCATTTGCATGCCTTCACTAAATGGTGGTCGGACGTAGACAATAAATGAAAAGAAAGAGAAAGACAACCTCCCGCCGCAAGCAGCACATTTCCAGCCGCTATTTGTGGTTGGGAGGTGTTTTTGTGTCTTTACTCTACATCTGGGGCGTGTATCATTTCTTTGTTTCCCCAACGGGTTTCCGTTGGCGAGCATTCTATGGTGACGCCAAATATCCCGAAGGCTATGAGATACATGGCATAGACATCAGTCACTATCAAGGCACCATTGACTGGGACAAACTGCGTAATGGTATGATAGAAGGCTGTCCTGTGCGATTCGTCGTCATAAAAGCCACCGAAGGCAAGACGAGGATAGACTCAAAGTTTAAGGAAAATTTCTATAATGCCAAGGACAATGGTTACATCCGTGGCGCCTATCATTTCTGGAGCACCAAGTCTTCAGCCCGCGACCAAGCACAGTTTTTTCTCGATAATGTAAGACTTGAGAGTGGTGACCTGCCACCAGTGCTCGATATAGAAAAAAAACCTGATGGTCAGAGTGTGGATGATTTTCAGATGGATGTGCTGACATGGCTTCATGCTGTGGAAGACAGATATCATGTCAAACCCATCATCTACACATATAATAAATTTAAGGAGTTATACCTCTCTGCGCCAGTCTTTGATGACTATCCCTACTGGATAGCCCATTATTATGTGGATAAGGTGGAATATAAAGGTGCATGGAAGTTCTGGCAGCATACAGATGCTGGTCGTCTGCCAGGTATAAAGGGTAGGGTTGACTTTAATATCTACAACGGCTCCTTTTATGATTTGCAGAAACTCTGCATCGAATAAT